>DAINSB010000058.1:0-12884 GCA_036741535.1 Caproicibacter sp. | reverse complement strand
AGGTAAAATTTAGAAATTAAGTCCAAGGAGACAACGGAATTTTGGATCGTGCGGCAGATCGGCGATTGACATTGTATCAAGCAATGTTATGAAATAATCAAGGAGGAAAAAAAATGAAAAGGAAAATCCTGTGCGCACTTCTAAGCGTTCTGATGGTGTCGACGACAATGTTCGGATGTTCCGGGAGCTCCGGGAGTTCCGGCGGAAATGTGTCGGCGCAAAATGGGACGACGTCCGCGGCGGCAAAAAAACACAGCGGCAAGTACAAAATCGCGCTGAGCAATTCCTTTATGGGCAACGACTGGCGTCAGTTGATGATTAAAACGACGCAGGTCGTGGCTTCCAAAGCCCCTTATAAGGATACGGTCGATCTGAAAGTGGTGACCTGTGAAAACAATGCGGAGGCGCAGTCCGCGTCCATTGATGCGTTGGTCGCTCAGGGCTACGATGCGATCCTGGTTGACGCTTCCTCCAGCGCGGCATTGATTCCGTCCCTCGAACGTGCGAAGCAGGCCGGCGTTGTGTGCGTCTCGTTCGATTCCGTCGTCAACCACAAGGGCGTATATGCCGTACAGACGGATCTGAACGCGTTGGGCTCCGGCTGGGCGAATTATCTGGTTAAGGCCATGGGCGGAGGAAAAGGCAAAAAGATTGCGGTGGATACAGGTTTGCCGGGGTCTACAAACGGCAATATCGTCTATGAGACCGTTATGAAAATATTCAAGGACGCGGGTGTCGATGTCGTGGCCGAGTTCGCCGGCGAATACTCCGACGGCGTAGGCCAGAAAAAATTGAGCAGCGTCTTGGCTGCGAACCGCAACCTCGACGGTATTTTCACACAGCTTTATGGCGAAACGATTCAGGCAGCCTTTAAGCAGGCGGGCAGACCCCTGATTCCGGCGACTTCCTATAATTCCAACGCGGGCCAGCTGGCGGCGCTCGACAATAAAATGAATCTCTGCATCGGCAATAATGTTCCGGGCCTGGGTGCCATTGCGATGAATATCGCGGTCAAGGTACTGAATGGCGAGAAAGTCGATCAGGTCACCAACGTCACGCCCGGCTTCTTTGTTACCGACCCGTCGATTGATAACGGCTATAAAACCACGCCGATTAAGGAAAATGTGACTTGCTTCAGGAAACTGCCGGGTGCGTTTGACTGGCCCGCCCTGCCGACCGATTTTAAACCCGCGGTGACAGTCGACGAGATTTCGAATTATCAGCAGAAGAGCAACTGAGCGCACTTGAAACCTGATATTTGGAGGCAGATAAAATGGCCGATCTGGAATTTGACCATATTTCAAAGTCGTTCGACGGAGTGTATGCGCTGAAAGACGTCTCGTTTTCATGCAATAAAGGAGAAGTGCATGCCCTTTTGGGTGAAAACGGTGCCGGGAAAAGCACGCTGCTGAAGGTGCTGAGCGGGGCCCATCAGGCAGATTCCGGGGAAATCAGGCTTTTCGGCGAGACCGTTACGATCCATAATCCCCGGGACGCCATGGCATATGGAATCGGGACGGTGTATCAGGAACTTTCCATCGTCCCGGATCTGACCGTCGGGGAAAACATATTTGTGGGCCGTCTGCCGAAGAACCGCCTCGGCAAAATCAATCATAAAAAACTGACGCAGATGACTTTGGACCTTTTTCACCAGTACGATGTCGACGATATTGATCCCAATGCCAAAGCAGGGCCGCTGTCCCTTTCCAAACGACAGATGATCGAGATCCTGCGGGTTTTGTCGAAGAACCCGAAAGTCGTTGTTTTGGACGAGGCGACTTCCGCGCTTACCCAGAACCGGGTCCAGTGGCTTTTGAGTCTGGCGAGGAAACTGGCCAACGAGGGGAAGATCATCATTTTCATATCGCATCGTATGGCTGAAATCAAGGACGGCTGCGACAACGTCACCATTCTTCGCAACGGTTCCACGGTGGGTTCGCTAAGCCTTCAGAATGTGGATATGGATGAAGTCATCTCCATGATGCTGGGCCGTAAAATGTCCGGATACTATCCGGAAAAAGTCTCGACCGTTCAGGACGACGTGGCGCTTGAGGTGTCGGACCTGCGCTGGGGGCATTCCCTGAACGGGGTCAATTTTCAACTCCACAAAGGCGAAGTCCTCGGCATTGGCGGCCTGGCCGGCCAGGGGGAAGCGGAATTGCTGCTGGCCTTGTATGGAATCCTGGATGCGCGCGGCACCGTCCGATTGAATGGAAAGCCGGTCAAAATCAACAGCCCGAAGGACAGTCTGCGCAACGGCATCTCTCTTGTCCCGGAAGACCGGGGCACGCAAGGGCTCCTGCTGTCTTTTCCCATCGGATTCAATATTTCTCTGCCCTGCCTCGACCGGCTCAGGCACGGGCTCTTCATCGATCGGGCCGGGGAAAAACAGATTATCGATCGATATATGGGAGAGCTGAAGATCAAAGCCGACAGTCCGGCGGTTCTTGTCGCAAATCTGAGCGGCGGGAATCAGCAGAAAGTGGTTCTGGCGAAAATCCTCGCGATGGAGCCCTCTCTGTTGCTGATGCACGACATCACGCGCGGTGTGGACATCGGTACGAAAAAGGAGATGTTTGCACTGGTGCGAGAGCTGGCGGCGAAGGGGAATTCCATCCTGTATTATTCGACGGACGGTGAAGAGCTGGTGAACGTATGCGACCGGGTCATGGTCATGTACGACGGGAAAGTCGATGCTGTTCTTGAAAAAGATGATTTGACACGTAGAAATATCGTTTCCGCGTCAATCGGTGAAATTTTAAGCGCCTGATTCGCACGGCTGCCCTTTTTCGATGCGTGAGCGAAGCAGAAGACTTCGCTCCACACATCGGCAGGGCTAAGCAAAGGGCCTTATCTTGGAGGAATGTTCAGTGAAACCATTAAAGGGAAAATCGCTTGGGCAGCTGATCAGCAACAATTGGATTCTGCTTATCCCGTATCTATTCTTGATTGTCATCACGGGCGTGATTGCGTGTCTGAACCCCGGCACGCTTGGCCTTGGATGGATCGCCAATAAATCCGACGCCGCTTTCTCTTTGATCCTGGTGTCGATCGGGCAGACGCTTGTTCTGCTGATCGGGGGGTTCGATCTGTCCGTTGGCGGGGTCATCTGCGTGACCAATTGCCTTTCTGCCGTTTATATGGGGAATTCGGCCGGCGGCATGCTGCTGTGGTCGATTGTCAGCATCCTTTTCGGGATAGCGGTCGGCGTATTCAACGGCTTTATCATAGGGAAAACCAGCATGCAGCCGTTCATTGTAACGCTGGCCACCCAGTCGGTCTGTTACGGGATTGCGCTTCTGATTCTGAAAGTCGACGGCGGCAACGTCTCTGAAAATTTCACCAATCTGTTTCTGGTCCGGTTCGGACAGATTCCGCTGACTTTGATTTTCATCGTCATTCTGATCCTTTTATGGCTGTACATAAAACGGACGGACTTCGGCATTTCGATTTATGCGGTCGGCAGCAATGAAAAAGCGGCCCGCTTGAACGGCATTTACGTCCTCAGGACAAAGATACTGGTCTATGGGCTTTCCGGCCTTTTCGCTGCGCTTGCCGGTTTGTTCCGCACGGCACAGGTGGCGTCGGGTTCTCCGACGGCGGGCGCTGATTTCGTCATGACTTCCATTTCGGCCGCCGTTATAGGGGGCACGTCTCTTCTCGGCGGCTCGGGCGGCCTTGTGGGAACGATTGCGGGCGCGTTCGCGATCAAGGGAATAGCGGATCTGCTGGTTTTCTTAAATGTTTCTTCCTACTGGTCATCTCTTGTCCAGGGGGTCCTTTTGATTCTCGCTGTCGCAGTCAGTTCGATTGCGGTTCTCCATAAGGAAGGAGACGCGGCATAAGTGAAAGATGCAATTCGGAAGAACTCAACGATTCTTGTCACATATCTTATGGCGGTTGCGCTGCTCATCCTGTGCGCTATCGTAAGGCCCGGTTACTTGAACGTCGATAACATCCGCACCCTTTCGTCGCAGGTAGCCGTTTTGGGTCTTGTCACGCTTGGCCAGGCGCTTGTCATCCTCACGGGCGGGATGGATCTGTCGGTCCCGTGGATGTTTACCATGGCGGGGTTTCTTATGGCGAATCTGTCCAACGGCGACAACGGCAAAATCGCCTATGTCATTCCGATCGTTCTGGTGATCGGGATCGCCATGGGACTGTTCAATGGTGTCGGGGTTGCGTATGTGGGGATCGCCCCCGTCGTGATGACGATGGCGTCGAATATTATTTTTCAGGGACTTTTGGTCGGGTCCTTCAACGGCATGCCGGGCGGGTCGTCTCCCTCCGTTATGAAAAGCCTCGCCACCGGTTCGGTGGGCGCGTTTAATAATCTGTTCCTGATATGGCTGGCGGTTTCCGCCGTTGCCCTGGTCGCCCTTTATAGAATGCCGTTTGGCCGGAGACTGTATGCGGTCGGCAGCAATGAGAAAGTCGCACAGTTCTCAGGCGTCAATGTCAAGGTTGTGAAAGCCGCCGCGTATGCGCTCAGCGGTCTGACGGCCGCCTTGGCGGGCATCCTCTATTCCGGCAGTCTGGGGCAGCTCTATCTCGGAATGGGCGATGAATATCAGATGCAGTCCATTGCGGCGGTGGCGATCGGCGGCATCTCCCTGGTGGGCGGAAGCGGAAGCTATGTGGGGGCCATGGCGGGCACGCTGATTATTATCATCCTGAACGGGGTGCTGGCCGCGGTCAACATCTCGGAAGGCGCCCAGCGCATTGTGTATGGCGTCGTGCTGTTTATCGCGGTGCTGATTTCCACAAGAAGAAACAACATGAGGTTGGTCCAGGTCAAGAAGACGACGGAAAACAGCTGAACATTTTGATCTACTCTACTTCACCTCACGGGGCATTTGGAAAGGGCCCTATGCGTCTCTGGAATGCCACGTGGGTTTGAAGATAAAATCTTAGAAAGGATTTATCCATTATGAAATCACTTGTTTATGTAGCACCTCAGCGTGTGGAAGTGCGCGACGTACCCGTTCCCGCGCTGCGCGATCACCAGGCCAGAATCAGGGTGAAATATTGCGGCGTGTGCGGTTCGGATATAGGCATCTACAGCGGGAAGCATCCGCGTGCGAAGGCGCCGCTCATTCTGGGGCATGAGTTCATCGGGACGATCGATGAAATAAAGAACGGGTCCGGCAAGTTCAAAAAGGGCGACCGCGTGTCGGCATATCCCCTGATTTCGTGCCATGAATGCTTCGCCTGCAAAAACGGAATGCCCCATGTTTGTAAAACGCTTAAACTGATCGGGATCGATATGGACGGCGGCATGGCGGAATATGTCAATGTCGACGAAGACGTGCTTTTTAAATTGGATGACAACTTGTCAGACAAGGCAGCCGCAGTGATCGAGCCCCTGTCGGTCATTATACATTCCGTTCATCGGGTCGATTTCCAGGCGAGGGATACGGCGGTCATTATCGGCGCCGGCCCGATCGGGATCCTGACGGGCATTGTTCTGAAGAATATCGGGGCGGCCAGGATCATCATCTCCGATATTGATACCGCCCGGCTGGATATGTGCCGCGAGTTCGGGTTCGACGCTGTCAATGCAAAAGACACCAACCTGATAGACTACGTTGAGAAAGTCACGGCCGGGGTAGGGGCCGACGTGGTGTTTGAGTGCAGCGGCAATGCCGGTGCGGCGCTGGAGATAACGAAACTGGCCCGTATCGGCGGGAAGATCTGCATCACCGGCGTCCATAAGGAGCCGCATGCCGTCAACCTGCAGGATGTCAATTTCAAAGAACAGAAATTGGTCGGCTCCCGTGTATATACCTTTCGTGAATTCGGGCAGACGGTCAAATACGCCAAGGTGATCCAGAAGGATCTGGAGAAAATCGTAACCCACATCGTCGGATGGGACCATGCCGATCAGGTGTTCGATTATATCAAGGATCCAGCCGTCCATACCGTTAAAGTCGTGATTGACTGCAGGAACTGAAAAGCCGATAGAAAATGAGGGCAAAGGCTCAGACGCCGGGACCGGCGCCGCATCCGCGCCGCTCGGCCCGACGTTGTCGGGCATATAGCTTAATAAATATTATTTGGAGGTAATACCTTGAAAAGCAAGTTTTTTGATCTTTCCGGCAAAAAGGCAATCGTGACCGGTGCGTCCCAGGGTCTGGGAAACGGCATGGCGGAAGGCCTGATGGAAGAAGGCGTTGAGGTTGTAATTTTGGATTTAAATCCGAAAACACCGCAAATTGCCGAAGAATATGTTTCCAAAGGGTTTAAATGCCATGGGATAGTTGTCAACTTAGGGGATGAAAACCAGAGAAAACGGGTTTTTGATGAAGCGGTCAGCCAATTGGGCGGTACGCTTGACATTATCGTGAATGCAGCGGGCATTCAGAAAAGGCATAAATCGGAGGAGTTTCCGATGGAAGACTGGAATGCCGTGATAAATATTAATCTGACAGCTGTTTTTTCGATGTGCCAGATGGCGGGCCGGGTTATGCTCAAACAGGGTCACGGTAAAATCATTAACGTCGCTTCCATGCTGAGCTTTTTCGGTGGTTATACGGTTCCCGCTTATGCTGCCAGTAAAGGCGGTGTGGCGCAGATTACGAAAGCGTTTGCAAATGAATGGGCAAGCAGAGGGGTCAACATCAACGCTCTGGCCCCCGGCTATATGGCCACGGAGATGAACGTCGCGCTGATTCACGACGAGACCAGAAATCATGAAATCCTCTCCAGAATACCGGCGAAGAGGTGGGGGACCCCGAGGGATGTCGCCGGAGTGGCGTGTTTCCTGGCTTCCCCCGCGTCCGATTATCTGAATGGCGCGATCATCCCGGTCGACGGCGGGTATCTTGTAAGATAACCATGGTGCGTCCTATTTGCTGTTTCTCATTTTAAATGATAGAGGTGAGCCTCTTGGATGTTTTGGAATCGTTGGAGAAGATCGGACTTGTCCCGCTTGCCGCCGTTGATCGGGCGGAGGACGCGGTCGGTTTGGCAAAGGCGCTGAAAGCCGGCGGAATCGGCACGGTCGAAATCACATTCCGCACGGAATGCGCGGCGGAGGCGATCAGACAGGTAAAGCGGAAGACATCGGATTTTCTGGTCGGCGCGGGAACGGTCATCGACCCCGATCAGGCTGCGAAAGCGGTCCGGGCGGGCGCGGATTATATCGTCATGCCGGGCTTCGACGATGCGGTCGTCGATTGGTGCATTGAGAATCATGTTCCCGTTATTCCGGGCTGCGTCACACCGTCCGAGATCATGAAGGCCATCTCGAAAGGCCTCTCGGTCGTAAAATTCTTCCCCGCCGAAAGCTGCGGCGGCGTGAAGGCGTGCGCCAGTCTGGCCGCTCCGTTCGGTTCAGTCAGATTTCTTGTGACGGGCGGAATCGGCCCGGGCAATCTTTCGGAGTACGCAAAAAAGGATTTTATCCATTCCATAGGCGGAAGCTGGCTTTGCAGCAAAGAAGCCGTCAAAGCGAAAAACTGGGATAAAATCACGGAGACGGCGAAAGAGGCTGTCGTGCAGCTCTTGGGTTTTGAAGTTGTCCATGTCGGCATCAATACCAAAAGCCCCGATGAGGCCGCCGGGATTTCCAAAGATCTTGCCGACACTTTCGGATTTCCGCGCTTTGTCAATTCCGCGTCGACGTTTGTCGGCACCGGTTTTGAAATCAACCATTCGGCGGGCCTCGGGTCGAACGGTCACGTCGCCGTCGACACCAACAGCGTTTCGCGCGCGGAGTATTATCTGACCGCCCACGCCGGTGTCGCTTTCGACGACGCAAGCCGGGTGAAAAGCGGCGGCAAGACGACGGTTGTCTATCTGAAAAAAGAATTTGGCGGTTTCGCTGTTCATCTCAGACAGAGAAAATAATCAGACGGTGGCTTTTGGAGGGATTTTATGGCGGAGGTTATTCTTTTTGGAGAGCCGATGGTGCTGTTTTCCGGGCTGGAATACGGTGCGCTGAAGGATGTTGACAACTACCGGAAAAGTCTGGCCGGCGCAGAATTGAATGTCTGCATCGGGCTGACCCGTCTTGAGCATAAAACGACCTATATCACAAAACTCGGCGCGCATGATCCGTTCGGCGCTTCTATTTACGAAGGTCTTCAAAAGGAAAAAATCGACGTTTCCAATGTCAGCTTCGACGAAGAAAACCTGACGGGATTTATGCTGAAGGCCAAGGCAAAAAACGGAGATCCGGATACCTTCTATTTCAGGAAAAACAGCGCCGCCTCGCACATCAGCCCTGCGGATATTGAAAAAGTATCGTTCGACGGAGTCCGTCATGTGCATGTGACGGGCATTCCCTGCGCTTTGAGCGAAAGCTGTCTTGCCGCAAGCGAAAGGCTGATCGAGCGTGCCCATGCAAATGGCGTTTACGTTTCGTTCGACCCGAATCTGCGCCCGAGTTTATGGAAAGACCGAGAGACGATGGCGAAGGTGCTGAACGACATTGCGTGCCGCTGCGACATGGTGATGCCGGGAATTTCGGAAGGGAAGATCCTGACCGGTTATGACAGGCCGGAGCAGATTGCCGGCTATTACCTCGCCAAGGGCGTGAAGGACATCGTCATTAAAACAGGGCGCACGGGGGCTTACGTCGAAAATGCTTCCGTGCATGCGCAGGTCCCGTCCTTCCCCGTTGAAAAATTCGCAAAAGTGGTGGATACGGTGGGCGCGGGTGACGGTTTTGCAGTCGGCGTCATCAGCGGACGCCTGGAGAATCTGCCGCTTCAGGAGGCGGCCATGCGCGGAAACGTGATCGGAGGCCTGCAGCTCACGGTACCGGGCGATAACGAGGGCCTTCCGACAAGAGCGGGATTGCGGGATGCGATCGAACGCGGAAAGGCGTTTCAGTAACCGTTTTCACGCGAAGTTTACCCGGTTTCGGGTCCGATTCTACAAAAGGAGATTTTGCAATGTCCCGTTTTAAAGTTTATGTAACGGATTTTGAATATGAGACGCTTCAGAATGAAAGAAATGAAGTATCAAAAATCGACGCCGATTTTATTCCCCTGCAGTGCAAAACGGAGGACGACGTCATCCGTCTGGCAGGCGACGCCGATGCTTTGCTCGTTCAATACGCGCCAATTACCGCCAAGGTTCTGGATGCCCTCCACAATCTGAAAATCGTGGTCCGTTATGGAGTGGGCGTGGACTGTGTCGATCTGGACGCCGCGACAAAACACCATGTCTATGTCTGCAATGTCCCTGACTATGGCGTGGAAGAAGTCTCAACGCATGCGATGACCCTGGTGCTTGCGTCCCTGCGGAAACTGGTGGTCCTTTCCAACAGCGTGAAAGCCGGGAAATGGGATTTCAAAATATCGAAACCGATCCACAGGACGTGCGACCTGACCCTCGGGATCGCCGGATTCGGCCGTATCCCAAAGATGGTGGCCAAAAAAGCGGCGGCGTTTTCTTTCAGAATCCTTGCGTACGACCCCTATGTCGACGCGAAGGTCATGTCGGAATTCGGTGCAAAAAAGGTTGATTTTGATACGCTGCTCCGGGAGTCTGATGTTATTTCCATTCATGTCCCTCTTACAAAAGACACGCTCCATCTGTTTAACAAAGCGGCTTTTGAAAAGATGAAGAAAAGCGCGTTCCTTGTCAATACATCCAGAGGCCCTCTGGTCGATGAAAACGACTTGGTATCCGCTCTGAAGGAAAAAAGGCTGGCCGGGGCGGCATTGGACGTCTGCGAGAAAGAGCCGCTTCCGAACAATTCCGAATTGAGGCGGTTTGACAATGTGATTCTCACGCCGCACGCCGCCTGGTATTCGGAGGAAGCGCAAAACGATCTGCAGAGGAAGGCAGCGGAAGAAGTTGTGCGTGTCCTCCGGAATGAAAAACCGCGTAGTTGCGTGAATATAAAGCAGTAACAGCGGAAATAGCATAACGGCTTTCAGACAGGCTTCGATGCACCTGTTTGAAGGCCGCTCCTTGTTGTTGCATAACTTTCAGGGAAACGGAAAATATCAGGGTGGCCGGTCGATCCGAATGTTTCCATTCATTCTATTTTGAAGGGGATGGCAATTTGCTGTTTAAAAAGAGGGCAAAGGGAAAGAACAGAAAAATATTTGGAAATATGAAGATTGGAAAGAAATTGGTTTTGACTTTCATCTTAGTCGCGCTCATTTCCAGCGCCGGCGGAATCACCGGCTGTCTCGTTCTGACAAATACCGTCGGGCAATATTCCGGCGCGTTACTCGATTACGGCTTTTCGCAGGGCGACGTCGGTCTGTGCAACGCTGAATTCAACCACGACTGCATCCTTTTGCGCGATCTCATTATTCAGACGGACAGTGCGGACAAGCAGAAAATGAAACAGCAGATTGACCAATCCACTGCAAAACTGACGCAATATCTTACAAAAATCAAACCGGAGATGGTGACGGACAGAGAAAAAGAGTATTATGATACAATCAAAGACAATCTGAATGATTTTATACCCGCTCAAGACCAAACGGTCAGGATGGCGCTTGCCGATAACAGTTCGGATGCTTATGCGACGTTGGCGCAGTCTGCCCCTTTGGCTGATCAGGTATCTTCCGCAATCAATGCGCTGGTCGAGGAGAAGACGAAAACCGGCAGCCAGGTGTCGGCAAATCTGAGCCGGGAAGGGGCCGTCGCGAAAGGAATCATCCTTTGTATCATCGCTTTGTCGACTTTCCTGTCGATTGTTATTGCATGGGTGATTTCCCGCGGGATCAGCAGACCGGTCGGGAAACTGGTGCAGGTTTCCAAAAAGATGGCGCAGGGCGATTTGAGCGCGAAAATAGAAATCGGGACGAAAGACGAGATCGGTCAGCTGGCCGCCGCGTTTGCGGAAATGGCCGGGATCCTGAATATGTACATATCCGACATCGGTGACAAACTTGCCAGGGTGGAAAAAGGCGACCTGACGGTCTCTAGGGGCTTTGAATATAAAGGGGATTTTGCAGAACTGATCGGCTCCGTCGAGGGGATCGTTCAATTCATGAATCATACGGTTACCGGGATGCGAGAAACCTCCCAGCAGGTCGCGAGCGGCTCCGGGCAGATGTCTTCCGGCGCTCAGGCTCTGGCACAGGGCGCGGCGGAGCAGGCGAGCTCGATCGAAGAGCTTTCCGCTTCCATTGCGGAGATCACGTCGCAGATTCAGGAGAATGCAAAACAAGTGACGAGAGCGAGTGCGGATGTGGACGATGTGAGTGCCGAAATCGAAACGTGTGGCCGGCATATGCAACGGATGGTCGGCGCGATGTCCAAGATCCATAACTCCTCCAGCGGGATCGAAAAGATCATCAGGGCGATCGAGGACATCGCGTTTCAGACGAATATCCTGGCGCTGAACGCCGCCGTAGAGGCTGCGCGTGCCGGCGATGCAGGGAAAGGGTTTGCGGTTGTTGCGGATGAAGTGCGTAATCTGGCCAGCAAGAGTTCGGCGGCCGCCAAGGATACGACGAAGCTGATCCGGGACTCCATCGACGAGGTTGAAAACGGGACCGAGATCGCGGGTGAAACCGCGAAATCGCTGCAGCGCGTCGTGGAAAGGGCTAAAGCCGTCTCGGGAACGGTGGGCCGTATCTCGCAGGCCACTGCGAAGCAGTCGGATGCGATTCAGCAGATCAATATCGGAATCGAGCAGATCTCCAGGGTGGTGCAGACAAACTCCGCGACGGCGGAGGAAAGCGCGGCGGCGAGCGAAGAGCTTTCCGGCCAGGCTCGGGCGATGGAATCGCTTGCCGAGAAATTCAGGCTGAGGCCGGAAAGTGAGACGCTCTGAAATCGGCATCGTTCCTGCTGAAAAAGGAAATGCAAGCAGAATCTGAATTTTGGAGGGGAAACGGATGGACTTTGTGAAAAAAATGGCAGCGGCTGAGCCGCAGAATGGCGAGATCTGCCTGTTTTGGTTGGGTCAGGCGGGATTCCTCGTGAAAAACAGCCGCCGGGAATGGCTCGCCGTAGATCCGTATCTGTCGGACTTAGCCGAGAGACTGGATGGAAACAAGCGCCTGATGATGCCGGTTATGGAGGCAGAGGATCTGAAGGCAGACATCCTGCTGATCACCCATTGTCACGCGGATCATCTGGATTTGGACAGCTTGCCCGCCTTTCTGCGGGGGGACACGGTGCTGTACGGATCCAGACAGACCCTGGAGGCGTGCAAAAATATTGATCTTCCGCGGAACAAAATCGACATAGCGGAAGTGGGCAAAATAAAGAAGCGGAAAGGGTTCACGGTTGAGACGGTCTTTGCCGATCATGGGGATGCCGCGACGGGAGCCGTAGGGTTTATCGTAGAGTGTGAAGGCATTAAAATTTATTTTACCGGCGATACCAGCTATCAGATGGATCGCATGAAACATGCCGCGGAGCAGAACATCGACATTTTGATTTTGCCGATCAACGGCGAATATGGCAACATGAATGAGCGGGACGCCGCCATGCTGGCCGAACAGGTCAAACCGCGGCTTACCATCCCCAGCCATTTTTGGACCTTTTCGAGGCATAGGGGCAATCCTTACGATTTTGAGAATGAAATGAGGGCCCATGCGCCGGATTGTCCTTATTATATTATGGCGCAGGGAGAATCGATTTACTATTCCGTATCCGGCGGCGTTCGAAAGAACCGTTGAACGCCGGGGAGACATGCAGGCTTCAAACGCGAGAATTTGAACTTACTTGCGGCATAGCCGCCGCGCCGTTCCTCGCTGAAAATATGCCGCCGGCACGCTTTTTTAACGCTCGTCTGAATGTTCTTCCTGCTTGGCTTTGCTGTGAGGTAACGGTAAACGCTGGCTCTTGGTTCAGCCGGTCGGTCGGGATATTGGCGTTAGGATGGACCTACTGGTATCAAGCTGTCGCCGCGCTGATGGCGGAGATCACCGCCGTGGGCATCCATGTTCAGTTCTGGT
>DAINSB010000057.1:0-12986 GCA_036741535.1 Caproicibacter sp. | reverse complement strand
TGGGAGCCATGATCCTTGCCGAGGTCGGCGGGAAACAGGTCCGCCCGGATCAGCCGGCAGTCCGCTCCGTTTTCCGGCGCGAGGACGGCCGCTTCCCTGTTCCGCCCGCCCGGAAAAACGATGAGGAAATCCTTCGGGCCGAGCCTTTCGCACTCTTTTCCCGCCCGGACCGCCAGCCGGCCTTCGACCGGATAAAAAGCCGAAGCGAAGGCCCCGGGGACCGTTTCCGGCCGTTCCTCCCCGCGCAGGAGAATCGCCCGGAGCTTTCCGCTCCAGCCCGACATCGTCATAAGGTTGAAGTCCGTGCACGTGCCGAAACTGGCGGTTTGCCTGCCGCCGTCAAAGGAAAACTGCTCAAACGGACCGAGGCGGATCTCCTCCCCGCCGTACTGAAGCCGGATGGAGCCCTTCAGAACCATCAGGGTCCTTTTCACGCCGCGCAGCCTGGAAAAGACCGACCGTCCGGCCGCGACCTCCGCGCTGCTCAGCCGGAACAGGAACGGCGTTTTTCCGTAAACCGCCCGCTCCGGATAAAGATACAGCTGCGTGGTCGTCCCGCCGTCCCAGGCGCTCACGGGCTGGTCGGAGGAACGGATGACGCACAGGCTCATTGCGCTTCGACTTCCGGTCCGTTCGGCTGAATATCCCGGATCAGCTTTCTGCTTTCCTCGCGGATCAGCTCGGAGGCGTGGATCCTGTATTTCAGGAACTCTTCCGTCTCTTTGACGCGGTAATCGCGGGGGCGCCTGAGATCCACGTCGATAATCTCCTTGATCCTGCCGGGCCGGGCCGTCATGACGACGATCCGGTCGGCGAGGAAGATCGCCTCGTCGACATCGTGCGTCACCATCACGATCGTCTTCGGAGATCGCTGCCACACGTCGAGCAGCAGTTCCTGCATCACTTCCCTCGTCTGCATATCGAGCGCGCCGAACGGTTCGTCGAGCAGAAGGATGTCCGGATCGTTGGCCAGCGCCCTCGCGATCGCCACACGCTGCTTCATCCCCCCGGAAAGGGATTTGGGGTGCAGGTTTTCGAATCCGTTCAGCCCGACGATTTCCACGTAGTGTTCCGCGATTTCCACGCATTCTTTCTTCGGGATCCCCTTCTGGCGCAGCCCGAACTGGATGTTCTCAGACACCGTCAGCCACGGGAAAAGCGTGTAGTTCTGGAAGACCATGCCGCGGTCCGGGCCCGGCCCTGTAATTTCCTTCTGCTTGAACAGGACCTTTCCGCTCGTCGCTTCGGTCAGGCCGCCGATGATGCGCAGAAGCGTCGATTTTCCGCAGCCGGACGTCCCGAGCAGGGCGAGAAATTCCTTGGAGCGGATATGGAGGTCTATTTTGTCGAGCGCCTGCACCGTCCGGTCCTTCGAGATAAACGTCTTTGTCACGCCGATGATGTCGACGCCGCGATGCGGCATCTTCTCCATTTCAGTCATTCCTTTCTAATCCTCATTCCACGGGAACAGAACCCGGTACAGCCACTTGAAAACAACGTCGACCACAAGCCCGATGATGCCGATGACAAGAATGCCAACAAAGATCTTGGAGATGGAAAGCATTCTCTGCGACTGCAGGATCATGTAGCCGATGCCGGAGGACGCGCCCACCATTTCCGCGACGATCACATAGGTCCAGGCCCAGCCGAGGACGATCCGGAGCGAGTCCAGAATGGACGGGAGGCTCCGGGGAAGGATGACCTTCCAGAGCACGTTGGCCTTGTTGGTGCCGAGCGTATAAGAGACCTCGATCAGCGACATATCCACGCTTTTGATGTCGTTCGCGATCATCAGCACGAGCTGGGGCAGGCTCCCGAGGATGATGATCGCGATCTTCTCATTCTCGTCGATCCCGATCCACAGGATAAACAGCGGGATAAACGCCGAAGCGGGCAGGTAGCGGACAAACGAAACCACTGGCTCGATGAAAGCCGAGATCGGGGCGTAGGTGCCGATCAGGATGCCGAGCGGGATCGCGACGATCGCCGCGACCGCGAAACCGATCATGACCCGCGAAACCGTCATGCCGATGTCCGTAAGAAAGCCGGACTCGGCAAACATCTGATAGCCTTTTTTGACCGTGTCGCCCGGCGTCGGCATGAACAGCGCGTCGACTTTGCCGGAATAACTCAGAAAAGCCCACGCGCCCAGAATCAGCAAAAACGCGAGAGTGCTCAGAATCAGGCGGTTCTGTCTGGCCATTTTCCCCTTCGGGGCAAACGAATTCGCCAGGGAGCCTTTGCGCCCGCCGCTTCTCCGGTCCCCGCTTCCGCCGTTTTCTTTCAGACGGATCTGATTCATGATTTTTTCTCCTGCCGCCATACAAAATCACCTTTCTTCATAACGGATTCGACAATGTTGACCCCCGTATGATAAACCAGGAAGCGGTAGTCCGGATACCGCAGGAACAGCAGATCCGCCTCCTTGCCCGGCTCGATGCTCCCGATGCGGCCGGCAAGCCCCAGCGCGGCCGCTCCGTTCAGGGTCAGGGCCGTCAGGGCCTCGGCCGTGCTCATGTGCATGTGGATGACGGCGAGCGCCAAAATCAGCGGCACCGAGTCGGTAAAGCAGCTTCCGGGATTATAGTCGCTGGCCAGGGCCACCGCGCAGTTCCCGCCGATCATGCCCACGGCGTCCGCGTACGGCTCGTTCAGGCAGAACGCCGTGCACGGCAGGAGCGTGGCGACCGTTCCGCTCCGCGCGATGGCCCGGATCCCGTCCTTCGACGCCATCAGAAGATGATCGGCCGAAACGGCTCCCAGCCTGCCGGCAAGCTCGGCGCCGCCCAGCGGGCTGATCTCGTCGGCGTGGATCTTCAGCCGGAATCCCATCCGCCGCGCGCCGCTCAGGAGGCGTTCCGACTGCGCGACCGAAAACACGCCCTTTTCGCAGAACACGTCGCAGAAGCGCGCCAGATTCCTTTCCCTCACGGCGGGCAGAACGCTCCGGAGCATCTCGTCGATGTAATCGCCGGCCCTCCCGGCGAACTCCGGCGGAACCGCATGGCCGCCCAGATAAGTCGAAACGAGGGTTGCCGGGTGGTTTTTCTGCAGTTCCTTCATCACCTCGAGCTGCCTGAGCTCGGTCTCAAGGTCGAGGCCGTAGCCGCTTTTCCCCTCGAGCGTGGTGACGCCCTGCCGCAGGAAGCCGTCCATCCGGCGGTAGCCCGCTTCGTAAAGCTCCCGGAAGGAAGCGCGGCGCGTGCTTTTCACCGTGCTCTGGATGCCGCCGCCCCGCTTCAGGATGCTCAGATAGGGCGTCCCGGCCAGACGGTCCACAAATTCTTCGGGGCGATAGCCCGCGAAAATGAAATGCGTATGCGAATCGACAAAGCCGGGGACCACGCATTTTCCTTCCGCGGAAATCACCTCGGCGCTCTTTTCCCTCCCGTCCAGCCCCGCGAGGACCTCTTCCGTGGCGCCAACCTTCTCGATGACCCCGTCTTCGAGGTAGACGGCCCCGTCCGGGATCAGAGCGATCCGGTCCATATCCCGGCCCGATCTGGCGCTGTGTCCGACCGGCGTTGCGATCTGCGCCGCGTGCACGATCAGTTTTGCTTTCATGACATTTCCCCCCTGTCCCGGCCTTTTCTTTCGGTTCAGCCGCGGAAAACCGCTTCGACCGCTTGATGAATCGCGCTTTCGTCCGCAAGGTACGGGATTGTGATCTGGCTTTCGCCCTCGTGCCGCCGGTTGTAGGCGACCGCCGTCTCCATGGAATGTTCGTTCCGGGCCCAGCTCCGGCGCGCGACGCCGTTCATCACGTCCCACAGCATGGCGCTTCGGATCACGCCGTCCACACGCCGGCTCCCGTCCAACACAAGCCCGAAGCCGCCGTTGACCGCCTTGCCGATCCCCGTTCCGCCGCCGTTGTGCAGCGTCGCCATGCTCATACCGCGCGCGACGTTGCCGGCGAAGCACTGAACCGCCATATCCGCCATCACGTTGCTGCCGTCCCTGATGTTGGAAGTCTCGCGGAACGGAGAATCCGTGCCGCTGACGTCGTGGTGGTCGCGGCCCAGCATGACGGGGCCGATTTCGCCCTTGCGCACCATGTCGTTGAACCGCAGCGCAATGCGGATACGGCCCTCGGCGTCCTGATAAAGGATTCTCGCCTGGGTGCCGACAACCATTTTGTGTTTTTCCGCATCGCGGATCCAGTTGTAGTTGTCGCGGTCCTGATACCGGCGGTTCGGGTCGATGCATTCCATCGCGGCATGGTCCGTTTTGATCAGGTCCTCATGCTTTCCGCTCAGGCAGACCCAGCGGAACGGCCCGTAGCCGTAATCGAAAAGCTGCGGCCCCATGATGTCTTCCACATAGGAGGGGAAGATGAATCCGTCCTTGTCGTCGACGCCGTTCTTCGAGACTTCCTTCACGCCCGCGTCGTAGACGGCTTTCAGGAACGAGTTCCCGTAATCGAAGAAATAAGTGCCCCTCTCGTGGCATTTCCGGATCAGCTCGAAATGGCGGCGCAGGCTTTTGTCGACAAGCTCCGCATATTTTTTCCGATCCTCGGCGAGGAGCCGCGTCCGCTCCTCAAAGGTGATCCCCTGCGGGCAGTAGCCGCCTTCGTAGGCCGCGTGGCAGGACGTCTGGTCGGTCATCAGGTCGACGTGGATCCGATTCGCGACGATGTATTCGAGAAGATCCACGATATTCCCGTAATACGCGATGGAAACGGACGTCCGATCGCGCAGATGCCGGTCGGCGATCCGGAAGACCTCGCCGAGGTCGTCGGAGCATTCCGAGACCCAGCCCTGGTCCAGCCTCGTTTTGATTCTGGAAAAATCCACTTCCGCGATGATCCCGACGCCGTTCGCGATTTCAATGGCCTTCGGCTGGGCGCCGCTCATGCCGCCGAGGCCGGAGCTGACGAAGAGCTTCCCCCGCAGGTCGCCGTCGTTCGGGATGCCCAGCTTCAGGCGGCCGGCGTTCAGAAGCGTGTTGTAGGTGCCGTGGACGATCCCCTGCGGGCCGATGTACATCCACCCGCCCGCCGTCATCTGGCCGTAATTGGCGACGCCCATTTCCTCCGCGATTTCCCAGTCCTTCAGATTGTCGAACGCGCCGACCATCAGGCCGTTCGTCACAATGACACGCGGCGCTTCCGGCCTCGACGGGAACAGGCCGAGCGGATGGCCGGACTCCATGACGAGCGTCGTGTCGTGCGTCAGCCGCTCCAGATATTTTTTGATGAGCCGGTACTGCATCCAGTCGTGGCAGACGCTTCCGGTTTCGCCGTAGGTGACGAGCTCGTAGGGATAAAGCGCAACGTCGAAATCGAGATTGTTGTCGATCATGACCTGAAAAGCCTTTCCCTCGAGGCATTTTCCGCGGTACTCGTCGATCGGCCTGCCGTAGATGCGGCCGGCAGGCCGGAAACGGTATCCGTAGATCCTTCCGCGCGTCCTGAGCTCCTCGAGGAACTCGGGGATCAGCCTTTCGTGATATTCCGGTCTGATATAGCGAAGCGCGTTTTTCAGCGCGATTTCCGTCTGGCGCTCCGTCAGGCGGAATCCCCGCGTCGGGGCGCGGCGGATGCCTTCCGCAAACTCCGGCATCTCGGGAAGGTCTTCGTCCAGTTGAATCAGCATTGCGGTATCCTGCTGTACCATCATCCATCAGCCTCCAAATACAAAAACATGCGGGGCAGTGGAAGCGCCTTGGCCCCTCCACCGCCCGGACCGTCAGGTTTCTGCCTATTTGCCGCCGGCCACAAACGAGCCGTTGATAATATCCTCCGGTTTCACCGCCGCATCGGTCAGTTTCTGCGACAGCCACAGGTCGGACGCCAGCTTCGCGACCTTGTAGATGTCGCCCTCAGCCTTTGCCGTGCCGAAATATTTCACGTTGCCCTCTTTGTCGTAAAACTTGACGTCCGGCATTTCGGTCTTGAAGTCCGCCGCGGTCATCCCGAGCTTGGAAGCCATGATCTGATAGGCGTCGTCCGGATTCGTCTTCATGTAGGCGAGCGCGTCGTACCACGCGTCGACGATCGCCTGAACCGTGCCCGGATATTTCGAGATGAAGTCCTGCGACAGGGCCAGCGAGTCGACGATGATGCCGGGGTCTTCCTTGCTGCTTCTGAGCGTGTGCCCAAAGGAGGTTTTGTCCGCCTTGGAAAGCCACGGCTGCCACGTCACGGCCGCGTCGACCTTGCCGGAGACAAACGCCGCGCCCGCGTCGCCCGCCGTCATCGACTGGACCTTGATTTCTTTCAGGCTGAGGTTCTCCTTTTGAAGGAGATACTGGAACCAGAAGTAGTCGGCTCCCCCGGTCGTGTCAAGCGCGACGGTCTTTCCGACAAGACTCTTGACCGTCGTGAGTTCCTTTTTCGCTATGATGCCGTCGCCGCCGTCCGAAGTGTCGAGCGCAAGCACGATCCCGACCTTCAGGCCGGCCGCCGCATTCATGACGTGCGTGTCGACCGTGGTGGAGATTCCCTGGATCCTGCCCGCGGCGAGCGCGCTCTTGCTGTCCGATTTGCTTTCAATCGACTGGATCTTCACGTCCGCGCCATGGTTCTTGAAGAACCCCTTCTGCTCTGCAAGCAGAAGCGGTGCGAACCCGATCCAGGACGACTGCCCGAGGATGGTCGTGCCGCTGTAGAACTGTCCGCCGCTTGAGGAGGCTTCCGACGACGACGCGGCCTGCCCCGAGGACGCCGGCTGAGACGACGCGGCCCCGGAGGATGAGCAGCCGGCCAGCGAAGCGCCTGAAACGACGCTCAGAGCCAGGGCGGCGGCAACGATCTTGCCCATTGCTTTTTTCATGATGATCTCTCCTTTTTTATGTAGACTCAACCGGCAGAAGGCCCGCGGGGAACGAATGCTTCCCGGTTGACCAGATCTGCCGGTTCCCGGCCGGAAAGCATGGCGGCCGCATTGTCGACCGTGCGTTTCTTCAGCTCCTGAAACGATTCCTGCGATAGATAGGAAACATGCGGCGTCACGACGATATTGCCGCAGTGGAAAATTTTTTCGTCGCCGTCGGGAGGCTCGTGCGCGATGACGTCGAGCGCCGCTCCGGAAAGCCTCCCGCTTTCCACCGCCCGCATCAGATCCTCCTCCTGAATCACCGCGCCGCGCGACGTGTTGATCAGGTAGGCGCCCGGCTTCATCCGGTCGAAATCCTTCTTCGAGATCAGGTGCCGCGTCGCGCCGCAGAGATTCACGTGCACGCTGACGTAATCCGCCTGCGCCAATCCGGACGCAAGGTCCGTTTTCTGCGCTCCGTATTTCCGCATCGTGCTTTCGTCCACAAGCGGGTCATACCCGAGGACGCGCATTCCGGAGCGAAACGCTTTCTCCGCGACCGTGCTGCCGATGCGGCCGAATCCATAGACCAGCAGCGTGCAGTTCTCGATCCGGTGCATCAGGCGGGGGACGGCCGCGGCTCCCCACCGCCCGTTCTGCAGGCCGGCACAATAGCGGTCGAGCTTTTTATTGTCGCGGTAGACCGCGGCCATGACATAGTCTGCGATGTCGGCGGCACAGTAACCCTGAACATTCGTCACCATGATCCCTTTTCCGCCGGCCGCCTCGATGTCGACGCGGTCGAATCCGCCGCCGTAAACGGCGATCCCCCTGCAGCGTTCGAGCCGGTCGATCATGCTTTTCGGGATGGAGGCATAGACCTGCGCGAGGATGATGTCCACGCGGCCGCCGAAATCCTCCAGATCCTCTTTGCAGTCATAGCCGCTGTGCCGGATGGTGCATCCCGGGAACCGCCTGGAGAGGAAGTCGGTCTCATACCGGTAGTCGGCCCATTCTTCGTCGATAATCCAGAAAAAAGGCGCCATTTACTCTCCCCCTTTCCACAGAACCGTGCCGCCGCCGGCATCCACGGTCACGCTGTCCCCGTCTTTCGCAAGCGAATAGAAGGACCGTTCGACGCCGTCCGCCAGCGGGATTTCCATGATGATCGCGCTCGCCACCAGCGTGGTGTCCGGATTTTCGATCAGCATCGCCTTCGGCTCGTTCCCCTTCATTTTCAGCTGATACATGCCGTCGGCCTGAACCACGGAGCTCCCTTTCCCGTTCGGAAAGACAAGGATCTTGCCCGCGATGCTTTTCCCGAACAGGGAGTGATTTTTTTCAATGACGACACCCGTCTTCGGGTCGACCAGATAAAAGCAGAGGGGGTCCGGGGAAAACAGGAGCTCACCGGAAGCTCTTCCCTCCGATATTTTGTGGCAGCGGAACGTTCTCATTGTGAAATTTCTCCTTCCAGCGCGGCGGCCACGCATGTCTCCAGGGGAACGATTACGAACTGCATGTTCCTGCGCTTTGTGTAATAGGCGCATTTCGGGGAATCCGTAACGCCTTTTTTACCGTAAAGGAACTTCCAGCAGGGCTGATCCATGCAGGTGTCGGAGACGATTTCGCCGCCGGCGCTGCGAATCGCATCCATATACCCCATTTTCTTCGCCAGATCCCTGGTGAGGGACGAGGTCATGATATAGAGCGGAACGGCGAGTTTTTTGTTCCCGATCATCCTCGCCACGTCGCCGACCTGGCGTATGGTAAAATGCGGGCACCCGAACAGGGCAAAATCGATTTTCCCATACGGGTCGGTGAGCCGCCGCTGCATGCCGCGCAGATCGTCCTGCGTCACGGTCACCTCGGCGGAGGGTCTTTCGCCGTGGAACGCGGCGTCGGCCGTCGGCGCCTCCGGTGTGAACCCGACGATGTGGTACATGGCGACGTTCCCACCCGTGTTCAGCTGGGCGCCGAGATTCATGAGGCTCTCGGGCGAGGGATCGGAAAGGCCCTCGAAGACGGGGATCCGGAATCCCGTTTTACCGGGGGTAAAATACCCGAGCATCTGATAGTCGAACTCGTTCTTCATGTCGGCTTCCACATGGACCAGCACCTCGCCCTTCCGGTTTTTGTCAAGCAGGTAGCCGTAGAGCGGGGCGACGCCCGTCACGGCCGCGCACAGCGCGCTCTGCGCCGATTCCCGGTTCGTCCGCGCGCCGTAGACGGAATTGACGAACGGCGTCGCGCTGGATTCCGAAAACGCCGTGATCTCGCCGAACCTCGGGACGTTCCTTTCCAGATACGGGGTACAGTCGTAGGTGAGAATCGCGCCGAGTTTCCGGTAGGCCTCGTGCGTTCTCGTCACGATTGCGGCGTCCTCCGGCGAAACATCCGTGATGCACTGAAACTGCCCGAGGTTGAAGCTCGGGTTCACCGTGGGAGGCACCCGGCACACCGCGCCGCCGGCGACGAGCTTTTCCGCGAACCAGAGGTCCGCCTCCTGGTTGCTCAGCGCCACGTGCGTCCTTGTGACCGGAACCATCCGGTCCGCATGGAACGCCTCCCCCACCGCGACCTGGATTTTCATGGCGAGCTGGACGCCGCGTCCGCATTTCCCCTCGAGCATATCCCGTTCTTCGTCTGTCAGCTTCATTTCAGTTCCCCGCCCCTTTCTGATTTTGAAAGCGTTCGATCGTCCTGCCGACCGCGTCGACAACGGAGGATTCCGTCCGCTGGACGAGCCTGCCCGCGTCGACCGTCGTCACGCCGCCGACGGTCACTCTGCGGACTGCGGAAGGCTGCATGGAATAAACGAGGTTGGGCAGCAGCTGTTCCGCTTCTCCGTCGACGGGCTGGAGGGAAAGGTCCCTCCAGTCGACCCCGACGAAATCCGCGCCGAGGCCCTCCCGAAGGCTGCCGGCCTTGACGCCCGTCAAAAGCGCGCCGTTTTCCGTGCCCATCCGAAAGGCCTGCCGGTAGTTGACGGAAAGCGCCTCCAGCGTTCTGACTTTCTGAAGCAGCGCCGTCATGCGCATTTCTTCAAACACGCTGACGCGGCTGTTCGCGCACGCCCCGTCGCTCCCGAGGGCGACTGTCACGCCGGCTTTCATCATCGCCGGGATGTCCGTGACGCCGTCCGCCAAAAACATGTTGCTGGACGGGCAGTAGACGAGGCCCGCGCCGCTTTCGCCCAGCAGCCGGATCTCGTCCGGCGTCAGCCAGACGCCGTGCACGGCGACCATCCGTCCGTCGATCACCCCCAGTGTGTGGAGGTATTCGATCGGGCGCAGTCCGCCGTGCTCCTTCTGCACCTGCCGGACCTCAAACGGCTCCTCGGCCACGTGGATGTGAAAACGCGTCCCGAGCTCCCGCGCCAGGCGGCAGCCCGCGAGGATCATCTGCGGCGATGCGGCGTGCAGGCTGTGGGGAGCCGGCAGAACGGAAACCATGCCGTCGTCCTCGTATTTGGCGAAAAGCCGCCTGGTGTTCCGGACCGCCTCTTCCACCGTTTCGACATATCCCGCCGGGGCGCCCTCCCAATCGTACATGGCCCTGGCAAGCACGAGCCGGATGCCGAGATCTTTCGCGGCCTGAATCACGGCCTCGTCGCTGTCGAGCCCGAAATTATGGAGATAGAAGAAATCGCAGACCGTCGTGACGCCGCATTTCATCATCTCGGCGAACGCGAACAGCGCGCCGTTATAAATATCCTCTTCCGTCATTCCGGGCGAATAGCGGTAAAGGGAAAGATCGCGCCATTCCAGAAACGGACGGTCGACCGCGATCCCGCGGAGAAGGCTCTGAAACGAATGATTGTGCGCGTTGACCGTCCCGGGGACCATGGCGAGGCCGGACCAGTCGGAAACCTCCGCCTGCGGATAACGTCGTTTCAATTCCGCCGAAGGAGCGACGGCAAGGATCCTGCCGCCCTCTTCCACAAGGGCGAAACGCTTCCGGAAAACGCCGTCCACGTACATGAAATCAGGCTCGTAACGCTTCATGCTCAGTCCATCTCCCGATCCAGAATCATCAGGGCTTTCAGCAGGACCCCGCCGGCCTTCGCGATTGCGTCGGGGCTTGTTTTTTCTTCCGGGCAGTGGCTCTTCCCGTCGATGCTCTGCACAAACAGCATGCCGGTCTTTGCGACACGGCTCATGTTCGCCGAGTCGTGGCCCGCCATGCTGACCAGCTCCGTCGCCGGTTCGTGCCTCAGTCGGGCGCCCCGGTTCAGGGCGTTCATGACGTCCGCGTCCATGTCGCAGGCCGCCTGGTCGAGATTGACGTCATGACGGACCGTCACGCGGCGCTTTTCCGCAATCGCCTGCGCCGCGGCGTGGAACCGCCGGACGACCTCGTTTTTCCGGCGCTCGGAGCAGGTCCTGACATCGACCGTCATGGCGACGGTGCCCGGGATGATGTTGGCCGCGTTTGGGAACGCCGCGATCTTCCCGATGGTCGCCACGACGTCGTCGCGGCCGATCTCCGCGATGATCGCCTCCAGCGCAAGATCAAGCTCCGAAGCCGCCAGAAGCGCGTCCCTTCTGTCGCGCGGCATCGTGGTGCCCGCATGGTTGGCCTCGCCGGAAACGGTGACGATCTCCCGGTAGATCCCGGTGATGCACGAGACCGTCGCGATCGAAAGTTTTCGATCGAACAGACGGCGCCCCTGCTCGATGTGGCATTCCAGAAAAGCGGCGATCCGGCCCGGCTGAATCCGCGCCTCGGCGAGCCGGCCGAGGTCCCCTCCGGCTTTTGCCAGCGCGTCGGCCAGAGCCTCCCTGTTTCCCGTCTGCCGGATGCACTTTTCGTTGAGCCTTCCGGCGACCGCCTTGCTGCCGAGCGTGGAAATACGGAACGGGTTCGGCTCTTCGCCCGTAAAAGAAACAACCCCGACGGGGTGGCGCATCGAAATGTTCTTCTCCTGAATCGTCACGAGCACTTCGGTCGCAAGGAGCACGCCCAGAGCGCCGTCGTACATGCCGCCGTTCGGCACCGTGTCGAGATGCGAGCCGAGATAGATCGGGGGCAGCGGTTCCGAACCGTCTTTCTTCACCCAGATATTCGCCGCCGGATCGACCCTCGCCTGTAGGCGGAGACACTCCTTCCAGTAACGGATCATCCAGCTTCGGGCCGACCGGTCCGCCGCCGATCCGAACGGGCGGTCGATGCCGCCGCCGGGGTTTCTTCCGATCTGCGAGAGCTCCTGAAGGGCCCCCTCGATCCTTTTCCGGTTAATGGATAATATCCTGCATGTCTTTTCCTGATACATCTCATGACTTCCTTGCGTCTGAATTCCGGGGAAACGGCGGCGAGCCGTTGATGAAAGCATTCAGCTTCAGTAAAAAATGATCATTTCATCCGCGGCAAGATAAAAAAATTCCAAAACGCCTTTCGATCGTTTTGGAACCTCTTCGCCCGCATATCAACTTTTGATGAAACCCCTTTGAACTTTGTTAAGGATCATATCACATCCGTTTTGCATCGTCAAGCATTTGATTATGCAGAATCCGCTTATCACAGGCGCATATGCAAGCTAAAATAAATTTATTGACGGGATGATATTTATATTTTTAAGCAACTCCCGATAAAATCAGTTCATACGGAAGAATTTTTGAAGATACAAAAATTCTCAGGCAAGGCTGCGAAAGCTCCGGAAGCCGCTTTCGCGAAAATCGCAGGATTCCAAAGAAAACCGCCGGCGCCCATGCCGGCCAGGCCGTCTGTCCGGCTCAGGGCCACGAGAGGCTGCCACAGATAAGAGTTGCTCATTCTTGACGGGCAACCGACCTTTTCTTCTTCCGGTGACGGCTGACGACGACCCAGACGATCAGGGCCGGCCCGGCGGCGAATAAGGCCAAAACGGCGATGCCGCCGCTCAGGTAAACTTTTTCCTCCCATATCTCCTCCGCCAATTTGGGGTCGTCGATCCTTTCCCGCGGGTCTTTCGCATTCACCTGCGGGTATTTCAGCAGCCGACCGGAATCGTCAAGGGCGCACGGTTCTTCGTTGGCATGGCCAAAAGAATCGGAGCCCCGCAGAAAATACTCATACCGGCCGGAGGAAGCCTCGTCGGGTACATCGTGGTCCGACCAGGTCGCATCCACGGCATACCATCCGCCATCGAAGCGGACCTCATTCCACAGATGATACTCTTCGTCCCTATGCGCCTCCACCCATGCGGCTCCGTGCGTCCTGGTGTCATACCGGATGGAATTTCCCTTT
>DAINSB010000056.1:0-13035 GCA_036741535.1 Caproicibacter sp. | reverse complement strand
ACGATGACGCCGCTCATGCTGAACAGCGGCAGCCACGCGCCGAGCGAAGACCACTTCGCCTCGCTGTCCGGCGTGAAGTTCGGCCTTGCCGGGATGTCCGGCGGAAAGAAGAAACACTCGAGGATGTGCACGTACCGCTGGTTGTAATCGTACAGAAGCGCGTTCCAGCCGTTCGGCGGGTCGTTGACGCGCGGATTCTGGATAATGGCGAGCACCGTCGGCAGCAGCACGAAGCACGAGCCCAGCACGCCGATGACCGCCTCCGCGAACAGCAGCAGGAAGTCCCGCACGCTCATCGACCAGTTGCCGGAAAGCGTCCGCACCGCCCAGTACAGGATCAGGAAGGTGACTTGTCCCACAAAGAAGTAGTAGTTCACCGTGCAGCACAGGCAGACCGTCAGGGCGAAGACGCCGCGCCTGCGGTGGTACATGTATTCGTCCATCGCCCAGAGCATCAGCGGGAAGAAGACGATCGCCTCGTGAAAGTGGTTGAAAAAGATGTTGTAGACGGAAAAGCCGGAAAACGCGTACAGCAGCGCGCCCACGACGGCGTAGTCCGGGTGGCGGACGTACCGCTCCATCCAGATGTAGGAGGTCAGCGTGGCGCAGCCGAATTTCAGGATCAGCAGCGGACCCATCAGGTGCGGGACCATCCAGCTCGGGAACGGGATGGTCAGCCAGAAAAACGGGCTGCCGAGCAGATAGAAGGAATAGGAGCCGACGAAGTTCGCGCCGAGGTCGGTGTTCCAGTTCCAGCCCCAGTCCCCGCTGCGGACGGCGTCGTGGGCCATCTGGTAGAACGGGATCTGCTGCACGTTGTAGTCGCCGTAAAAGAGGAAATACCCGTTGTCGAACACGATGAACGGGATGAAGATCAGGAACGCGAGAGCCAGTCCGAACAGGAAAGCTTTCCGGTAATAAGAACGGCCGGACCTGTCGGCCGGAAGGTGATGAAACTCGGTCACTGCGCCGCCTCCCAATTAGAGGATTGGAAATTAGAGATTCAGATATTAGAAAGGGAAAGGACAAGATGAAAATTTTATTACCATATTATATCATAATGTTTTGTCCAAACAATGTATAAAAATGTTTTCTTTTCAGTTTTTCATCTTGCCCGGCGGCGCAAAGCGGGCTATGATGGAAGAAAAGGGGGAAGAAACGCTTCATGTATCATTTTTTTGCCATGCTGTCGCGGATGAAAAACATCAACCGCTGGGGCCTGATGCGCAACACGAGACCGGAAAACCTCTGCGAGCACAGCTTTGAGACGGCGGTCATCGCCCACGCGCTGGCCGTGCTGAAAAACGCGCGCTTCGGCGGGCACGTGGACGCCGAGCGCGCCGCCACCCTCGCGCTTTTTCACGACGCCGGCGAGATCATGACCGGCGACATGCCGACGCCCGTCAAATACCACAGCAAAAAGATCCGATCCGCCTACCGGGAGGTCGAAGAGGAGGCGAAGGGGCGCCTGCTCTCCTTTTTGCCGGAAGACCTGCGGGGCACCTACGCGCCGCTTCTGGGCGCGGGGGAGGAAGCGGACGGCGAACTGCTCAGAATCGTAAAGGCGGCCGACAAGATCTCCGCCATGATCAAGTGCGTGGAGGAAAAGCGCATGGGCAACGCGGAGTTCAGCAGCGCGGAAGAATCCCTCCGAGCGACCGTCGAAGCCATGCATCTGCCGGAGGCGGACTGTTTTCTGCGGGAGTTTCTTCCGTCGTACAGCCTCACGCTCGACGAGCAGGAATGACCGGCGCGGGCTTCCCCTCTATGGACCTAAATTTGACACTTTTTTTCATTTTACTTTCAACCTGACTTGATATATAATGAATGCATTGATTCTGGCAATATTAAAGACGGATTAAATTTTTTGTCTGTGACCTTATCCTGCACACGCCCCGGGGCGGGCTGAGCCTGCGAGGGGCCGACTGTAACCCCGCAGGCCGGGCCGAAACCGCGCGCCGCTCCGCCGGTGCGGATTCTGTCGATCGGGGCTTTTCTGGGACAAGGTACAGGCAACCATACTGCTGAAAGCCATAGCCGGGGGTCAGCCGTAAGCGCCGATTCGGGTGCCGGGAGTTTCCCGGGACTTCCCCGCCTAATAAAGAAAGCTGAAAATTTTCTCCGTGCCAAACGGCGGGCTTGGCCGCGGCGACACGCCGCTGGCACTGCGAAGGAATGATTTTGTGAAAAAAACCAAGACGGCGCTTTTGCGCAACGTGGCCATTCTGATTGTCAGCCTTTTGTTTCTGGTCGTGGGCTCCGGTTTTGTCTATACCGATCATCTGCTCGGCAAGATCAACTATGTGCCGGAGCCGAAAGCGCAGACCGGCCCCCTGTTCGACGGCACCCAGAGCGGCGCGACCGAAAGCGCCAAATCCGGTATGCTCGGCGGCCTTTACCACGACGACGCCGTCACCAATATCCTCCTCCTCGGCGTGGACGATTACCAGGCGCGGGACACGGGCCGCAGCGACAGCATGATGCTCGTTTCGGTCGACACGCGCCATAAAAAGCTGAAGAGCACCTCGTTTATGCGCGATCTGTACGTCGCGATCCCGGGCCGCGGCAGCAACAAGCTCAACGCGGCGTACAGCTTCAACGGGGGCCAGGTGAGCGGCGCGGAAGGCGTCGTTTCCACCATCGAGGCGAATTTCGGCGTCGATGTTGACCGCTTCGTCATCATCGACTTCAAGGCGTTCCCGAAGATCATCGACCGCCTCGGCGGCGTCACCATCACGCTGACCTCGGGCGAGGCGAAGCTCGTCAACGCGTATTCCGACGACAGAAGACACAACCTGACCGCCGGCACCTATAATCTGAGCGGCGCGCAGGCTCTCTATTATTCGCGCATCCGCGCCATCGGGGACGATTACGAGCGCACGCAGCGCCAGCGCAAGGTCTTTGAAAGCATCGTCTCGAAGATGAAAACGTCGAACCTGCCGACCGTTCTCAGCGCCCTTTCCGACACGCTGCCGCTCGTGACCACCAACATGACGAAGAACGAGGTCGTCTCGATGGCGCAGAATTCGCTGACGTATCTCAATTATCCGGTCAGCGGGCACCGCGTCCCCGGCGACGGAGAATTCCAGCCGGAAGCCCTGTCTGTCGGCGAGGTGCTCGTGCCGGACCTCGACAAATGCAAGCAGAGCCTCGCATCGTTCCTCTACGAGAGCGACCTGCCGGACAAGGTCTACCAGTAGGCGGCGGGGTGCCTGCGCGGCCGCAGCCTGCACTTTCGGTTTGCTCGCAGGGACTTGCGTGCATTCCCGGGGCAAGGAGTGAGAAAAATCACAAAGCCTCTTTTGCGCACCATGAGCACGATCCGGTCCGGCGGGGCCTGCCTGTGACCTGAGCACTCAATTGGCTGCGTGTAAACTTGCGTGCAGGCCCTTAGCCTGCTTTTTTAAAAGGGGGCTGGAAACCTTGTCCGCACCGCTGTATTCCGCGCTGGTGCGCCACCGCGAAAAAGGCCGCGCGTCGTTCCACACGCCCGGCCACAAAAACAGCCCGCGCGCTTTGCCGCCGGACCTGTACGCCCTTGATTTTACCGAGCTGCCGGACACCGACAGCCTGTTCGAGGCCTCCGGGCCGATCCTGGAAGCGGAAAAAAGGGCCGCGGCGCTGTTCGGCGCGGCGCGGACCTGCTTTTCGGCGGGCGGATGCACGCTGTGCATCCAGGCCATGCTGCGCCTCGCCGCGCCGCAGGGCGGCCGCGTGCTGTGTTCGCGCGTAGTGCATCGCTCGGCGGTCAACGCCATGGCCCTTCTGGGGATCGAGCCGGTCTGGGCGATGCCCGGGGACATCGCCGCCGAAGTGGACAGGCATCCGGAGATCCGCGCGGTGTACGTTACGAGCCCCGACTACTACGGCCGGCTGCTCGACATCCCCGCCGTCGCGGCGCGGTGCCGCGCGCACGGCATCCCTCTGCTGGTGGACAATGCGCACGGCACGCACCTGATGTTCACCCGGCCGAAGCTGCATCCGCTTTTTCTCGGCGCGTCCATGACCGCCGATTCCGCGCACAAGACGCTCGGCGTGCTGACCGGCGGCGCGTGGCTGCAGATCGGCGACGGGGCGTACGCCGCCGGGGCGAAGAGCGCCATGGCCCTGTTCGGTTCCACCAGCCCGGCCTATCCGGTCATGGCCTCGCTGGACCTCGCGCGCGAATGGCTCGAGACGCACCCGGACGCGTTTGTCAGCTTGCAGGGGGCCGCAGAAGACATCCGCCGCGCGGCGGTGTCGAAAGGGATCGCGTTGCCGGAGGGGTCCTGCGACCCGACCCGCATCGCGCTGGATGTTTCCTCCATCGGCCTGACGGGCACGCAGGCCGCGGAGCGGTTCCGCGCGGCGGGTGTCGAGCCGGAGTACGCGGATTCCTCTTTCGTCGTCCTGATCCCGTCGCCGTTCAACGGGGAGGAGGATTTCATGCGCCTGAAAAAAGCCGTGCTGTCCCTTCCGGCGGGCGCGCCGTTTTCCCACGAGGCGGACCGTGTCCGCGCGCCGTTCCCGCCGATCACGCCGGCCGCCGTGCCCCTGCGCGAGGCGCTGCTGACGGAGACAAAGACCGTCTCCCTGCAGAACGCCTGCGGGGAGATCGCCGCGGAAGCGGCTTGCCCGTGTCCGCCGGGCGTGCCCGCGGTCATGCCGGGGGAGCGCATCGCGAAAGAGGCGGTCGACTTTTTGCGCGGCTATGGCTTTTTTCAGATAAAGGTGCTAAAATAAAATGATCGGAACGCAGCATATTAATAGAGCGGGACCAGAGGAAAGCGGGCCGATGCTTTCGCCGTCCGGCAGCGGGCGGCACGGGCGGGACCGGGCGCCGGGAGGGATTTTTCGATGAAACTGGTAATGGCCATTGTGAGCAGCGAGGACAGCGGCCTGGTGTCGGCTGCCCTGACGAAAGACGGGTTTGCCGTCACGAAACTCGCCACCACGGGGGGATTCCTGAAATCCGGCAACACCACGTTCATCGTGGGCACCGACGACGGCAAGGTCGATCGGGTCCTCGAGATCATCCGGAAGCAGAGCCGCCGGCGCACGCAGGTGGTCCCGAGCAACACCACCATGGACATGGGCATGTTCAACGCCTATCCGGTGGAGGTCACGGTGGGCGGTTCCACCGTGTTCGTTTTGAATGTGGAGCGTTTTGAGAAGATATGAACTGGAAACTGGGAGGCCTCGGGCTGCCGGAGGAGAGCGAAGAAGCCCTGTGCCGGGCTTTTGAGCGGGACCGGCTGCCCCATGCGCTGATTTTGGAGTCTTCTTCGCCCGCGCGGGCGAAGGCGCTCGCCGGGGCGATCGCGAAAGCCGCGGTCTGCCTGTCGCAGGAGGAGCGGCCGTGCGGCGTGTGCGCCGGCTGCGTCCGCGCCGCGGCCGGTTCGCACCCGGATATTCTGACGTTCGACGGCGACGAAAATCCGCGCGCATTCCCCGTCGACGCGATCCGCGGGATCCGCTCGGCGGCGTATGTGAAGCCGAACGAGGCCCGCTGCAAGGTGTTTGTGCTGCTCGGGGTGCAGAACATGTCCGAGATTTCGCAGAACGCCCTGCTGAAGATCCTGGAGGAGCCGCCGGAAGACGTGCTGTTCCTTCTGACCACGGCGAGCGCCGCGTCGCTTTTGCCGACCGTCCGTTCCCGCGCGCAGGTCTTTCCGCTGGAGGACGAGGCGCTCTCCGGCGACTGGGAAAAGGCGGAGCAGATCGCGCGGGCCGTGCTGTCTTCGGGGGAGGCGGAGCTTCTGTTCGCTTTGGCGGAGGGAGACAAGGACCGCGCGAAGCTGCGGGGATGGATGCGGCAGTTTTCCGTTCTGCTGCGCGACGCGCTGGCGCTGCGCTCGGGGGGCGTGTGCCTTTCCGGGCGGCGGCAGGCGGCGGAGGCGCTGGGCGGCGGCCTGACGCGCCGCGGCCTTATGGAGATGATGGACGGGACCCGCGACGCCATCGGCGCGCTGGACCGCAATGCGAACCCCGCGCTGCTCGCTACGTGCTGGTGTGCGCACCTGCGCGAGGCGGCGGGGCGGTAGGTCCGCAATTTCTGAAAAGACAGGGAGGGAAACATGGCTGAAGTCATTGGAGTAAGGTTCAAAAACGTGGGAAAAGTCTACTATTTCGATCCGGATGGAAACGTTCTGAAAAAGGGCGATCGGGTGATCGTGGAGACGGCCCGCGGGGTGGAATGCGGCGAGATCGCGATGGAGAACCGCCAGATCGGCAGCGAAAAGCTGGTGCAGCCCCTGCGCAAACTGATCCGTGTCGCGACGGCGGACGACCTGAAAAAGGTGGCGGGGAACCACAGAAAAGAAAAGAGCGCGTTCCAGATCTGCCTGCGCAAAATCGCGGCCCACAAGCTGGAGATGAAGCTTGTGGACGTGGAATATACGTTCGACAATTCCAAGATCCTGTTTTATTTCACCGCCGACGGGCGCGTCGATTTCCGCGAGCTGGTCAAGGACCTGGCCTCGGTTTTCCGCACCCGGATCGAGCTGCGGCAGATCGGCGTGCGCGACGAGGCGAAGATGCTCGGCGGCATCGGCGTCTGCGGCAGGCCGTTCTGCTGCTCGACGTTCCTCGGCGGCTTCCAGCCGGTCTCCATCAAGATGGCGAAAGAGCAGGGCCTGTCGCTCAACCCGGTCAAGATCTCCGGCATCTGCGGGCGGCTGATGTGCTGCCTGAAATATGAGCAGGAAAGCTACCAGGAGATGCTGCGCCTCGTGCCGGGCATCAACTCCGTCGTCATGACCCCGAAGGGGCGGGGCACCGTAACCGACCACAATCTGCTGACCGCCAGCGTCACCGTCCGCCTCGATTCCGCCCCGGACGCGTCGCCTGTGGTGTTCAAAGCCAGAGAGGTCCACATGCTGAAAAGCTCGCGTTCCGGCGTCACGCAGGCGGAGCTCGACCAGCTCAAAAACCTGGAAGAGGAATGACGCCCGGCCGCAACCTCCTGCGCGGCGGGCGGCCGATCCGTCCTGCTTGTAATTTATCAATTATATTATACAAAATGTTTATTATTTTTCGCAAAAGACGCCCTGCGCTCGCCTCTGCGGCGCGCTGAAACAGGGAAGGGGTCCGCCGGGGAGGTGCCCGGCTTCCGGCTGGGAAACGGGCGAAGCCGTGCCCCTGCGGAAGCGGGGCGCTTTGTCGGGGGATGCCGAAAAAAGCTGTTGCAATTTTGCGGTTTTATGTTACAATGAACTATAGATTACAGTGGATGGAGGTGTATCCTGAATGGCATATGTTATCAGTGATGATTGCATTTCCTGCGGTGCCTGCGAGGGCGAATGCCCGGTGGGCGCGATTTCCGAGGGCGACGGGAAATTTGAGATTGACCCTGAAAAATGCACGGAGTGCGGTTCTTGCGCAGGCGTCTGCCCTGTGGGGGCGCCGAAGAAGGCATAAGCCGGCAAGATAGCCTTGAGAAGGGGCGGAGCGCGGAGCGCCCCGCTTTTTTCTTTACGGAGGGAAATCCATGACGGGATCGGTCCAGGCCGGCGCGCTCCGCGGCGGGGAGAGCCTCGAGCCCCTCGCGCGGGGCGTTTCGGTGATCGTCGGCAACGGCCATACGTTCAGTACCGACACGCTGCTTCTGGCCGCGTTTTCCATGCCGCGGCCGGGCGAAGTCTGCGCGGATTTCGGCACGGGATGCGGCGCGATCCCGCTGCTCTGGTGCGCGCGGGCAAAGCCGGGCTTCGTGTACGGCGTGGAGCTGCAGCGGGAAGCCTGCGGCATGGCGCGCCGGTCGGTGGAGCGCAACGGCCTGGCCGGCCGGATCGGCGTGGTCGAGTGCGACATCCGGAGGCTGCGCGAAGAGCGGGCGCTGCCGGCCGGCGGGCTCGACCGCATCGCCTGCAACCCGCCCTACAAGCCCTTGGGCGCGGGCGCCGAAAGCGCCGCCGAGAGCTGCCGGATCGCCCGGCACGAAGCCGCGTGCACGTTCGCGGAGATCGCCGCCGCGGCCTCGTATTTTCTGCGCTGGGGCGGCAGGTTTTTCTGCTGCATGCGGCCGGAGCGCCTGTGCGACACCCTGTTTGCCCTGCGGGAGGCGGGCCTCGAGCCGAAGCGCCTGCGCTTCGTGCAGCAGCGCGCGCAGGCGGCGCCGTTCCTGTTCCTGCTGCAGGCGGGGCGCGGCGGTCGGCCGGGCCTGACGGTCGGGCCGGCGCTGCTGGTCGAAGACGGGGGCGGAAGTCTTTCGGAAGAGATGCTCGCCCTGTACGGGGATTATAAGGCGGTTACCAAGGAGGGACACGGATGAGCGGAAAACTGGTCGTCGTCGGCACGCCGATCGGAAATCTGTCGGATTTTTCGCCGCGCGCGGCGGAGGCCCTCTCTTCCGCCGACTTCATCGCCGCCGAGGACACGCGCGTGACCCGCAAGCTGCTGACGCATTTCGACATCCACAGGCCGCTCGTCAGCTACCACGAGCACAACAAGCGTGAACGCGGTGAAACGCTGTGCGACCGCATGGCGGCGGGCGAGGTCTGCGCCCTGGTTTCGGACGCCGGCATGCCCGCCATCTCCGACCCGGGGGAACTGTTGGTGGAACAGTGCGTCGGGCGGGGGATCCCCGTCAGCGTGGTGCCGGGACCGAGCGCCGCGGTGTCCGCGCTGGTGGTGTCCGGCCTGCCGACGGGGCGCTTCACGTTCGAGGGCTTTTTGAGCGTGAACAAGAAGAGCCGGCGGGCGCATCTGGAAAGCCTGAAGGGCGAGAAGAGGACGATGATCTTCTACGAGGCGCCGCACAAGCTCGCCGCAACGCTTTCCGATCTGTTGGAGGCGTTCGGAGACCGGAGGATCGCCCTCGCGCGCGAACTGACCAAGATCCACGAGGAGGTTGTGCGCACGACCCTTGCGCAGGCTGCCCGGCTCTATGCCGAAAACGAGGCGAAGGGTGAGTTCGTTCTGGTCGTGGAGGGCGCGCCGGAGCCCGCCCCGCAGGTTGTGCCCGCGCGGGATGCGGTCGCCCTGGCGCGGGAGTACCTCTCGCAGGGCGTTTCCGCCGCGCAGGCGGCTAGGCGCGCCGCGGCGGAAACGGGGCGGAAGAAAAACGAGCTGTACCGGGAACTGGTGGACGGCCGGAAAACTCGATGATGGAGCGGGATAGCGTGCAAATCTTTACAAAGCCTTTTTCGGAACAGGGGGCGTTCCTCCTCCGCCGCATGCGGGAGTACCTCGCGCGGGGCAAACGGTATTTCGGCGCGCTCGTCAAATGGCTGCTCCTCGCGGGCCTGACGGGGGCCGTCGCCGGCGGCGCGGGCACGCTGCTTTATTTCTGCATTGCCGGCGCGACGGACCTCCGCCTTCGGAACGGGTGGCTCGTCTGGCTGCTGCCGGCGGGCGGCGCGCTGATCGCCTTCCTCTACCATCTCGGAAAGGCGGACCATCCGCAGGGCACCAATCTGATCATCGAGGCGATCCGCTCGCCCGAGCCGGTGCCGATCAAAATGGCGCCGCTCATTTTCGTTTCGACCGTCGTTACCCATTTGGTCGGCGGGTCCGCGGGGCGCGAAGGCGCGTCGCTGCAGCTCGGCGGCAGCCTGGGGTACGGCATCGGGCGGCTGTTCCGCCTGGACGAACGGGACCTGCACCTGATCACCATGTGCGGGATGTCGGCCTGTTTCGGCGCGCTGTTCGGCACGCCGGTCACCGCCGCCGTTTTCGTCATGGAAGTCGTCACGGTCGGCGTCATGCAGTATTCGTCCCTGGTTCCGTGCACGGTCGCAGCCCTGGTGGGGGTATCCATCGCCCGGCAGTTCCGCGAACCGGCCATGGCCTTTGCCGTGGCGGGCATCCCCGCGGTGGATTTCCTCTCCGTCGTGCGCGTGATCGCGCTCGCGGCCCTGTGCGCAGGGGTCAGTTGGTTCTACTGCAAGATGATGCGCGACTGCCGCCGTTTCTTCCAGTGCCGTGTGCCGGACAAAATCGTCTGCGCGGCGGTCGGCGGCGCCGCGATCGCCCTGCTGACGCTGCCGTTCGGCCGGGATTACCTCGGCGTGGGTTCCGCGCAGATCGCGGCTGCCCTCGGCGGCCGCGCGCAGACCTGGGCGTTTCTGCTGAAGATCCTGTTCACGGCCCTCACGCTCGGCTGCGGCTTCAAGGGCGGCGAAATCATCCCGGCCCTTTTCGTCGGCTCCACGTTCGGATGTGTCGCCGGCGGGCTGCTCGGCCTCGATCCGTCCTTCGGGGCTTCCCTCGGCTTTGTGGCGGTGTTCTGCGGCGTCACCAACTGCCCGCTGACCTCGCTGGTCCTCAGCGCCGAGGTGTTCGGCGCGAAGGGCATCCTGTTCTATCTCCTCGCCGCCGCCGTCAGCTATCTGCTCTCCGGTTATTCCGGCATCTATTCCCGCCAGAAGATCCTTTACGCGAAGGATAAGCCGCTTTTTCTGGGCGCGGTTGCGCCAGCGGGAGCTGCGGGCCAGTCTGCCCATACGGAAAACGTCTCTCCCGGGAAAATTTCGGAGGATTAAAACAGAAGCGCCCCGTAAAGCCGGTTGGCTTTACGGGGCGCCCTCTTGCCGGGGCGATGATGCGGCCGCCGTCAGTCGCCGCCCGAGCGCACGGCGTTTTCGCCGCGCTCCCCGGTGCGGATGCGGACCGCGTCCAGAACGTCGTATACAAAGATCTTTCCGTCCCCGATGTTCCCGGTTTTCGCGGTCTCGGTGATCCTGCCGATGATCTCTTCGGCCTGCCCGTCGGGCACGACCATTTCCAGCTTGATTTTCGGCAGGAAGTTGTAATCGACCTCCGTGCCGCGGACGATTTCCTTCCAGCCGCGCTGGCAGCCGATGCCCATGATCTGGGTCACGCTCATCCCGTTCAGGTTCAGCGGCTTGAGGCTTTCCTTGATGTCTTCGAGTTGCTCGGGCCGGATGATCGCTTCGATTTTTTTCATGGCGCAGATTCTCCTTCGCAAATGTTCGCGCGGGCGCGGGTCAGTCCATCCCGTTGAAAGCGGGATAGGCCTGCTCGCCGTGCTCCGCGATGTCGAGGCCGATCGCTTCGTCCTTCCCGTCCACGCGGATCTTTTTCGTGCAGAGCTTCGCAATGCCGATGGCGATGAGCGTGCCGACGACGGCGACGACGACGGCCACGCCCACGGCCGCGAGCTGGCGGACGAAAAGCTGGGCGTCGCCGAAGAGCAGGCCGTTCCATCTTGCGGACGGGTTGATGGAACTCTGTGTAAAGAGGCCGGTGGCGATTCCGCCCCAGATCCCTCCGACGCCATGGCATCCGAACACATCCAGGGCGTCGTCGTAGCCGAATTTCGCTTTCACGACGGAGATGAAGAAGTAGGAGATGGGGCTTGCCAGCGCGCCGATCACGAGCGCGGCCCAGACGGGCACGAATCCGGCGCCCGGCGTGATGGCCACAAGGCCGATGACCATGCCGGTGGATGCGCCCACCAGCGACGGATTCCCGTTGCGGACTTTTTCAATTAGCATCCACGACAGCATCGCCGCGGCGGCGGAGGTGTTGGTGGTCAGAAAGGCGTGCGCGGCGAGTGCGTTGGCCGCTCCCGCGCTGCCGCCGTTGAAGCCGAACCAGCCGAACCACAGCATCGCCGCCCCCAGAAAAACCATGGGCACGTTGTGCGGATGATAAGAGATTTTGCCGTAATGTTTGCGCTTGCCGAGGACGATGGCCAGCACCAGCGCGCTGATGCCAGAGGTGATGTGGACCACGTTCCCCCCGGCGAAATCGACCGCGCCCAGTTTCATCAGCAGGCCGCCGCCCCACACCATATGCGCCATCGGGTAATAGACCAGCACCGACCAGATGCCGAGGAAGACGAACAGCGTGGTGAACCGCATCCGTTCCACGACGGCCCCCGTGATCAGTGCGGGCGTGATGATGGCGAACATCATCTGGAAAATGGCGAAGGTCAGCGTGTTGGGGTAAGCCAGGGTCTGGTCTTTCAGCGTGTCGAAGTTCATGCAGAACCAGTTTAGGTCGCCGATCACGCCGCCCCGGTCGCCGCTGAAAGAAAGCGAGAAGCCGATCAGGACCCAGAGAACGGATGCGAGCCCCAGGGTCAGGGAACAGGAGAGAATGGTGTTGATGGAGTTTTTCCTTTTCGTCATGCCCGAATAAAAGAAAGCCAGCCCCGGCGTCATCAGGAAAACGAGGGCCGAGCAGGTCAGCATCCAGGCAAAGTCACCGTGATTCATGCTGTGCTACCTCCCGAAGTGGTTGAAATGGTTCGCTGTTGCGTTACAGAGCTGGAAGCAACAGCAAAAAAATGAGGCCAGAAAGGATCCCGTCAGAAATCCTTGCTGGCCTCATTGCCAATCGAATAGGATCATCATAACATATCATAGAAAAGAAATCAAGTGAAATTGCCTTCATTTTAACAGAGTTATGCATGAAATTCTTACTTCTCAAAGACGCCCCTCCTTTTTCAGCAGAATTTTGGAGGGCATATCCCAGGTTGAAAGCCGGCAGCGGAAAGCTCCCCTTCGACTTTTTGCAGGTGAAAAATCCGATTCCTGCATGGCGCCGTTTGCTGCGGCATGCCCCTGCTTTCGGAGGACTTTTTTGTCTTCCGGCCGCGGATACTTACTTTTCAGGGCGCCGATGATCGCTGCCTTCTCCCGATTCCGGAGAACTTCCTGATCGACGCCGGGGCCTTTTTTTAATACGTTGATGGTCTCCTTCAGGATATCTATTTGCATCCGCAAATCCTCCATTTCGGATTTCAACTCGTTGATTTCCTCTGAGGAGGATGCTGTGCCCGGCACTAACTTGCCACGGGGATCATCCTCTGGATTCATCAGTGCAGTCGTCCCTTTCCGGAGATATTTCCGACGCCACGTGTAAATACTGGCTCGGCTATACCCGATCTCATCTGACACTGATTTTACAGTTTCACCAAGTTCAAAGCAACGGTGGAGAACCGCTTCACATGTTTTAAAGTAAGAAACAGTATTCATAAAAAGCAATCCGTTTTCCTGCATCTGGGTCAGATGTTCTTCTTCACCAAATTTAGCCATTATAAATGCATTTTCATTTCCCATACGAACACCTTTCGTCGTCAAAAAA
>DAINSB010000055.1:0-13156 GCA_036741535.1 Caproicibacter sp. | reverse complement strand
CGATCAGGCAGATCCAGGAATCCTGCTGGGCTTTGGATTCCCCCGCGGAAATAAAGGAGCTGTCCGCGAGAAACAGGGCGAGCATCACCTGAAGCTGCCGCTCCGGCACCTTGACCTTTTCCATGGCGACCCTTCACTTCATAAATTTTGACAGGACTCCTTCTATCACCTTCGTGATGCTCGGGTAGCGGAGGTTGCTGGCCATCAGCAGATTCAGGCACAGGGAAATCACGTAGGCGGGGATGGAAAAATAGAGATACCTCCATTCCTTCTGCCGGATCAGGGGCACAAGATCGAACACGGTCAGAACCGCGAAGAAAAAGAGAAAAATCATCAGGGCTCCCATCTACTTGCCCCCTTTATCCACGACGGTCGCCGCGTTCTTGATCTCCACTTCGGCGCTCACATGGTATTTCAGCTTTTTGAAAGTGTCGCGCCAGCCGGCTTTCAGCTTGTCCCATGCGTCCGGCTGCGACTGGCTGATCGTGGCGCCGAAGTCGAAGATGTCGGCGTCGTATTGCTTCTGCACCGTGTCGATCGTGTTCCCCACGTCGGTCTGAAGGGTCCGCTCCGCATAGCTTTCGATCCGGTCCACGCCCACTTTCGAGAGGAGGTCCTCCGTCGAGTTCTGCTCGGCATAGGCCGCCGTCATGTGGATGTCGATGTTCATGGTGGGGACTCCGCCGCCGACGGAGGCCTTGACCTTGGTGCTGTTGTGGATGACCTCCAGCGTGATGTCCGGGTCGGCCGGATCCTCCCCGGTGAGGAGGAGGCCGCCGCTGATGCGGTCCAACACGAAGTTCGTGAACTTCGCCTGGTCGGCGGTGATCCAGCCCACCATTTTATCCTCCCGGAACACCGCGTCCCCCTCCACCTGGACGGTATCGCCGCCCGCCTCCGGCTTGACTTCGACCGCGGGGAGGGAGAGGTCGTCGCCCTGCGTGTTCAGCGTGTTGTTGATCTGGTAGAGCTGCACGTGCAGGTTCTTGCCGGCCGCGTTGGCGGATTCGTGCAGGGAGTTGCTGATCTGGTACGACATCACCTGCCCGGTCTTCGGCTTCTGCTGCAGGATGACGCCCGCGGTGCTCTCTTTCGAGACCAGAAATTCCAGCGTGTCGCGTGGCTCGGCGTCGCGCATGAACCAGTCCAGCAGAGGCTTGATGCCGTCCTTCGCGAGCACCTTGCTGAGGACGACGATCTCGCAGTGGCTGAAATAGAGCTTTTTGTCCGATTCGTTCAGCATGCTGCGCACGGTGTCGAAAATCGTGTTCCCGTCCGCTTCGAGGACTACCGGCTGGGGGCCGCTCGGCTGCTGTGAGGCGCCCTGCCCCAGCTTGACGCATTCGACGGTGACGTGGTATTTGTAGCCGTTCAGGCCCGGGTCCACCGCGATGCCCGCGACGACCTGAAACGTCTCGATCTCGTGGTAGTTCCAGCACCCCGTGAGGGTGAACAGCATCGCGGGCGCCAGAAGCAGAGCCAGCAGCTTTTTCATTTCTTCTCCCCCGTCGTCTGCCGGGTCTGGTTCCTGCTGAGGTAGCCCGGCCGTTTTTTCATGAAGATCCACGGGAGCCTGAAATAGATGTCCTTGTATTCCTGCGGGTTGTTCAGGTGCATGTCCGGCACGATCGGAACCCCAAAGGAGTGCATCGAGAAGATGCTGACCATGAGGATCACCAGGCCCAGCAGCAGCCCGTAAAGCCCGAGCAGGCAGGCGCAGAACAGCAGGCAGAACCGGTGGATGAGGATGTACCCTTTGAGGCGCGGCACCATCAGGCCGGTGATGCCCGCGAGGCCGACGACGATGATGATCGGCGCGCTGACGAGCTTCGCGTCCACGGCGGCCTGGCCGACGACCAGCGCGCCCACGATGCTGAGCGTCTGGCCCATGATGCCGGGCATGCGCGCGCCGGATTCCCGCAGCATCTCGAACACGATGAGCATGAGCACGGTCTCGAGCGCCGTGGGGAACGGGACGCCCTGCCGCGCGGCGGAGATGCTCAGCAGAAGCTGCGTGGGCAACATCTCCTGGTGGAACGTCGTGAGAGCGACGTAGATGGCGGGAAAAGTGATCGAGATGACGAAGGCGGCGATCCGCAGGAACCGGCCGATCGAAGAGAACACGAAATTGACGTAGTAATCCTCGTCGCTCTGGAAATGCTCGATGAACAGGTGGGGGACCGTCAGCACCGACGGCGTTCCGTCCAGAAACAGGGCGACGCGGCCCTCGAGGAGCCTTGCGGCCACCACGTCGGGGCGCTCCGTCATCCCAATGGTCTTGATCGCGGAAAACGGGGCGTCCTTGATCAGCTCGCCGATGTAGTTCGAGTCGAGGGTGCCGTCGATGTCGATGCGGTCCAGGCGCTTTTCCAGCTCTTTCAGCACGGACTTGTTCACGAGGCTGTCGAGGTAGCACAGGCAGGCCTTCGTCCGGGTCCTTCTGCCGAAGGTGCGGTACCTCACCTTGAGGTCCGGGGTGCGCAGTTTCCGGTGCAGCATGGAGAGGTTCATCAGCAGCGATTCGTTGAACCCCTCGCGCGGGCCGCGCAGCACGCGCTCGCTCTCCGGCTCGGCGATGGAGCGGAAGATCCACCCCTTGGTGTTCAGGATCAGCGCGTCCGGGCAGCCCCGCGCCAGCAGGATCGTGTCGCCGTACACGATGCCCTGCACCAGATGTTCGACCTGGTCGGTCTTTTCCACGCTGTCGGAGAGCGTGATGCTCTCCGACACGGTCCGGGTCAGGTCGGGGTCGTCCTTCCCGAAGGGATATTCCAGCAGGGGGCGGATAACGTCTTCGTTCAGGAGCTTGTTGTTGATCATGCCGTCTGAAAAAAGGACGCAGAACCTGGCGGTCGGTTCGCGCGCGCTGGAAAAGAAACGTTTGACGAGCGTCTCGTCGTTCCTGAAGATATTGCAGATGTATTCGACGTTGGCGTCGAGGTCGGCGGAGGGCAGTTTCGCGCTGCCGAAGGAGTCGCTGCTCGCCATGGCAAGACCTTCTTTCCTGAAATCTCTATCGGATTATGATTTCCCCCCGCGCCGCCCGTTATTCATGACGGCGGAAAGAGCGGGGGCGGATGCGTCAAAAATCCATATGTACGGCACAATCCTCCCTTGTGAAAGTCCCGCCGCGGCGGTACAATAGGACCGGAAAAACGGGCGGCGGCCCGAAATCCGGGAGGAGGATGGCAAATGCTGCCAGAGAAGGCAAAGGAGTCGATCCGGCGGGGAGATCTGACGGAAAAGCTGTCGCGCGTCTACGGGTGCGGCGAAGAGGAAGCGGCGGAGCGCGGGGAGCGGATCGTCCGGGCGATCGACGCGTTCGGGGAGCGGTACGGCGCCGGCCGGGACGTGATGGTCTTCAGCGCGCCGGGCCGCACGGAGATCGGCGGCAACCACACGGACCACCAGGGCGGGCGGGTGCTCGCGGCCGGCGTGAACCTCGACGCGGTCGCCGTGGCTTCTCCGCTCGGGAACGGCGAGGTGCGGGTACGCTCCGAAGGTTTCCCCGAAGACGCGATCGACCTCGGCGACCTCTCCGTCCATCCGGAGGAGAAGAACACGTCGAAGGCGCTGCTGCGCGGCATCTGCGCGGATTTTGCGCGGCGGGGAAAGAGCGTCGGCGGGTTCTGCGCGTACACCACGTCGCAGGTGCTGCCGGGTTCCGGCCTGTCGTCGTCCGCCGCGTTCGAGGTGCTGATCGGCACGGCGCTGAACGGGATGTTCTGCGAAGGGAGTGTGCCCCCGCTCGCGGTCGCGCAGATCGGCCAGCGCGCGGAAAACGTCTATTTCGGCAAGCCGTGCGGCCTGATGGACCAGGCGGCCTGCGCCGTCGGCGGCTTTGCGATGCTGGATTTCCGCGACGCGGCCGAGCCGGGGGCGGAGAAGATCCCGTTCGATTTCGCCGCCTGCGGGGATCGCCTGTGCATGATCGACACCGGCGGCAGCCACGCTTCGCTGACCCCGGACTACGCGGCCATCCCCGCGGAGATGAGGGCCGCGGCGAAGGTGTTCGGTAAAGAGGTGCTTTCCCAGGTGGACGAGGAGGAGTTCTTCGCCGGCATCGCGAAAGTCCGCGCCGCCGCGGGCGATCGCGCCGCGCTGCGCGGCATCCATTACTTCGGCGAAAACGCCCGCGTGCTGCGTGAAGCCGCGGCGCTGAAAGCCGGGGACTTTCGGACGTTCAGGGACCTTGTCGTCGAGAGCGGGCGCTCTTCGTTCGAGTACCTGCAGAACGTGTTTTCGCCCTCGCATGTCGAAGAGCAGGGCGTGGCCGTGGCGCTCGCGTTGTGCGAGCGGCTGCTCACGCCCTGCGGCGGCGCGTGGCGCGTGCACGGCGGGGGCTTCGCCGGAACGGTGCAGGCCTATGTGCCCGAGGGGTTTCTGCCGGAGTTTACAAAGCGCATGGAGGCCGTGTTCGGCGGGGGGAGCTGCCTGCCGCTCTCCGTGCGGCCCGCGGGCGGGGTCAGAATACTGTGAACAGGAGATTTTGAAATGGCTGAACTGAGATGGGACCCGTTTATCCGCGACTGGACCATGGTCGCGTCGAACCGCCAGGACCGCCCGCAGATGCCGAAGGGCTGGTGCCCCTTCTGCCCCTCTTCCGGCAACGTGCCGGGCTACGAGGTGCTGGAGTACGACAACGATTTTCCGGCCCTGCGCGGGGACCCGCCGGAGCCGGACGACGTCGGCACGGACTTTTTCAAAACGGCGCCCTGCTACGGCAAATGCGAGGTGATTCTGTATTCGCCGGAGCACACGGTCACGGTGCCGCAGCTTTCCGACGGACATATGAGGAAGCTCGTGGACCTCTGGTGCGAGCGGTTCGCCGCCCTCGCCGCCGACCCGAAGGTGAAGTACGTGTTCGTCTTCGAGAACCGCGGCGAAGCGGTCGGCGTCACCATGCCGCACCCGCACGGTCAGATCTACGCCTATCCGTTCCTGCCGAAAAAGCTGGAGCTTGAAGCGCGGTCCGCAAAAGAGTATTATAAAAAAAACGGCCGGTGCCTCTTCTGCGATTTTCTGGAGAACGAAAGACGGGCGGAGCGCCGCATCGTCTTCCAAAACGAGCACTTCACCGTGTTCCTGCCGTTTTTCAGCGCGTATCCCTACGGCGTGTATATCCAGTCGAACGCGCACAGGCAGTACCTGACGGATTTCTCCGACGCACAGCGGGACGCCCTCGGCGTGACCGTGCGCGACACGGCGGGCATGCTCGACAGCCTGTTCGGCTACCGGTTCCCGTACATGATGTGCATGCACAACGCGCCGGTCGACGGCGGCGACTACTCGAAGGATTTCCATTTTCACATCGAATTCTACCCGCCCATGCGCAGCGCCCGGAAGCAGAAATTCAACGCCTCCAGCGAGACGGGGGCCTGGGCCGCCTGCAACCCGACCTGCCCGGAAGACGCGGCGGAAGAGCTGCGCCGGGCGTACAAACGTTTCCTTGACGGAAAGGAGAACAGAAAATGAATGTCCTGATTACCGGCGGGGCCGGCTACATCGGCTCGCATACGGCCGTCGAGCTGCTGAAAAGCGGCTGCGGTGTCGTCGTGATGGACAATTACAGCAATTCCTCGCCCGAGGTGATCGGCAAAATCGAATCCATCGCCGGAAAGAAGTTCCCCGCCTACGCGTGCGACATGCTCGATTTCGGCGGATTCGAGAAGATCTTCCAAGAGAACCGGATCGACGCGGTCATCCATTTCGCGGGCCTCAAGGCGGTCGGGGAATCCGTCGCGAAGCCGCTCGCGTATTACCACAACAACCTCACCGGCACCCTCAACCTGTTGCGCCTGATGCAGCAGTACGGCGTGAGGCGCTTCGTGTTCAGTTCCTCCGCCACGGTGTACGGCATGCACAATGCCGCGCCGTTCACCGAAGACATGCCGCTTTCCGCCACCAACCCCTACGGCGCCACGAAGCTGTTCACCGAACGCATCCTCACCGACCTCTGCGCCGCCGAGAAGGACTGGAAGGTCGCGCTGCTGCGCTACTTCAACCCCATCGGCGCGCACGCCAGCGGCCTCATCGGCGAGAACCCCAACGGCATCCCGAACAATCTGATGCCCTACATCATGAAAGTCGCGGTCGGGCAGCTTCCTTTCCTGCACGTGTACGGTGACGACTACCCCACGCCAGACGGGACCGGCGTGCGCGACTACATCCATGTCTGTGACCTCGCGGCCGGGCACGTGAAGGCGCTGGAGAATATCGAAAAGATCTCCGGCGCGCGCGCCTTCAACCTCGGGACGGGCCGGGGCAGCTCCGTGCTGGAAGTCGTGAGGGCGTTCGAGCGCGCGAGCGGCGTGAAGATCCCCTACGAAATCGAGGGCCGCCGCCCCGGCGACATCGCCACCTGCTACGCCGACTGCTCCCGCGCGAAACGCGAGCTCGGCTGGCAGGCGGAGCGCACGCTCGACGACATGTGCCGCGACAGTTGGAACTTCATCCGCAAGAACAAATAATTACTCTTTGGAGATTTGGCTCTACAAAAGCTGAAGGGGTGTTCCTTTTGAGGAGGGTGAGGAGCAAAATCTTAATATCCAGCAGGAACGTCCAGTTTTCTATGTAGTAGATGTCGCATTTGATGCGCTCTTCGATGGAGGTGTCGCCGCGCCAGCCGTTGACCTGCGCCCAGCCCGTGATGCCCGGCCGCACCAGATGCTTGAGCATGTAGAGGGGGATCTCCCCGCGGAAGCGGTCGACGAAATAGGGCCGCTCCGGCCGCGGGCCGACCAGGCTCATGTCGCCTTTCAGCACGTTGAAAAGCTGCGGCAGCTCGTCGATGCTGTATTTCCGCAGGAACGCGCCGAACTTCGTCCGCCGCCCGTCGTCCCTCGTGCCCCAAGTGGTCGCGTCGCCGCTCTGCACGCGCATCGAGCGGAACTTGACCATGCGGAAGATCCGCTTGTTGCGGCCCATGCGCTCCTGGCTGTAGAAGACCGGGCCCGGCGAAGAGAGCTTGACTCCGATTGCGGCCGCGAGCATCAGCGGGGAGAACACGGCCAGCATGAGGATGGAGACCGCGAGGTCGAGCAGCCGCTTGGAAAAGCTGTTGAGCATGTTGTCGAGCGGGATGCGCCGGATGTTGATCAGCGGCATGCCCTCCACTTCGTCGATATAGGGCCTGGTGGGAAGGTATTTCGTATAGAACGGCAGCAGGTTCGATTTGACGCCGGCCTTTTCGCAGATGTCGATGATGCCGCTGAGCTCCGAGAATTCGGCGTAGTCGAGGGAGATGACGACCTCGTCGATGCCGCCGCGTTCCAGCAGGTACGGCAGCGTACCGAAGCCGCCCGCGTAGGCGATCTTCCGGCCGCCGGTGCTGACCTTGCTGTGGCTCAGGTAGCCCGCGAATTCGCAGCCGAGCGCGCGGTTCGACGTGACGCGGTCGAAAAACTCGGCGGAGACATCGTTCCACCCGACAAGCAGCAGGTGCTTGATGTTGTAGCCCGCGGCGCGCATCCCGCGCAGCAGGCGGCGCGCCGCGGCGCGGCTCAGCGCGCTGAACACGGAGTTCAGCAGGCCGAACAGGAAGATCACGATTCTCGAGATGTGGACTTCCTTGAGAAAGAAGACCAGCACGAACACGAACACCACGCCGATGACGTTCGACTGGCAGACCTTTCCCACTTCGGAGAGGAGCGACCGGTACCGGAAGGAGTCGTGCAGGCCGAAATAGTGGTAGATGAGAAAATAGGCCGGCACGACGTAGAGCATCAGGTTCAGGTAGTACCCGAGGCCGATGTAATCGCTGCCCCGATAGCCGTAAAAATGCAGATAGAACGCCAGCACGATGGAGATCATGCACACGCAGGCGTCCCACACGGCGAACAGGCCGTTCAGGATTTTCTGATTTTCTTTTATCATAAGGCGATACGTCCCCGGCGGGGTGCCCCCGCTGTCAAGCCCCGCCGTTCGGCGCGGCGGAAAAATGGACTTATTTTCACACCCGGCCGTACGGGCGGCGGCCCGCCGCCCGCGTCAGTCCCCGCCGTCCCCGCCGTCTCCGGTGCCGCCCTCTGGCGGAGCGTCGTTCGGCACCACCGTAAAAGGGCGGAGAAATTCCTCCTCGTCTTCCGTGCGGCCGTCGGAAGGGCCCGCGGGCTCGTCTTCCGCAGCCTCTTCCGAGGCGGAACCGCCGTCGAGGGGATCTTCGTAGCCGTCGTCGCGGTGGCCGTCTTTCCGCGGGGAGACGTTTTTCTCCGCCGCCTCAGCCGGAACGGTCAGATCGTCCAGCTTCGCATAGGCGCGCCGCAGACGGCGCCCGGCGGTTTCCGCCTCTTTGCACAGCGGCTCGGTGACTTCGTTCTCCGGGTCGCGCAGGCGGGTGTAATAATATTTGCCCAGCGCAAGGTAGGCGCGGGTCTGTTTATCCCTTTCGTTGCGAATGACGATATTGAGCCGGTTGATCAGGGCTGCCTTGCGGTTCCGGTCCATCACGTAGTTGACTGCTTTGGATACGGAGTCGGCTGCCGTTTTGAAAAAATCCATCTTCTGCCTCCTGCCGCGGACGCGGTCTTTGTTTCCGTGTTGTTGGGATTATTATATCGCAGTTTCCCTCAAAATAACAGTAGTATTTCGTCTATTCCATTTTTTATGTCGCCGTGATATAATAAACGAAATGCGCGGGCTGTGCCCGCGGCCCCGCCCCGCCGTGGGACACAGCGGAGAATCCGGGCTTCGTCTGGCGGAAAGGCGCGTCCGCGCCCGCGGGAGCATTCCCAAGACTGTCCGGGCGAACAAAGCCCGGGTTTCCGCAGAGCTTCACGCCCGGCATTGGGAGCGGGTACAGCCCGCGCAAGGAGAAGAGATAGAAAAATGCCAACGCAAATCAACAGGGATGTCGGCTGCCCGAACTGCGGTTTTGCCGTGCGCACGAAGATGTGGCCCGGCATCTGCGCGCAGGAGAGCCCCGGCCTGCGCGAGAGCCTGCTGCGCGAGAGCCTGTTCGACTGGCGGTGCCCCCAGTGCGGGTACCGCGCCCAGCTTGTCTACCCCTGCCTGTATCACGACCGGGAGAAAGCGTTCATGATCTACCTGGTCCCGAACGGAAGCGCCGGCGCGTTCAAGCCCGTGGACGTGGGGGAGCGGTTCCCGCAGCTCGCGCAGGTCAGGAAACGGGTGGTTTCGACCCCCGCGGAGCTGAAGGAAAAGATCCTGATCTTCGAGGCCGGCCTCGACGACTTCGCGGTCGAGCTGGTCAAGTATGCCCTGGCCGGCGTGCTCGACAAAAAGCACGGGAAAAAAGCCGTGCGCGGGTATTTTTACTCCGCTTCGCCCGAGGAGATCCGCTTCACTTTCTTCCCGGAGGGAGAAAAGGAACCGGCCGTGCGCTCCACGCGCATGGAGGCGTACCGCAAGTCGCGGGAGATCGTCCGCAGCGCCCCCGCGCCGGACGAAAACAGCTTTCTTCCCGTGGACGCCCTGACCGCAAAGAACCTGCTGGAGGAATACCGGGGCGCGGACGGGAAAAAAGAAGAGTAGAAACGGATTCTTTCTGCAGCGGTGCAAATGAGGAAAAGAGGAATTGCAGCATGTGCGGACTTTGCGGTTTTACAGGCGAAGTGATCGACCGCGACGCGGTCGTCAAAGCCATGACGGATAAAATCACCCATCGCGGGCCGGATTCCTGCGGTGTCTATACCGACGGCGACATCGCCATGGGCTTCCGGCGGCTGAGCATCATCGATCTTTCCGAAACCGGCGACCAGCCGATCTACAACGAGGACAGGACCCTGGTGCTGATGTTCAACGGCGAGATCTACAACTATCAGCAGCTCCGCGAGATCCTGCTGGCCAAGGGGCACAAATTCTACACCAGGACCGACAGCGAGGTCCTCGTGCACGGCTTTGAGGAATGGGGCGAAGAGCTGCCCGCCAAGCTGCGCGGCATGTTCGCGTTCGCCATCTGGAACACGCGGGAGAAGAGCCTGTTCCTCGCCCGCGATTTCTTCGGCATCAAGCCGATGCACTACACCATGGTGGGGGACCATTTCGTCTACGCGTCGGAGATCAAGAGCATCCTCGAATTCCCCGGCTTTCAGAAGAAGCTGAACAAAAACGCGCTGAACAACTATATCTCGTTTGAATACCCCGCCCCGCCGGAGACGTTCTTCGAGGGCGTGTACTGTCTGCCGCCCGCCCACCTCATGTGGTACCGCGACGGCCGCATCGAAACCCGCCGCTACTGGGAGCCGAAGTTCGAGCCGGACGACTCCATGACCGAGGAGGAGGCCGTCAAAAAGATCGAAGACGTGTTCGACGACTCCGTCGCGGCGCACCGCATCAGCGACGTGGAGGTCGGCTGCTTTCTGTCGAGCGGGGTGGATTCGAGCTATGTCGCGAGCTATTTCGCGGGGCAGAAGACGTTCACCGTCGGCTTCGGCACCGACGAGAAATACAACGAGATCGGCTACGCGAAGGAGCTCTCCGAAAAGATCGGCGTCGAGCACCACTTCCACGTCATCACGCCCGAGGAGTACTGGGGCAACATCCGCAAGGTGCAGTACCACATGGACCAGCCGCTGGCCGACGCCTCGTGCATCGCGCTGTATTTCGTCTCGAAAATGGCGAGCAAGTACGTCAAGGTCGTGCTTTCCGGCGAAGGGGCGGACGAGCTGTTCGGCGGGTACAACATCTACCACGAGCCGGACGACCTCGCGGCCTACCAGAAACTGCCGCGCGGGCTGCGCCGCGCGATCGCGGCCCTCGTGCAGAAGCTGCCGTTCCGGTTCCGGGGCAGGAGCTTCCTGATCCGCGGGTCGAAGACCGTGGAGGAGCGGTTTATCGGCAACTGTTCGATGTTCACCATGGAGGAAAAACGCCGCTTACTCAAGCGGGACATCCCCTGCACCCCGCCGCAGCTTGTGACCGCGCCGGTCTACGAGCGCGCGCGGGGCCTCGACGACGTGACCAAAATGCAGTTCCTCGACCTCAACGTGTGGCTCGCGGGCGACATCCTCCTCAAAGCCGACCGCATGAGCATGGCCAATTCGCTGGAGCTGCGCGTTCCGTTCCTCGACCGCAGGGTGTTCGAGGTCGCTTCGCGCATCCCGCGTCGGCTGAAGGTCAACCGACAGAACACGAAGTTCGCCATGCGCGAGGCGGCCATGCGCCACCTGCCCGAAAACACGGCGAAAAAGAAAAAGCTCGGCTTCCCGGTGCCCATCCGCGTGTGGCTGCGGGAAGAAAAATATTACGATTTGGTCAAGGAATCGTTCCAGTCGAAGACCGCGCGGCAGTTCTTCGACACGGACGTGCTGACGGAACTCCTCGACGACCATTACAACGGCAGGTGCGACAACAGCCGCAAGATCTGGACCGTCTTCGCGTTCCTCGTGTGGTACGACGTGTATTTCAACGGCGTTTCCTACGCGCCGGGCGAGATGCCGCTTGTGGCGGGGTGACCCCGCGGCCAAGCCCCGCCGGTCAGGCCGACGGAAAAAACAGCTTTGTTCGGCGGGAGAGTTCCAGGTAACTCCCGTGAGCGGAAAAATCCGATCGGTCGTGGCCGCCGTAAGGCGCTGTGCCCCCCGGACGGTTTCGGAAGTTCCCGATCACAAAAAGAAGCGGGCCGCCTTGGCCCGCTTCTTTTTGTGTCTGCGGCCGACTTATTTCAGCAGGCCGGCGATAAACGCTTTGGCGGCGGCCAGGTCCGCTTCGTCCGGATGGCCTTTCGCGATGCCGCCCATGAGTTTGAACGGCCCGACCGTGTCGAAACCCTTGCAGGTGAAACTGCCGGCGACGACGGCTCCGGCGTCTTTCAGCCTTTTTTCAAAGAACTCGTTGTAACGCGTGTTGCCGCTGCCGCTGGTGGAGAAAACGAACACGGCCTTTCCGCCGAGGCTGAGCCGTGCGGCCGCTTTCTGCAGCGCCTCGTACGGCTTGCCGTAGGCGATGCCGGAGCCGAAGCCGATCACGTCGTAGGCGGAAAGGTCCTTCTCCGAGGCGTCCGCCGCCGGGCAGAGCTCCGCGCCGGAAACCTCGGCCATCGCCTCCGCGACTTTCTTCGTGTTGCCGTGATGATAGGAATCGTAAACGATCAGGCACCGTTTCATAATGAAAATAAGCCTCCTTTGCGGCGTGCTGCCGGCGGCGTTTCGCCGCGGGCGGGCCCCGCCGTTTCGTTCAACGGAAATCATTGGGTTGTGCATCGCTCGACCCCGCCGCGATGCCCCAAGGGAACGCTTGGCGTTGGCTTTGTCCCTTGGCCTTGCCCTTTCTAATTCTCTAACCTCCAACATCGAACCTCTAAATGAGTCCCAGATGTTTTAAGCCTTTCTGCACCCCGTCGTCGAAGAGGTCGGCGGTCACGTAGTCCGCCGCACGCTTGACCTCGTCCACGGCGTTGCCCATAGCCACGCCCGTGCCGACCGCGCCCATCATGGTCACGTCGTTGCCGCCGTCGCCGAACGCGACGGTGTTTTCTTTTTTGATGCCGGAGTACCGCAGGAAACGGGCGATGCCCTTCGCCTTGTCCGAGTCCTCGAGGGAGAGGTCCGCAGTCTGTCCGCCGGGGTGGAAGTTCAGGCGCATCCCGTCCCCGAAGGCGGGGGCGCAGTGCTCGAATTCCTCACGCGAGGGAAAGACGAAATCCATCACGTTCGCGTGCACGTCCTCTGGCTTCCACCCGGTGACGATGAAATCCGAAAGGCCGTACATGTGCTCGACGCCCTCGCGGCCCCATTCGCGGAGGTTGCGCGCCCATCCGTTCCGCTTGCCGACGAAGATGTAGCGGCAGCCGTACGCGTCGAAGTGCGCGGAATAGCGTTTCACTTCCTCGAGGGAGAAGGAGCGGTCGAAGACCGTTTTCCCGTCGAACACGATATGCGTGCCGTTCATGGCGATGAAGCTGCTGAACAGGCCGGGAAAATACTTTTCGATAAAAATCTGCTGGCGGCCGGAGCAGATCGCGATGCGGTGGCCGTTCCGCTTGAGCTGGCGCAGGGCGGCCGTCGCGCTCTCGGGGATCTGGAATCGGCGCCCGTTCCTCGTGCCGAGCAGCGTTCCGTCAATATCGAAAAAGATGGTTTTCGGGCTCATTTTTTCTCCTTTTCAGGGTATAGAAATGCGGCGGGGGGCGAAACTAAACCCGAGGTGGTGAAAGGGTGCAATACCTCTGGTCGTTTGTTATCGGCGGGGGCATCTG
>DAINSB010000054.1:0-13328 GCA_036741535.1 Caproicibacter sp. | reverse complement strand
ATAGCGGACCAGGCGCGGAATCGGCAGCGCAAGCAGAAGTGCGTCGAAGAGCGACTTGTGGTTACAGCATACGATCAGCTTCCCCTTTTTCGGGACATTCCGGAGCCCGCGGTACCGGACCCAGAAGACGAGCCTGCACGGCAGGTAGAAAGCGACCCTGAAAACCATCTGCAAGGGAGAGGATCTCATTTTGTCGAGGTCCGGCGCAGCGCCAGCCCCTCCAGGCTCTCTTCCCGAAGCGCGGCGATCTTGCCCATCACCATCCGGCTGGCGCTGCGCAGTTCGGAGGGGGTGCCGTTCCGGATGCCCAGTTCTTCCGGAGGGATCGGCCTGCCGTAAGAGACGATGCTCGTGCGGAAAGTGCCCGGGACCCCCCCGCTTGTGTCCGTGATGCAGCAGGGCAGCACGGGGACGCCGTTCCGGTAGGCGAGCAGAACCGCCCCAGGCTTCGGGCGCTGGAGGCTCCCGTCCTTCGAGCGAGTCCCTTCGATGAAGATGCCGAGGACGTTTCCGTCTTTCAGCAGCCGCTCCGCAGTCGAGATCGCCCGCTTGTCGCCCCTGCCGCGGGAAACCGGAAACGCGCCCAGGCCCGAAATGACGGCTTTGACGACCGGATTCCGGAAAAGCTCTTCCTTGGCCATGAAGAAGATCTGCCTGCGCTGGCTGTAGGCGAGGCGCAGCGGGTCCGTCATGCTCGCATGGTTGCAGCACAGGACGACCCCGCCCTCTTCCGGCAGATTCTCCGCATGACGGACCCGGCTGGGCATAACCAAATGGAAGAACCAGGGGAGCAGGGTCCTGGCAAACGTATAAAACGGCGTACGAGTCATAGTTTCACCGCTTCCCGCCCGGTTATTTGCCCGGGAAGCAGCTTTTTGATGACCGCCGTCACCTGTTCCACGGACTGCTCCAGCGTATTTCCCGTCGTGTCGATCCGAACCGCGCCCCCGGCGGGCACGAGGGGCGCCACGGCGCGGTGCGTGTCGTTGTAGTCGCGCTGTTTCAGGTCCGCGAGGATCTCGTCATAGACGGCCGCCTTCCCCGCGGTCCGCATCTCCTCATACCGGCGGCGGGCGCGGTCCTCGGGCGCGGCGGTCAGGAAGATCTTCACCTGGGCGCCCGGCAGGACGACCGTGCCGATGTCCCGGCCGTCCATGACCACGTCGTTCCGAAGGGCGAGCTCCCGCTGAAGGGAGAGCAGGAACCCGCGCACCTCCGGAAAAGCGGAAACGGCGGACGACGCCTTCGAGACTTCCGGCGACCGGAGCTCGTCCGTCACGTCGTTTCCGCACAGGATCACCCGCTGTTCCCCGTCCCGGTAGCAAAGGGTGACTGTGATCTTTTCGAGCATGCCGCGGACGGCGTCCCGGTCGGACGGCGCGGCCCCCGCGCGCAGGACGAACAGCCCCACGGCCCGGTACAACGCGCCGGTATCGACGTAGACAAACCCGAGCTCCTTCGCGGCACGGCGCGCGATGGTGCTTTTGCCGGCTCCGGCCGGCCCGTCAATCGCAACCGCAATCATTTCGGCATAGCCTCCGATTTTTTCATGGAATTCCCCGCGAGCCGCCCCGTGCAGAACGCGATCTGAAGATTGAACCCGCCGGTGTAGCCGTCCACGTCGATCACTTCGCCCGCAAAATAAAGCCCCCGCTTAAGGCGGGACTCCATACTTCTGGGGTCGATCTCCTTCGTCGAGACGCCGCCCGATGTGACGATCGCCTCTTCGATGGGGCGGAAGCCGCTGACGTCGACCTCGAACGATTTCAGCAGCGCCGCGAAGTCGTGCCGCTGCTGCCGGGTGATCGCGTTGCATTTCGTATCCGGCGGGATGCCGGACCTTCTGACGGCGACCGGGATCATCTTGCGCGGCAGCAGCCCCGAGAGGGAATTCCCGAAATCCCGGTTGTGGTTTTCCCCGAACTCCCGCACCAGCCGCGCGTCCAGCTTTTCCGGGCTGAGGGCCGGCTTCAGGTCGATGACAACGCGGTATTTCCCCGGCTTCATCGGGCGCATATGGCTGCTGGCGCTCAGTATGACGGGGCCCGAAAGCCCGAAATGCGTAAACAGAAGCTCGCCGAAATCCTCGTACACCGTTTTGCCCGTCCCGGTGTCCTCGACGCGGATCGCGACGTTCCGGAGCGACAGGCCCATCATGTCCCGGCAGTCGCCGCCGGACGCCGTCAGCGGGATCAGCGACGGCGCAAGGGGAAGAACGGTATGGCCCGCCTGCTTTGCCAGCCGGTAGCCGTCCCCGGTCGAACCGGTCGCCGGGTACGACGCGCCGCCGCAGCAGACCGCGACGCAGTCCGCCGGGATCTCAGCGCCGTCCGTAAGGCGCACGCCCCGCACGCTCCCGTCGGGAATCAGCAGTTTCTCCGCCCTTCCGGTCACAAGGGAGGCACCGGAATGCCGGACGTACCCGATCAGGGCCTCCGCCACGTCGGCCGCCCGGTCGGAGACCGGAAAGACGCGGTTCCCGCGCTCCGTCTTGAGCGGGAGGCCGAGCCCCTCGAAAAAGCGGATCGTGTCCTCCGGGGAAAACTGGGAGGCGGCGCCGTACAGAAAACGCCCGTTCGTCGGGACGTTCTCGATCATCGTCCTCACGTCGCACCGGTTGGTCAGGTTGCATCTTCCCTTCCCGGTGATACGGATCTTCCTGCCGAGGACCCGGTTCCGCTCCAGCAGGCAGACTTTAAGGCCCCTTTCCGCGGCGGTGCCGGCCGCCATCATCCCCGCGGCGCCCCCGCCGATTACCAGCGCGTCATACCCCAACGGGGGAGTCCTCCACCTTTTCGTAGACGCCGTACTCGTCCCAAATGTCTTCGAGATTCTGGAAGGTCTGCTTGACTTCCCCCGATTTTTTGATCGTCACCATGACGATCAGGGCGTTGATCAGACTGAGCGGCGCGCAGAGCGAATCGACGATCGACGCGATGTCGCTCCTGGCGAGAAGAAGGTAATCCGCTTTTTCGGCGACGGGCGACACGGAGGTGTCCGTAATGGCGATGACCTTTGCACCCCGGTTCTGCGCAAATCCCATCGCCTTCGCGATTTTCCGGGAATAGCGGGGAAAGCTGATGCCGATGACCGTGTCCTGCCGGTCGACGTGGATCATCTGTTCAAAGATCTCGCCCTCGCTGGTGGACTGCACCAGAAGGACGTTCTCGAACAGCATGTTGAAGTAATACGAAAGAAAAGTGCCCAGCGCGAGCGCGCTGCGCGCCGCGAGGATATAAATCTTGCGGGAAGAGACGATCGCGTTGACGGCGCGGTAAAAATTTTCGTGCGAGGTCTCCTCCATGGTCCTGCGGATCACGTCGATGTCCTGATTGAAAACGAAATCGAGGACGTCGGAATCGCCGATCCGGCCCGACGTCACATCCATGCGCTGGACGGAGGTCAGCTTGTTGCGGATCATCTCCTGCATCGCCTGCTGCAGCTGCGGGTATCCGCTGTAGCCGATCTCCGTCGCGAAGCGGACGACGGTGGATTCGCTGACGCCGACCGTGGCCCCCAGCTTGGAAGCGGTCATGAACGCGACCTTGTCGTAATGCTCTTCGATATAGTTCGCAATTCTTTTTTGGCCTTTTGAGAAATCCGTCATTTTGTTTTGGATTCTCGCCGCCAATAGATTGTCCATTCCTTCTTCTGCCATTCTCCGCGCGCAAATCGAAAGGAGTGCCGGCCCCGCGCGGGAAACCGACCTTTCTTTATTTACAGAACAATTTTAAGGCCTGTCCCGTAAAAAATCAAGGGGAAGAATGCCCGCGCCCCGCGTGTCAGCGCGGATGGAACCATTTTTTCAGCAAGAAACGGATTTTCCGGCAATACTGCATGACAAGGAGCGAGAGCGCATAGTCGTAAAACAAAAAAACGACGTTCATCAAAATCAGGAACAGCCACGGCAGGTCGACGCCGAAAAACAAGAAGCTGTCCTTCGGAACGCCGAGGAATCGTACGGCGACGTAAAACTCGGCGCATGTCACGAAATTGAAGAACAGAAATTTCAGAAGGAACGCGGCCCAGCGCGGAAATTTTTTCTCAAAAACGGCCTTCAGCATCGGGTAGCAGCCGAAGAACAGGAAAAACAGCAGGGCGGCCTCTTTATCCGCCGCGATCAGAAAGGAGAGCGCCGAAACGGCGAAATAGACCGCCCACGCCCAACCGGGGCCAAATTCCATGACGATATAAAGATTCGGGACCCCGGCGAGCGCGGAAAACGCATACGTCCCCGCCGGGATCAGGCCGGTCAGGAACATCAGGACGGTGTCGACCGCCACGATCATGGAGCAGACGGTCAGCCGGACATTGTGGCCGCTCATCATGGCAAATTCCCCGCAAAGCGCATCAACAGCAAGGTCCCCAACCTCCCCCGCAGCAGTTGCAGCAGAGGTCCGCCGCGCACAGGGTCGTGCAGACATCGCAGCCCGTGCAGTTCCCGTATTGGGGAACATTGGGGTTGTACCCGCCGTACATGCCGTTCCTCTGGTTCGTGACCTGCTGAAAAGCCGCCTGATATTCCGCGTTCTGCGGGTCCATCTGGCAGGCCCGCGCGAAGTCGCCGTACGCCTCGTCCAGCCAGCCGCGTTTGTAGAGGACGGTACCCTTCAGAAAATACCACTCGGCGCTCCGGTTTTCCGGCGGAACCCCGTCGAGGATCTGTTCCGCGTCGGCGACCCGCCCCGTCATGATCAGGTTGCGGACATCCATGTAATCCGAAGACGCCGCGCCGTACCCGTACGGAGAATACCCGCCCGCAGCGGCCCCGCCGTTTTTGCGCTGCCTGCGTTCTTTCACGATCTGATCGTAGGCTTCGTTGACCTCTTTCATTTTCTCTCCGGCGAGGTCCGCGAGGGGGCTGTCGGCGTAGTTGTCGGGATGGTACTTTTTGGCCAGTTCCCGATAGGCCGTCTTGACTTCGTCGTCGGTCGCATCGGGAGACACGCCAAGCACTCTGTAAGGGTCAGACATTTCCGCTCTCCTTTTTTAATAGCTGCCGCTGCATCTGGGGAAGCCCGAGGAAAATCACGTTATGCACGATCGGCCCGAGCCGGTTCATGTCCAGCAGGTCCACCGCGGTTCCGAGCCGGGCAAGCGTTTCGTTCAGCAATTGATTGGCATAAATCCGCACGGCCCCGCAATTTTCCTTAAAGTTTGCGCCGTTCAGCTGAAACTTGACCGCCAGAGGATTAAAAGAGCCGGAACCCACGTCTCTCGCCAGATCGTCCGCCGCATCCATCAGGTACGTCCATCTGCCGAGATAAAAGCCGACCTCCCGCAGGATGCGGCGGAGCGGCTCTTCCATCCGCGGGCCGCAGACCTCTTCGGACGTAAAAAAGCCGGCGAGCAGCCGGGCCGTCGGTTCCGCACAGCGGTCGATCCCCGGCGCGTCCTCCCGCTCCGTCTTCCGCTGTAGCTCCATCGCCTCGCGGGTCAGAAGGGCTAAGGACGGGTAGCGCCTCTCTGCTTTTCTTTTCGCCGCAGCCGCAAACGGAAGAGCCATCCGCCGGGGCAGGCTTCTCCAAAATCCGGAGTCTTCCAGATCGTCGCGGATCTTATAATAGGTCAGCAGTACGGTAAAGGCCGCCGCGCCCGAAAAGATCCCGCCGTTCTCCGGAAAGTAGGCGCATCTCTTCAGGGGATTGGCGGCGCAGCGCCCCTTTTGCGCCCGGGGACAGGCCTGCCGCACGGCGGATAAAAAGATCAGAGCGTAAAACGTGCAGTCATAATTCAGGAACAGGCGTGACAGCGCGCCGTAGTCCTTTCCCAGCCGACGGCACAGGGAACAATAAATGCCGCCGTAATCTTCAAATTCACGGACGAGCAGTTCCGATTTCTGAATCCTGACGTACCCAAACAACTGAAACCATCCTTATAAACAACGCCGCATTTTTCTTGACTATTGCTATTTTACTATACCCAATTCCCCTTTTTAATTAACAATTTATGAATTTTTCCCGGAGAACCCCCTTTTCGGACGAAAAAAAGCCCGTAGCGTGCAAAGGGCGCACCCTTCCCCGGCAGTCCGGCGGGACGCCCCTCCCGCGGGGACGGGCGAGAAAACGCCTGCGAACATTCCGGAAAGGCAGTTGAATTCGGCGACGATACATGGTATAATTTTACAGACATCCACAAAGGGGGACAGCCGCATGAAACTGTACGACATCGACATTCAGAAGCTCCTCGAACTGCTGGACAAGGCCAAAGGAAATGTTTACATGGTCACGGACGACGGCAACAAACTGAACCTGAAAAGCAAGCTGTGCCAATTGTACGGCGTGCGCCAACTGCTCGAAAAAGCCAAAAACTCGACCATTTCCGCCGAACTGAACGTGGAAAACCCGGAAGACGAACTGATGTTCATCAATTACATGATGCAGAAGTGATTCTGCAAAACCGAACAAAAGCAGGACGGCGGTTCCCCGAAAGACGGCCCGCCGCCTTGCTTTTGTTGTTTTCTGTCAACTGTTTCTGTCGACTTTATGGAAAGTTTTCAGGTTTCCCGCCTTCCTGCTGCGCCGGTCAAGCTCCGCTTCCACGTCCTCCGGCGCGATGCCCTGAAAAACCATCAGGACCGTCAGATGATAGAGGAGGTCGGAAATCTCCCCCACCGTATCCCCGTTCCGCCCGTTTTTCGCCGCGATGAGGACCTCGCTGCATTCTTCGCCGCATTTTTTGAGGATTTTATCAAGGCCCTGGTCGAACAGGTAACACGTATAGGAATTTTCCCGCTTTGCCTCCCTGCGGCTCACGGCGGTCCGATAAAGTTCTTTTAAAACATCACCCATCGGTTTCATCCCTCCAGATCTCGTTGAAAAAACAGCTGTGCCGGCCCGTGTGGCAGGCCGCGCCCGTCTGCCTGACCACAACGAGCAGCGTGTCGTCGTCGCAGTCCCCGCAGATTTTCCGCACCTTCTGGAAATGTCCGGAAGTCGCTCCCTTGTTCCAGAGCTCCCGGCGGGAGCGGCTGTAAAACCACGTATACCCGGTTTCCAGCGTCTTCCGGAAGGATTCGCGGTTCATGTAGGCCATCATCAGGACCTCGTTCGACCCCTCTTCCTGCACGACGGCGGGAAGAAGCTCCGCCTTTCCGAAAAACCGTTCCGCCAGATTGTCCGGCTCCCCGGACAGGCGGATGTCCCTTCCTTCGCCGCACAGCTCCAGCGCCGCTCTGAGGTCCAGAGAGCCGGCATACAGGGCTTTCCCGCAGATCGCGCCGTACAGCCCGAGGCCGATCAGGTCCGAGATGTCACGGAGGCCGGAAACCCCTCCGCTCGCGGTGATCCGGCAGGAAACCGAGCGATTCAGGCGGTCCAACATCTCCAGATTTGGGCCGGTCTGCATGCCATCGCGTTCTATGTCTGTAAAGATTAAATACTTCACCCCAGCTTCTTCCATCTCTTTTGCCAGCGCGATGAAGTCGATGGAAGAATCCTCTGTCCAACCGTTCTGGGAAACCAATCCGTTCCTCGCGTCGATCCCGACGGCGATGCGGCTGCCGAACTTTCCAACCGCCTCCCGCACGAGCTCCGGGGCGCGGACGGCCGCGGTCCCGAGGATCACCCGGGAAATTCCGTTCCGCAAATAAAACTCAACGGTTTCCATGCTGCGGATGCCGCCGCCGACCTCCAGCTTCATCCCGGATTCCCGGCCGATTTTCAAAATCAGCCCGGCGTTTTGCGGTTTCGCGCTCTTCGCTCCGTCGAGATCGACGACATGCAGCCACTCGGCCCCGGCGTCGCGGAAGGAACGCGCCGTCTCGACCGCGTCCCCGGCGACTTGCCGGGCGGTGGCATAATCCCCTTGCCGCAGCCGGACGCATTTGCCGTCCACAAGGTCGATCGCGGGTATCACAATCATGTTCCGCCTCCGTTTTCGGTCACAGGCTGCCCTTGGTCGAAAGGACGCCTTCGCCCGCGGGCGCCACGGCGATCTTCAGCGCGTGGGCGACGGCCTTGAACAGCGCCTCGGTCTCGTGATGCGCGTTGCGCCCGTACTCCACCCGCGCGTGGAGCGTAAAGCCCGCGTTTCCGGCAAGGGCGCGGAAAAATTCTTCCGTCATACAAGAATCGTAAGACCCAATCCGCTCCTGCCCGAAATCGGCGTGGAACACCAGAAACGGGCGCCCGCTGACATCCACGGCCGCGAAAGCGAGCGTTTCGTCCATCGGCGCGTAAAAGCTACCGAACCGGGCGATGCCGGAACGGTCGCCGAGCGCCTCGGCAAACGCTTTCCCCAGCACGATGCCGGTGTCTTCGACCGTATGATGGCAGTCCACATGCAGGTCGCCGACCGTCTTCACCTGAAGCCCGAACCCGCCGTGGACGGCAAAGGAATGGAGCATGTGGTCAAAGAAGCCGATCCCCGTCGAAATCCGCACCACTCCGCCGTCAAGGAGCAGGCGCACCGAAACGTCCGTCTCCCGGGTCCTGCGCTGCTGGATGGATTCCCGCACCGAAATTCTCCCCTTTCCCGTTCCGCTCTCCGCGGCCGTTCCGGACTTCATTCCGGACCTCAATGGAATTCGCATGGGCCGTCAGCCCTTCCGCCCGCGCGAGAGCGACGATGTCGTCCGACGCCCGCGCAAGCGCCTCTCTTGTATAATACAGAAAGCTGGATTTTTTTACGAAACTGTCCACCGAAAGCGGCGAGGAAAAGCGCGCCGTGCCGCCCGTGGGCAGAACGTGGTTCGGGCCCGCGTAGTAGTCGCCGAGCGGCTCCGGCGCATAACTGCCGAGGAACACGGAGCCCGCGTTGTCGACGCGCCCCACAAAATCCATGGGATTTTTCGCGCACACCTCCAGATGTTCCGGCGCGAGCTCGTTCGCAAAATCGACCGCTTCGTCCAGGTCGCCGCAGACCACGATCGCACCGTAATCCGTGAGCGACTTCTCTATGATCTCCCGGCGCGACAGAGTTTCCATCTGCCGGGAAAGCTCGGCGGCCGTTTCCTCCGCGATCTCTTCCGAAGTCGTCAGAAGGACGGCCGAGGCCAGCGCGTCGTGCTCCGCCTGCGACATCAGGTCCGCCGCAAGGAACACGGGGTCGGCGGTCTCGTCCGCGAGGATGAGGATCTCGCTCGGCCCGGCGACCATGTCGATGCCGACCGTTCCGTACAGCAGCCGTTTCGCCGTCGCGACGTAAATATTCCCCGGCCCCACGATCTTATCGACGGCGGGCACCGTCTCCGTGCCGAACGCGAGCGCGGCGACGGCCTGCGCCCCGCCGATCTGGAAGACACGGTCCACGCCGGCTTCGAGCGCCGCGGCCATGATCGCGGGGTTCGGGGCTCCGGTCTTCGGCGGGGGCGTCGCCATGACGATCTCCCCGACGCCGGCGATCTTTGCGGGGATCGCGTTCATCAGCACGGAAGACGGGTACGCGGCGGTCCCCCCCGGGACGTAGATGCCGACCCGCGCGAGGCCGCGGATGCGCTGACCCATCATCACGCCGTCAGGGCGCGTCTCAAACCAGCTCTGCTGCTTCTGGCGCCGGTGGAAGTCGCGGATGTTCCGCGCCGCGCGGCCGAGCGCCGCGAGAAATTCCCCGTCACAGGAAGCGGCGATCCGCCTCATGTCCTCTCGGGAAAGTTCCTCCTTTTCGGGGAGCGACCCGTCGAACCGGAGCGAATACTCCCGCACCGCGGCGTCCCCTTCTTTCTCCACCCGCCCGACGATCTCCGCGACGGCGGCCTCAGCCTGCCTGCCGGCCGTCCGACCGCGCTGTTTCAACCGGCCGATCAACTCCCCCGCGAACCCGTCCTTCTGTCTCCAAATCCGAATCAAGGGTTTTCCCTCCCCACCGTCTGCTTTTGGCGAAGCGCCTGTTCCATTCTGCCGGTCAGGGCTTCAATCTCCTCTTTGCGCATTTTCATGCTTGCGGCGTTCACGATCAGCCTCGCGGAAACGCCGCAGATCGTCTCGATGACCTCAAGGCCGTTTTCCCGCAGCGTGGTTCCCGTCTCCACAAGATCCACGATCGCGTCGGCAAGCCCCAGCAGGGGCGCGAGCTCGACCGACCCCTCGATCCGGATGATGCGCACGTCCATGGCTTTCTCGTCGAAATAGGCGGCGGCCACGTTGGGGTATTTCGACGCCACGGTGCGCGCCGAATATCCGTGGAAAAAATCGCGGCCTTTCGGCCCCGCCAGGGCGAACCTGCATTTGCCGAAGCCGAGGTCAAGGACCTCGTAAAAGCTTCCGCCGCGCTCCATGATGGTGTCTTTCCCGACCACGCCCAGGTCGCAGACCCCGTACTCCACATACGTGATGACATCCGCGGCTTTGGCCAGGACCACCTCGAGCTTTCCCCCGGCAGCGGGCGTCCCGCCGGCCACGGGGAGGATCAGCTTTCGGCCCTTGCTTCGCACGGCGGAGCAGTCGAGCCCGGCCCGTTCCAGCAGCAGGACCGTTTCATTTTCCAGCCGGCCCTTGGTCAGCGCAATCCTGAGCGGTTTCATCTTTCCCTCCGAAATCCATGGCGACGGTCCGCGGCTCCCGGCCGATCAGCTCGACCCGGCCGATCCCGGCCGCGCGCGCATACCGGAGCGCCTCTTCCCGCGACGCGAAAACGCTGTTTTCACAGCGGATGCCCTGCGCGGCAAGCTCCGAAACCCGCGCGAGGGCCTTTGCCTCCCAGCCGTCGTCGCCGTGCACCAGCACCTCGGCCGGGGGCGACTGCACGCCCCCGCCCCTCATGAGGAGCGTGCGGGTCACGGCGTCCACGTTCACGTCGAAACCGACCGCGGGCATGGGTGCCCCGAAATGCTCCAACAGGCGGTCGTACCGCCCGCCGAGCAGGACCGCGTCGCCGCACTCCTCCACATAGGCGCTGAAGACGACGCCGGTATAGTAGTCGTTCCGCTGCACGAGGCCCAGATCGACGATCAGCCGGCCGCCGAGTCCGAAACCGGCCAGCGACCGATAGAGCCCGTGCAGATAGTCCAGCGTCCCCCGGAGCTCTCCGCCGCAGAACGGGGCCGCCTTCGCGAACACCTCTTCCCCGCCGAACAGATGGGGGAGCTGCCGCATGGCGCGCACCGCCGGGCCGTCCGGCAGCGTGTCTAGCAGGTCGTAAGGCGGCATAATTTTTCGACTCCACCGCGCCGCGGATGTCCTCCCGAAAATCGTCCGAGGCCGGCAGCTCTTCCGCAAGGCCGCGGAAAAAGCCGGCGTGGCCGAGTTCCAGCCGGAAGCCCCGCACGCAGCGGGAAAGGGATTCCACGGCGGTGGAGACGATCTCGAGGTCGGCGCGCAGCCCGCCCGCCCCCAGCAGTTCCGCGCCCGTCTGGACGTTCTCGTCGCTGCGCCCCGTCAGCCCCGGGTGGTTCCGGTAAATCGGCTGCGTGTAAAACAGCCGCACCGGCTTGGGAACATTCTGCAGGCGCGTCGCGGTCAGCCTGGCGACCGGAAGCGTGGAATCCGGCCGCATCACGATCATGCGACCGCGGCGGTCGGTCGTCTTGAACATCACTTCCGGCGGGATGCCGGAAAAATCCGGATCGAAAACATCGTAAAACTCAATGCCGGGCGTCACGACCTCGTGGAAACCGTGCGCCGCAAAGACCCGGGCCAGCGTCTTTTCCACCCGGCGCCGGGTCAGGCATTCCTCGAACAGAAAGTCCTTCGTCCCCTCCGGCGTGATCCTGTCGTTTTTTTTCATTGCTCCGCTCTCCAGACATTTGCTTTAGCGTGCTACCATAATATCACACTAAATCACCGTTTGTCAACCTTAAAACAGGGTCATCTGGCTGCTTTCCGGCAGACCGGCCAGCACGCCGGCGCCGGAAAGCGTCTCGATCACGGATTTCGAAACCTTCGAGCGCGCCTGCAGATCCTCCACGGAAAGGTATTTGCCCTTTGCGCGCGCGTCGGCCAGGCTGTTCGCCGCGGCTTCGCCGACGCCCGCGAGCGAGAGGAACGGCATGCGGATCTTCCCGTCTTCCACGAGGAACTTCTTCGCGTCGGACTTGTAAAGGTCGACGGGCAGAACTTCTATTTTTCGGGCCAGCATCTCGTTGACGATCTGCAGTGATCCGTACGCGGCCTCTTCCTTGGCGCTCGCCTCTTTGCCCTTCATGCCGATCTCGTTCATCTTCCTGCGCACGGCCTCGCGCCCCTTCATCACGACGGCGCCGTCGAAATCCTCGCCGCGCACGGTGAAATAGGCCGCGTAGTACTCGACCGGCCTATGCACCTTGTACCAGCCGAGGCGCAGGGTCGAGATCATGTAGGCGGCGGCGTGCGCTTTCGGGAACATGTACTTGATCTTCATACAGGAGTCGATGTACCACTGCGGGACGTTGTGGTCCTTCATCGCCTGGACATACTCTTCCGTCAGCTGTTTCGGCGCCCTGCCCCTGCGAACGATCTCCATGATCTTGAACGCCATCTTCGGCTCGAGGCCCTTCTGCAGCAGGTACGTCATGATGCTGTCGCGCGTGCCGATGACCTCCGAAATGGTGCAGGTGCCGTTTTTGATGAGCTCCTGCGCGTTGCCGATCCACACGTCCGTGCCGTGCGACAACCCGGAGACCTGCAGCAGGTCGGAGAACGTCTTCGGCTTCGACTCCATCAGCATCTGGCGCACGAAATTCGTGCCGACTTCCGGCAGGGAGAACGTGCCCGTCTGGGAATCGATGTCCTCCGGCGTGACGCCCAGCGCCTTGGTCGAGGTGAACAGCGACATCACCTGAGGGTCGCTCATCGAGACGTTCATGACCGGGATGCCGGTGTAGTCCTCGAGGTACCGGTAGATGGTCGGCACGTCGTGGCCGAGCTCGTCGAGCTTGCAGATGGTGTCGTGGATGGAGTGGAAGTCGAAATGCGTGGTGATGTTGTCGGAGCTGGAATCGTTCGCCGGATGCTGCACCGGGCAGAAGTCGAAAATCTCCATGCCCTTCGGCACGACCACCATGCCGCCCGGGTGCTGGCCGGTCGTCCGCTTGACGCCGGTGCAGCCCGCGGCGAGGCGCATCTCCTCCGCGCGGTTCATCACGATGCCGCGCTCCTCCTCGTATTTTTTCACGAAGCCGATGGCCGTCTTGTCCGCCACGGTCGCGATGGTGCCGGCCTTGAACACGTTGTCCTTGCCGAACAGCGTCTCGGTGTAGCGGTGGGCGCTGGACTGGTATTCGCCCGAAAAATTCAGGTCGATGTCCGGGGTCTTGTCCCCGTCGAAGCCAAGGAAGGTCTCGAACGGGATGTTGTGGCCGTCGCGGTTGTACTCGGTCCCGCAGACGGGGCATTTCTTCGCCGGCAGGTCGAAGCCGCTGCCGACGCTGCCGTCCGTGATGAACTCGCTGTGCCTGCACTTCGGGCAGACGT
>DAINSB010000053.1:0-13542 GCA_036741535.1 Caproicibacter sp. | reverse complement strand
CGGCAGCGGGCTGGTTCACACGATAGAAGTGACTGCCGCCAATGAACATGATGTGTGTTTGTGCTTTAAAACATTTCTTTTGTTCAGAGGTTCCTTATTTTTATATCGCCAACATTGAAAGGGCTCATGCCATTGAAAAACCGTTTGTGCACATCTTTTATCCTATTTTTCGTCAGGATGTTTTCTCGAATCTCCGGATTTGAGTTTATCGATGACAGAGATCCCACCTGTTTCATACGCGGGCCTTTTTTCAGCCCTCGTTATAGAGCTTCTCCAGCTTCCGATAGGTCGCGTAGCGCGCGTCGGCGTCCTTCTGCGCCTCTGCGAACAGCCGCTGTGCCGTCTCGGGATACTTCAGCTTCAGAGCCGAATACCGGACTTCCCCGTCGAAGAAATCCGCAACGGGTCTGGACGGCTTGCCGTAGTCCAGGCTGAACGGCTTTTCGGCCCGGTCGGGGTTGTATCGGTAAAGCGGCCACAGACCGCAGTCCACGGCTTTTTTCATCTCGGCCTGAACGTTGTCCATGCCCGCCTTGATGCCGTGAGAAATACACGGCGCATAGGCGATCACGATCGAGGGCCCTTTGTGCTTCTGGGCTTCCTCCAGCGCCCGGAGGAGTTGGCCCGGGTTGGCTCCCATCGCCACGGAGGCCACATAGGTGTCCCGATAGGTCATCATCAGCCTGCCGAGATCCTTCTTGTGCGTTTTTTTGCCGCCGTCGGCGAATTTGGCGCTGGCGCCGATCGGCGTCGCCTTGGAGGCCTGGCCGCCGGTGTTGGAATAGACCTCGGTGTCCACGACGAGGATGTTGATGTCCTCGCCGGAAGCGATGACATGATCCAGTCCGCCGTAGCCGATGTCGTAGGCCCATCCGTCGCCGCCGAACAGCCAGACGGTTTTTTTGGAGAGCTGGTCGCGGTGAAGCAGGAGCTCCCCCACAAGCTCGCCCGCCCGGCCGGAACGTTTCGCCTTTTCGAGCTCCGCAACCAAGGCGGCGCTGTCGGCGTCCGACTTTTCAAAATCGTCGAAGGTTTCAAGCCACCGGCCGATCGCCTTTTCCAGCGTCGTTCCGGGAACGAGCCGCAGAAGTTCCTGTGCGCGCAGGCGCACGTTGCCGCGCCTCTGTTTCACGGCGAGGCACACGCCGAGGCCGTTTTCCGCCTGATCCTCGAACAGCGTGCCGTAAAACGCCGGCCCGCGGCCCTTTTTGTTCTTCGTGTAGGGCAAAGACGGGAAGGCTCCGGCCCAGGCCAGCGTGCAGCCGACTCCGTTGACCCAGTACGTTCTGTCGCCGTAAAGCTGGGTGAGCAGCTTGGCGTAAGGCGTTTCCCCGCAGCCCGCGCAGGCGCCGCTGAATTCCACCAGCGGCTGGCGGAACTGGCTGCCTTTTACCGTGTTGACGGGGAAAGCGTTGCCCTTGTCGCTGATGCCGAGCGCGTATTCCCAGTCCGCGGTGTCCGTGATCTCCTCCGTCACCGGCCGCATGACGAGGGCCTTGTCTTTTGCCGGGCAGGATGCGGCGCAGTTTCCGCAGCCCGTGCAGTCCATCGTGCTGACCTGCAGGGTGTAGCGCAGCCCCTTGGCTCCTTTGGCGTCCACGGAGACGAAGCCCTTCGGCGCGTTCCTTACCTCTTCCTCATTCATCAGATACGGGCGGATCACGGCGTGTGGGCAGACATAGGAACACATGTTGCACTGCAGGCATTTTTCAGGGTCCCACACCGGCAGCGCCGGGGCGATGCCGCGTTTGTCGTACTTCGACGTGCCCGTGGGATAGGTGCCGTCCTCGTGGCCGAGAAATACGCTGACCGGCAGATCGTCGCCACGCTGGCGGTTGCAGGGGATCACGATCTTCTTCACGAACTCCGGCAGATTCTCATCAATGCTCCGTTCGTCCCTGGCGTCCTTCCACGCGGCGGGGACATGGACCTCGACGGGGCTGTTGATGCCGGCGTCTACGGCGGCCATGTTCATCGCCACGACCTTTTCACCCTTTTTGCCGTAGGTCTTCCGCACGGCCTCTTTCATGTATCGGACGGCGTCTTCCACCGGGATGACGCCGGAAAGCCTGAAGAACGCCGCCTGCAGGATCATGTTGGCGTGATTTCCCAGCCCCAGCTCCCGCGCCAGCCGGTTCGCATCCACGATATAAAAATGGACGTCATGGCCGGCGATGTATTTCTTCACGTCGCCGGGCAGCTTTTCCGAGAGCTCCTGTTCGCTCCACGCGCAGTTCAGGAGGAACGTGCCCCCGTCCTTGACCTCGTGGATCATATCGTAACGGCCGATATAGGACTGCACGTGGCAGGCGAGGAAATCCGCCGCCTTGATCAGATAGGTGGAGTGAATGGGAGTTTTGCTGAAACGCAGGTGGGATTTGGTGATGCCGTAGGACTTTTTGGTGTCGTACTCAAAATAGGCCTGCGTATACATCCCCGCGTGGTCGCCGATGATTTTCGCCGAATTCTTGTTGGCGCCCACGGTGCCGTCGGACCCGAGTCCCCAGAATTTGCAGGATACCGTGCCGGCCGGCTCGGTGATCAGGGGCTCCTGTACGTCCAGAGAGCGGAAGGTCACATCGTCCACGACGCCGATGGTGAAGTGGTTCTTGGGTTCGGGCTTGGCCAGATTGTCGAACACGGCCTTGAGTTGGGCGGGGGTCACGTCTTTGGAGGCCAGACCGTACAGGCCGCCGTAGATCTTCGGCGCGCTGTCGGCGTTCGCGTAGACCGCGCAGACGTCCAGATAGACCGGCCCGCCGATGGCCCCGTGCTCCTTGGACCGGTCCATGGCGGCGATCTTCTTCACAGTTTGCGGCATCATGTTCAGGAAGAACGTCATGTCGAACGGGCGGTACAGATGGATCTGCAGAAGGCCCACCTTTTCGCCCCGGGCGTTCAGGTAATCCACCACCTCGCGGGCGGTTTCGCACGCGGAGCCCATCATCACGATGGCCCGCTCCGCGTCCGGCGCGCCGTAGTAGTTGAAGATGTGGTAGTCCCGGCCGGTGATTTTGCTGATCTGCCCCATGTAGCCCTCCACGATGCCGGGGATGGCCTCGTACATGGAGTTGTTGGCTTCCTGCGACTGATAGTAAACATCCGGGCCCTGCACGGTCGTTCTCTGCAGCGGATGCTCGGGGTTCATCGCGATGCGGTGGTACGCCTCAAGCGCATCCTGATCCATCAGGGAAGCGACCTTTTCGAGGTCGATCATTTCAATTTTCTGAATTTCATGGGAGGTGCGGAAGCCGTCGAAAAAATGGATGAACGGCACCCGGCTTTTCACCGTTGTCAGATGCGCGATGGCCGCGAGGTCCATGACCTCCTGCACGCTGCCGGAGGACATCATGCACGCGCCGGTCGCGCGGCAGTCCATCACGTCCTGATGGTCGCCGAAGATGTTGTTCGCGTGGGTGGCCACCGAGCGGGCCGCGACATGGAACACCGCGGGCATTCTGTGCCCCGACATGATATGCAGGTTCGGGATCATCAACAGCAGACCCTGCGACGACGTGAAGGTGGTCGCGAGCGCCCCCGCCTCGGCGGCACCGTGCAACGCGCCGGAAGCGCCGCCCTCGGACTGCATCTCCACCAGCGTGACCGGCTGGCCGAACATATTCAGCCTTCCCGCCGCCGCCCACTCGTCCACCTTCTCCGACATCGGCGAAGACGGCGTGATGGGGAAGATCGTGGAGACCTCCGTAAAATGATAGGCAACGGTCGCGCAGGCTTCATTGCCGTCCATCGTTTTGAATACTCGCTCCTTTGACATGAATCGATTCCTCCTAGTAAGGCCATGGTTTTAATTAAGAATGAAAAGAATGAAGAGCGCGCGAAAGCCGAAGCAGCTTAAAACGTTTTGACGATCGGTCCCCTGCTGTAATTCGACAGGTACTCTCCGCCTTCCGCGGTGATCAGGATCGTGTCCGTGATCCTCGGCCCGCCGAAGCCCGGCAAATAGATGGTGGGCAGCAGCAGGTCGATCACCATGTTCTCCAGAAGGGGCGTTTTGCTCCCCTTCTCAATCACGGGGTAGAATTCCGACTGCCGGATGCCGACGCCATAGCCGGCATATGGAATCCACATGCCGCCGTACCCCAGGCGCTCCAAACGGCCGTAAGCCGCATCGTAGACCTCGCCGCAGAGGACGCCGGGCTTCAGAACGCTCACGGCGGCCTTCTGGGCTTCGCAGAGCGCGGCGTAGATCTTCCGGGTCTCCTCCGGCACAGCGCCGAGAAAGACGGTCCTGCACATTTTCGCCGTATACCCGTCCACCGACGAACCGAGGTGGATCACGACGGGCTCGTCGTTTCCGAGCACATAGTCCCCGGCGTAAGGGTGCATCAACATCTGTCGGTCGTGCCGCAACACCTGCATGCGGAAGGAGGCTCCCTGGGAACCGGCTTTGCGCATGGCGTAATCCGCCTCCGCCAGGACCTCGTACTCCTTGACGCCCGGGCGGACAAACCGCACCGCCGCTTCCATGCCGGCGCCGAGGATTTCGGCCGCCCTGCGGATACGCGCGATCTCCTCCCCGCTTTTGACGGACCGTATCCGATAGCAGTCCGTCGCCAGGTCGCAGACCTGCATCTCGGGTACCTCCTGCCGAAGGCAGAGGTAATCCTTCAGCGTGATAAAATAGCGCGTGAAGCCGACTTTCGGCGCTTTTTTGCCGAGGCTTGCGACCCATTGGGCCGCGCTGACGCTCTCGTTCGCGCAGGGAAAGTCGTACGGCGTGACGGTTTTCACGCCGGTGCTCTCCCGGATGTGACGGGCCTCCATAGCGGGGCAGAGCAGCTCCGCCTCACCGGACGCGGGGATGCAGAGCACGGAGCCTTCGAGGTCGACGGCCCCCGTGAAATAGATCAGGTTTTCATGGTCATAGATCAGCGCGGCGTCCATATCCTTTTCTTTCAGGACCCGCTGCAGCGCGGCGATCCTGTTCCCAATCTGCTCCAGCACGGCCGGATTCCCCCTCTCTGCGGCGGTGCGGACAGGCATCGCCGCCTCTTCCGGAAAACAGGGGCCGCAGAGATTGAGAGGAATCTCTCGCCATCTGCGGCACCGCTGCCGGATCCATTACATATTTCGGGTTACGCCGCCTGTTCTTCCTTGCGGGCGAAATCCTTCTGGTCACAGATCAGCGAGATCACGACGCCGATGACCAGCGCCCAGAAGGCCGAGCCGATTCCCAGTATGGTGACACCGGAAGCGCCGACAACCAGCGCGAAGAAGGCGCCGATCTTGAATTTTCCGGACTTGAACGCGTCGCGGAAGGACTGAATCAACACATTGATCATCGCGAGGCCGGCCAGCACATAAGTCAGCCCGACGGGAATCAGATGGATGAAGCCGACGGCATAGGACGCAATCAGCCCAAAAGCGGCAAAAGTCAGGCCGTTGATAAACGAAGCGGCGTATCTGCCTTCCTTGGGGCCGGCGTCCTCAGACGCGCAGATGGCCGTCATCGGGCCGGCAATGTGAGAACTGTGCGAACCGAAAAAGGCCGAAATGATTCCGCCGACACCGCTCACCACCGTCATCGCGTTGGCCGGGACGTTGTAGCCCTGGGCTTTCAGGACGCCCATCGCCTGCGCGTTTTCAGCGCCGATAATCAAAATTGCGAGCGGAATGGAGCAGGACAGGATCAATTTCGCGTTGAACGCCGGCGCCACCACACGGGGCGCGATATAGGTCAGAGACCCCGTGCTGCCAGAGAACTCGCCGGCCAGCGCCGCTGCGATCACACCGACGATCAGAGCGGCCAGAACGCCCGGGAATTTCTTGATCACGCGCGGGACCAGCACGAACGCCAGCACGGTGACCCCGCACACAACGTAATCCTTCGTCGTATACGTGACGATATTGAGCCCGAACTTCAGCATGCATCCGCCGACCATCGCCATGACGATTTCCACGGGCAGCCATTTCATGATCTTGCCCATCACCCCCGTCACGCCGATCAGCAGCACGACGACGCCGGAAATCAGGAACGCGCCGACGGCCTGCTGAAACGTGTAGCCAGCGAGGGCGGGGCCCAGCAGGGTCGCGCCGGCGATGGTGAACGCGCCGGAAATCGGTATCTTGTAATACAGCGCCATGATCATGCCGAGCAAGCCGCCGAAAAGGTAAATGCTGAAGATCCAGGTGACGGTGTCGGCGGTGCTGAAATGCGCGGTCTGCGCCGCACTCATGACCACCAGCGCGGGGCCGGTACAGCCGAATATGGTCGAGATGAGCCCCGCCGCGATTGTCTGGCCGTTGATATGACTGGGTAGATCCTTCAGACCCGATCGAAAACCCGGGCCCTTTTCAATCAGTTCCATACGTTTCTCTCCTCAATATCAGCCGTCAGGCCCTTTTCAGATTTTTCAGGATGGAAACATCCACGCCGCGCTGGCGGAACCACTTGGGCAGGAGCTCTTTTTCCACGCGCTCGCTGACGGCCGGGGCCTTTTCGATCAGAAGCTCCGCGAGAGACCTCGAACAGTTCAGGCCGCCCATCGCTCCGTCGAAAATGATGACCTTGTCGGTGCCGGTGACTTTGTAGGCGAAGTCCATGGCGCCCTCCGTTGTCTTGGCGATCACGGCGTGATCCATGTACTTGAGGTTCATGGGCTCAGTATCGAACATTTTGGCCTGCTCCGCGCCCACCACCACGGTGGGGATGTGCTCGGAGAAGAACGCCGACGGATACCCGGTCCAGGAGTAGTTGTGCACGCACATTTTAATGGCGGGGTTGAGCGGCGGAATATCGTCGAGCAGCGGCTTGCCGCTCTTGGCGTAAAAGGCCTCCGTGTACCAGGTGTAAGGGGGCAGCGGGGTCCTCTCCATATCGTACAGGTCCGTGTTCGCGCCGCAGAAATTCGCGTAGATCACGCCGGCGGAGAAAACATACGGCACCGGGCACGGGAAGTCGAGCACGGCGATGCACTTGTCGATCTCGCCGAACAGCGTCATGATCTTGCCGTACATCTGGCAGCCGATGAAGGTCGCGCGGTCGTTGACCTTATAGAGGTCGTTGTCCGCGTCGACGCCGATGACGCCGTGGGGGCCGACATTCAGAAACGCGGCAAAGGCGAACTTGCTTTGCACAAACTTGGACTCGAAGATGGCGCGCGCGGTGAAGTTCGCGGCCCGCGGGCCGAGGTTCTGGTGGTAGGTGGAACGCGTCTCGATGCGGGCGTAAGACATGCCGAAAGGCTTGACGGCCTTGTCGACCTGGCGGTGGAAATGGACCTCTCGCACGTCGGTATGATGCGCGTGGATGATCCAGTCCGCGTCATAGACGGCCTTGATGCCGTAGAGGGTCCCCACTTCCGTTTCGATGGGGATGCCCTCGTCCACGGGGGCGACGCCCTTGACCTTGCCTTCGTAGTAGGTGTCCAGGCCGTATCGCTTCATGTACTCCTCCGTCTCCCGGAAGCGCATGCCCACGCCGGCCCGCAGACGGATGTTTTTGCAGCCGGTCTTCTCAATGACAATATCGCGGATCGCTTTCAGCAGAATCGCGTAGGGCTGGCCGCCGAACAGGGTAAAGCCGTGGTGGGAGGCCAGAACGTTAACCGACTGATCCGGCTTGATCATGCTCATGTCCACCTTGCGCAGCTCCGCCTTGGCGACCTCATACAGCTTATCCAGAGACCCCTCGGGCCCCGGATAGATGACGTCCGGCAGGTCGGGGAACAGCTCCTGCAGCCGCACGGAGACCATGCCCGGCAGCTCGGCGACCCTTTTGCGTACCAGAGAGGGGTCGATGCCGTACTGAGAGGGTTTGGGCGCCATCGGCATAATCGGCTCATGTATCAGCTTTTCCATCGTCACCTGACCTCCTTTGCGTCGACCTTGACGATCTTGTCGAGCAGCTCTTTGTCTTCGTCAAAATAGAAACCGTGGGAACCGTACTTTTTTTTGACTGCCTCCGGCAGAGTCCACGCGGTGACGGTTTCCCCGTACCACTGGTATCCGTTGGGATCCGGATGCAGCTCGTTGCCCGCGGCCTTCACCAGGCGGAGCAAAGGCTGGATGCACTCGATCGTGCAGCCGGTGCGCATTCCCGTCATGGCGGAAACCTCCTCCGGCGTTTTCGCCCCGCTCAAAAGGGCCGCCGCGGCCTCTTCGGCGCGGACCCCCACGCAATAGCAGAGCACCTGTTCGGGATTGAGATGCGCCTTTTCACAAAGCTTCCGGATCTCGCCGTAGTCGAATTTGCCGACGTCCACCCCGACATCGAACGGGTCGTCCCGTTCGACCATCTTGATGGCGTGTCTCGGGCAGCGGTCCGCGCAGTTGGCGCAGCCCAGGCATTTGCGGTCATCCTTCACGACCGCTTTCTTATCCATGACAGTGATCGCGTAAACCGGGCAGACCTTCTGGCACATTTTACAGCCGATACACAGATCTTTATCTACCACGGCTTTGATGGTAACACGCTTCATTACTCACCCTCCATTCGTTTTGATCGATGTTTTCTATTCCAAAAGTCAAAGGCTCACGCTGCTTCACCCTTGCGCTTCAGGCGTCAGTCGAATTTCACTCCTACCGTACCCATTCCGCAGAAGCTCGCGGCGATATAGTCCCCCCTCTCCGCCGGGACGGCGGCTGTCAGCGCGCCGGCCAGGACGATTCCGCCGGCCTGCAGCTCGATGCCGTACGCCGAAAGCTGGTTGGCCAGCCACGCGACGGAGGCTGCGGGATTGCCCAGCACCTCCGCCGCAGCGCCGCTGTTCACCAGCTCGCCGTTCTTTTCCAGAATCATGCCGGTCAGGCGCATATCCACCTGATGAATGGGCGTCATGCGACTGCCCACCACCAGGCGGGCGGCGGAGCCGTTGTCGGCGATGGTGTCGACCAGCTTGATCTTCCAGTCCTTGATGCGGGAATCCACGATTTCGAGAGCGGGCACGACATACTCCGTGGCATCGTATATGTCTGCCACGGTGAGGCCCGGCCCTTTGAGCGTCTTTTTCAGACAGAAGGCGATCTCGCCCTCCACCTTGGGCTGGCAAAGGTCGGCGGTGTGGCACTTTTCACCCTCCAAGACGATCATGCCGCTCAGCAGGTGACCGTAATCCGGCACATCCACGTGGAGGAGCTTCTGCATGCCGACGCTGGTCAGACCGATCTTCATGCCGATGATCTTTGCACCCGCCTTCTTCCGCCTCTCGATGTTGCAGAGCTGAACGGCATAGGCGTCGTCGATGGTCATCTCCGGGTGATCGAGACTGATCATGGGGATCTGACGGTGGTTCTGCTCCGCCGCCCACAGGGCGTCGGCTGCTTTCTGGATATTCATTCCCTTGACTCTCCTTTATCAGCGATCTGTTTTTGATTCGTGAACACGGCTGTGAGCATGAGCATGGCCCCAGCCCTTTTTGCGCCACTTTTCCGCCAGGACGGCGGCCAGGGCGCCCGCCAGCTCTTCTTTGGAGCAGCCCTCGCCCAGCATCCGGATCATCAGCGGCGCGGTCATCTCCACCTCGTCGTGCGGTCCCGGCAGGGACACCAGCGTGGAAAGCCCGACGCGTCCGACGCCGATCCGGACCCCGTCCTTGACGTGCCTCCCGGTTCCTTTTTCGTATTTCACGATGTATGGCGCGGCGGCGGTTTCATCCACGCGCAGGATGCTTTCCACCGAGTGGTCCTTATCCTCGGCCCCCACCCCGCCGGAGGTCACGATCAGGCCGAAGCCGCGGGACACCGCGTCGGAAAGGGTCTCGTACATCGCCTCTTCCTCGTCGGGGATGGTCTCCCCGACCGTGACCTTATAGCCGCTCTTTTCAAGCTCTTCCTTGAGATACGGCGTATTCGTATCCTCGATCAGCCCCTGCTCCAGCTCGAAGCCCGTGGAAAAAACGATGGCCCTGCCGGCTACCTTTCGGACGATCTCGCTGCGCATCCGGTCCACGCGGCCGAGGATCTGATCCGCGTCCTGTCCCTTCGCGCAGATCAGGCCCAGGATGCCGTTGGAGTGCACGCAGGAGTCCTCCGTCAGCGTGACGCCGGGGATCGCTTCCAGCGCCCTTAAAAGCGCCTCCTCTTTCCCCATGATATTTTCCTGCTGCACCTCTTTTTCCAGCACGTCGAAGGTGATGTGGTCGGGGCGCACATCCACCACCATGACTTTTCCCTCCGGCAGGCCGAGCGTTCTCGCCACGGCGGAGGCCATGTCTGTCAGATTGGCCTGGGAAAGCGAGATGTCGTTCACCCAGAGTTCGGTTTTTTCCAGCAGATTCAGGCTCATTTCAAACTTCCTCCAGCACGTTCAGCTTCATGTCGAGAAGCGGCGCGTCCACGATCTCTCTGCCGATGCAGAGAATGTCGATCCCCCGCGCGGCAAGCATCGGAATATCCTGCAGGCGGACGCTCCCCGCGAAAGCCACCTTCACTTTGCCCCGGCAGTTTTTCTCCGCCACCACCTTGAGGCAGACGTCCGCATCGCTCAGATTCCCCGTATCGACCATCAGAATATCCGCGCCGCCCGCCAGGGCTTCCAGCGTTTCCTCGCGGACAGGCTCCAGAATGCCGCGGATCTGCACGATTTTTGTGGCGTTCAGGCCGGCGGCCGCTTCGAGCGCCGCCTTTACGGACCCGAGCATGGTCACAAAATTTTTGTCCATATAGATCATCGGCGGATCGCAGATGCGAAAAGCGGCCCCACCCGTCACAATGGCACGGCGGACGGCATCTTTCATACAGAACGGCATTTTCTTCCAGGAACCCGACACAATATCGATTTTTCCGTCCGCAAGCCGGACCGCCTGGTTTGCGGCCGTCGCAATGCCGGAAGTTTTCGAGAGCGCGCCGATGATCTGCTCCTCCGCCATGGCGATCTCTTTCGGGGGTGCCGTAAGCTGCGCAAAGGCCTCCCCGGCGGTGGCCCTGTCGCCCTCCGCGCAGCCGCTCGTCCAGGTTACCCCCAGTTTCTGCGCTATTTTTACCGCGTCCGCCACGCCGGAAAGAATCCCGTCACGCTCCGTCAGCAGAACAGCCCTGAACTTTCTATGACAGATACCGCGGAAAAGCTGATCCCTTATGTCCTGCATCTTGCGCACCCCATTTCACGCATCCAAATTGTTCGGTATTAACGAATTGCGTTCTCAAATATGGATAACAAAAAGAACTGCCCTATCCTTTCTGCCGTACCCCCTCCTGTCCTTTGCGGTATCCCAGACGCTCCGATAACTTCCGCGTGCATTCCGCCAGATCGGCCTCGACCTCGTTCACATCGATATTCTTGATTCTGCCGTACGGGAAAGACAAACTGACGGAGATTTCAGGCAGCCCGTCCTGTTGAAGCACCGGCGAGGCAATGCAACTGAGCCCCACTTCAATTTCCTCTCGATCCATCGCGATTCTGGTCTGCCGAATCGTTTCCAGCTCTTTCATCAGTTCTTTTTTGCCGGTGATCGTATTGGGTGTCATCTTTTTCAGCGGAAATTTCAAGAACTTTTCAAGATATTCATGAGGAAGGAAGGCCAAGATCGCCTTTCCCACCCCCGTGCAGTACATGGGAGCCCTCTTCCCCACCTTGGAGGTCGTGATCAGGGAGTCGCCCGTATCGATTTTGTCGATATAGACCACCTGGCCATCGCTGTAGGTGGCAATATGGGCCACGGCCCGGTATTTTTTCGCCAGCGGAAAGCAGGATTCCTTGGTTTCGTTCCGAATGTCGATACGGGACAGGACCGTGTTCCCCAGCTCAAAAAGCGTGATCCCTAAACGGTACTTTTTGGTGGCCTCCACCTGCTCCAGATAACCGAAGCTCACCAGAGTATTGACAAGGCCGAAAACCGTACTTTTGTTCAGACCCATCACCGCGGAGATTTCAGAAATCCCCATCTCCCGCGAATCCTTGAAACAATTGATAATCTGTAATGCTCTGGAGACGGACTGCACCTTGACTCCGCTTCTCTTTACAACCATAAACAAACACTCCGCCTCTGCTGCAGATTCTCATGAGAAATTTCCGCGTCGTACCCCCTTGCCAGCTCAGTCCATTCATTCTTGGCAATATGTATAATTTAGCTTCCTAAACGCCAGGGTTTCTTCGCATAATCACTATAAGCGTTCCCGTTTGATTTGTCAATATCTTTCAGCATTATAAAACTATATTTGTTAATACTGAATATGTTGACGGGCTTTGGTTTATACACATTTTCATCTTGCTGGCAAACCCTCCGCGACAAACAATCGCCGTATGGGGGATCGCAGAAGCGGGGAAGGATCAAATCTGCCGGGGAAAAGCAGAACCATTCATGCAATAAATCCAGGCAGGGCGATCCGCTTTTTGTGAGAGTTGGCACTTGATTTTAAGAACGATGTTTGATAATATCAAATGAGATCATATTTTCAGGAAAGAGGTCACTTGTTGTGAACAGAGTTCAGGAGCTTTACGAATCCGGCCGTCAGAGCCTCGGCACCTTCCTCAACCTGGGCAACGAGGTCGCGGCGGAATGCGTCGGGATCGCGGGAATGGATTATTTCATCGTAGACACCGAGCACAGCCCTTTCGACATCCGCGAGACGCTGGAATGCATCCGCAGCGCGGAGATACGGAACGTCGTCCCGTTCGTCAGGATCAAAGAGGTCACGCGCTCCACCGTTCTGAAGATGCTGGACATCGGCGCCAGGGGGATCATCATCCCCGGGCTGAAAACCGTGGAAGAAGTGAAAGAGGTCATCAAATTCGGGAAATACGGCCCCATCGGGGAACGCGGCTTCGGCCCGAACAGATGCTGCGAATACGGGTTCGATCCGGCCCTGAAAAAGGGGCTCAGCGCATATCTGGAGGAGGCCAACGCAGGAACCATGTTCATTCCCCAGTGCGAGACAAAGGAATTTCTGGAGCACATTGAAGAAATCGTCGCCCTGGACGGGGTGGACGGCATTTTTGTCGGGCCTTTCGACCTTTCCATCGCGCTCGGAAAAGCGGGGCAGTTCGACGACCCCGAGCTTGTCGGCGCGTTCGAGCATGTGGTGAAGACCTGCAAGGCCGCGCACAAGCCCACCTTTATCTACTCCACCTCGGTGGAAGACGCGAAAAAACGTCTGCAACAGGGGTTTGACAGTATCACCTACCGTGCCGATCTGGACATGATTATCGAATCCTACCGCAATCTGATTGCCACCTTCCGCTGAAGGGCTTTCCGTAGCGCAGATCTTTCTCATAACTCAAGACCGTCTTAAAAAGCGCGGGCCTGAAAGAGCCCAATTCACCTTACTTGACGATTTCGAGCGGATCGGCAAAGCGTTGAAAACGGCGATTGTAGGATTGTCAAAGATGTTGGACAGTATGGAAGCGGAGGAATTCAAGAGGAAAAAACCAGTGGAGGGGACGCATCGGGAAATTGTTGGGACGGTGATATGTCATCTGCCGGTAGGGCTTGGGGATATATTTTTTCTTCGGCTTCGATTCAGGAAACATGCCCAGTCTCCGCATGACACGGAACAGGCTTTCCGGGCATCTCCGGTATCCCCGCTTTCTTAGGCGGTGCCAGAGCTCCATCATGCCAAGGGTTGGATTTCTTCTGCGCATGT
>DAINSB010000052.1:0-13621 GCA_036741535.1 Caproicibacter sp. | reverse complement strand
ATGTCAAGGCGGGGAAATTGCTATGACAATGCTATGGCAGAGAATTTCTTTTCCATTCTCAAAGTTGAATGCATCTATCGTAAAAAACCGAAAACAATGGAAGAAGCTCGTCAGCGGATTGCTACATATATTCCATTCTACAACCATGAACGCATCCAGCTAAAAACAGGAATAGCGCCGCTTGCCCTACGCCATTCCGCTTGAATCATACGTCTTTTCTGCGATAGGAGCCTCTTTTTGTACTGTCTGCACAATCTGGGGCAGCACATTCGTCTTCCACAGCCCTTTTTGCAGTGCAAAATCCCGACTTTGCCGTTGGGCGGCTGGTTTCAGCCCGCCCGCCAAGGGATGGATCCGCCTTTCCCGAGGACAGTCATTTCGACAGCTTGTCGATGATGCCGATGATTTCCTGGATCTTTTGCTGGGCGTCGTCGCCGCCTTTCTCGAACGCCTCCGCCACGCAGCAGTTCAGGTGGGCGTGCAGCACTTCCTTGTTGATGTTGCGGAGGATGGCCTGGATCGCGATCAGCTGAGTGGAGATGTCGATGCAGTACCGGTCCTCCTCGACCATTTTCAGCACGCCGTCGATCTGCCCGCGCGCCGTCTTCAGACTGTTCAGGATGGTCTCTTTATCCGCTTTCACACAACAGTCCCCCTTTTTTCGCGCGACGCCGTCTTAACCCTTCTGTTCCGAGACGGAAACCGCCTCGTAGCCCGCCGCGTTGACGGCATCCTTGAGGACCTGGTCGTCGACGTCTTTTTTCAGGTCCACGACCGCGATCTTCTTTTTCAGATCGACTTTGGCCGCCACGCCGTCGATGGCGTTCAGGGCCTTTTCGACTGTGGCCTGGCAGTGTTCGCAGCTCATCCCGTTGATCGAAATTACCTTTTTCATGATTTCAGACTCTCCTTTTTCATTGTTTTTTGTATTTGGAACGACCGCCTGCTCCGGTTCCGCGTGCTTCGGTTTGAAGAAGCGCAGCCGCAGCGCGTTCGACACCACGCACACCGAGCTCATGCTCATGGCCGCCGCGCCGAACATCGGGTTCAGCTTCCACCCGAGCAGGTAATAAAACACGCCCGCCGCAAGCGGAATGCCGATGCTGTTATAGAAGAACGCCCAGAACAGGTTCTGCTTGATGTTCCGGATGGTGGCGCGGCTGAGCTCGATGGCGGTGACCGCGTCCATCAGGTCGCTTTTCATCAGCACCACGTCTGCCGAGTCGATGGCGATGTCCGTCCCCGCGCCGATCGCGATGCCAACGTCGGCCCGGGCGAGGGCGGGCGCGTCGTTGATGCCGTCGCCGATCATGGCGACTTTCCTGCCGCTTTCCTGGATGCGGCGGACCTCGCTTTCTTTATCCTGCGGCATCACCTCGGCCACGACCCGGTCGATGCCGAGCTGTCTGCGGATCGCCTCCGCCGTCCTTTTGTTGTCACCGGTGAGCATCACCACGTCGATGCCCATCTTTTTGAACTGCTCGATGGCCGCTTTACTGGTGGGCTTCACCACGTCGGCCACGGCGATGACGCCGAGCAGACGGCTTTCATCCGCAAAATAGAGCGGCGTCTTGCCGCCCTCGGCCAAGGCGGCGGAAGCGTCGCGAAATGTGCCCGTGCCGATCTTCCGCTCCTCCATGAAGGCGAGATTCCCGGCCGCGTAGGGATTTCCGCCCAGCGTCGCCACGACGCCGCGCCCCGGTACCGAGGTGAAGGACTCCGTCGGGATCAGGGCGATCCCTTCGTCCTTCGCCTTCTCCACGATGGCGTCGGCCAGCGGATGCTCGGACGGCTTTTCGACGGACGCCGCGATGCGAAGCAGCCGCTTTTCCCCGACGTCCTCCGCCGGGAGCAGGTCAGTCACTTTCGGCTTGCCCTCGGTGACCGTGCCGGTCTTGTCGAGCACCACCGTCTTGACGGTGTGGGCGGTCTCGAGGGCTTCCCCCGACTTGATCAGGATGCCGTTCGACGCGCCCCGGCCGGTGCCGACCATGATGGCGACGGGCGTCGCGAGGCCCAGCGCGCAGGGGCAGGAGATCACGAGCACCGCGATGCCGATCGAGAGCGCGAAGGAGAACGGCTGCCCTAAAATCAGCCAGACGATTGTCGCGACCACCGCGATGGCGATCACCACCGGGACGAAGATGCCGCTGACCCGGTCGGCAAGCTTCGCGATCGGCGCCTTGGAGGAGCTTGCCTCGTCGACCAGCTCGATGATCTTCGCGAGGGTGGTGTCGTCGCCGACCTTCTGTGCCCGGAATTTGAAGAACCCCGCCTTGTTGATGGACGCCGCGATCACCGTGTCGCCCGCGTGCTTTTCCACCGGGATGCTCTCCCCGGTTAGGGCGGACTGGTCCACCGAGGAGCTTCCCTCGACGATCACGCCGTCCACCGGGATGCTCTGCCCCGGCCGCACTAAAATCATGTCGCCTACAACGACTTCGCCGATCGGAACCTCGACCTCCCGCCCGTCGCGGAGCATCGTCGCGGTCTTGGGCGCGAGGTCCATCAGTTTCCGGATCGCTTCGCCGGTCTTGCCCTTCGACCTCGTCTCGAGAAACTTGCCGAGCGTGATCAGGGTTAAAATCGTGCCGGCCGACTCGAAGTACAGGTCCATCGAGTACTGATCGACCAGCTTGGGGAGATTGTGCCCCATGCCGTAGCCGATCTGGAAGATGGCGAAGGCCCCGTAGACGACGGCCGCCGCCGAACCGATGGCGATCAGCGAATCCATGTTGGGCGCGCCGTGGAAGAGCGTCTTGAAGCCGCGCTGGTAATAACTCCGGTTGACATAGACGATCGGCAAAGTCAGCAGAAGCTGGAGGAACGCGGTGCCGACGGCGTTTTCCATCCCCGTCAGGAACGGCGGCAGCGGCAGGCCCGCCATGCGGCCCATCGCAAGGTACAGCAGCGGGACGAGGAAAACGGCGGATACGATCAGCCGCATTTTCATGTTCCGCATCTGTTCTTCCATCGGGTTGGTTTTGCTTTGGCCTTTTGCGTCGGCCTGCGCCCCGCGCGTATAGAGGGACGCACCGTAGCCCGCGTCCGCGACCGCCCGGATGATCTTGTCATGATCCGCGGCGGTGTCGTCGTAATCGACGGTCATGCTGTTCGTGAGCAGGTTGACGTTGACTTCCCGCACGCCGGGAACTTTCCGGACGCCTTTCTCCACCCGTGCCGAGCAGGCCGAGCAGCTCATGCCCGTCACATTGAATTTTTGTTTCATCGTATCGCCCTCCTGCAACCCCCTTCCCCCGGGTGGGGGAGGCTACAGCTCTACGATATACCCGTTCCGCCGGTTTGTCAAGAGCAAAAATCGCCGTATCGCTATCGTTTGACGAACCGGGGGAAATAATACGTCGGCGTTTTTCATCTCGTTCAGGGTCCTCATCGCGTCCGGATGGGACATGCCCTTCCGGTAGGGCCTCTCTTCCGTCAGCGCCCGGTAGATGTCCAGGCATCCCATCAGGCGGGAGTTGAAGTCCAGGTCCGCGCCGGTTTTCCCGAACGGATAGCCATCAGAGGGACGGCGCGGCGGCTGAGGGATCCGTCAGCCGCCCGCGCCGAAATAGCGGCTCCGTTCGACGGCCGCGAGGTTCGGATAGACCGCGTCGGCGTTGTCGAGCGTTTCGGGGCTGCCGATCCCGATCGCCAGCATGCCGGCCCGCTTCGCCGCCGTCAGGCCCGTTCTGGAATCCTCGAACACGGCGCATGTCGCGGGCGCAAGGCCGACGGCGGCCGCGGCGAGCAGAAAGACCTGCGGGTCCGGCTTGGCGCGCGTGATGCCGTTGCCGTCGATCACGGCGTCGAACAGCGGGCCGATGCCGGTCGCCCGCAGCACGAGCGGCGCGTTTTTGCTCGCGGACCCGAGCGCGGTCCGGATTCCGTCCTGCTTCAGCGCCCGCAGCAGATCGGCGGCGCCGGGCAGCAGGTCGGAAGCGTTCATCCGCCCGACCCGCTCGACATAGCGGTCGTTTTTCCACGCCGCCATCCGCTCTTTCTCCCGCTCGGAAAACCGGTTCTGCAATCCGCCCGTCCGCAGCAGAAGCTCGAGCGACTCCATCCGCGAGACCCCTTTGAGCCGTTCGTTCTGCTCTTTCGTGAACTCGAACCCCAGCTTTGCCGCTAGCTCTTTCCACGCCAGGTAGTGGAACTTCGCCGTGTCCACCAGCACGCCGTCCAAGTCGAAGATGGCGCCGAGGCGTTTCACGGCTCCGCGCCCCATTTCTGCAGCGGGACGGAAAGACGGTTTTTCAGAAGGAATTCTTTTCCGTACAGAAAAACCGGCTTGGCCGTCCCCGAAAGCAGCGCGATCTCCGCCGCGCCGTGCCGCACGAAGACGTGCAGCAGGCTGCCGCCGTCGTGCAGCTTGAAGTCGTAGCCTTCCCACTGGCGCGGGAGGGCCGGGGCGAGATGCAGCCCGTCCTCCTTGAAACGCAGGCCGGCGAAGCCGTAGACGATCGCGAGATACACGCCGCCCATGTTGGCCGTATGGATGCCGTCCCTGGTATTGCCGTGGGTGTCCTTCAGGTCCATGAAGGCGGAATCGCCGAAGTAGTCGTACGCTTTTTCGGGCATACCGAGGCGCGAAGCCATGATGCAGAAGATGCAGGAGGAAAGCGACGAGTCGTGCGTCGTGATCTTCTCATAGTAGAGGAAGGAGTTCCGCATGGTCGAGAGCTTCTGCTCGTCTTCGAGGATGAAATGCGCCAGTACCGTATCCGCCTGCTTGCAGACCTGATGCCGGTACAGGTACAGCGGGTGGTAGTGGAGCAGGAGCGGAAATTTTTCCGGCGGGGTATCGTCGAGGTCCCACTTTTTCTTGGTCAGGAATGAATCGTCCTGGGGAGAGATGTCCAGCTTCTCGTCGTAGGGGAGGTACATCTTCTCCGCCGCCTCGCGAAAAGATTCCACCTCCGATTCCTCAAGGCCGATCTTCGCCGCGACCGGGGCCAGTTTGCCCGCCCGTTTCAGCAGGCCGTGGAATTTGACGGCCCACCTCAGGTTGTGCCGGGCGATCACGTTCGTGTAGTAGTTGTTGTTCACGAGGCAGGTGTATTCGTCCGGGCCCGTCACGCAGCAGATCTGGAACCGGCCGTTGTGGTAGTTGCCGACGTCCATCCAGAGGCGCGCGGTCTCGAACACGATCTCCGCCCCGCATTCCGCAATGAAGCCGAGGTCCCCCGTCGCAAGGTAGTAGTTGACGATGGAGTAGGCGATGTCGCCGTCGATATGGTACTGCGCGCTCCCGGAGGGGAAATAGCCGGAACATTCCGTCCCCTTGATGGTCCGCCACGGGTAAAGGGCCCCCTTCCCGTGCCCCAGGACGCGGGCGTTCTCCCGGGCCGCGTCGAGCGTGGTGGACCGGTAGGCGATCAGGTTTTTCGCGATCTCGGGCCGGGTCAGCAGAAAATAGGGCTCCAGGTACATTTCCGTGTCCCAGAAGTAATGACCCTCGTACCCTTCGCCGGAAAGTCCCTTCGCCGGGATGTTGCTGTGGGGGTCCTTCCCGACGGACTGGATCATCTCGTACAGGTTGTAGGTGATGGCGAGGGCGAGTTCGTCGTTCCCCTGCAGGTTGACGGCGCCGGTCGCCCAGAAATCCCGCAGGTAGTTTTTCTGCAGGCGGTACCATTCCGAAAGGGGCCGCGCGGCGGCGGCGCGCATCGTGTCGAGGGCGGCGGCGCGGCAGTCCGGGCAGCGGACGGAGTCGCAGAAGACGGCGTACTTGGTCAGCGTCACCTCTTCGCCGGGGGCGATCTCCGCGCAAAACTCCTCGACCGCCGCGCTTCCCCGGACGGACCGCCGGGTCTCCGCCCGCTTCGACAGGCGGTTGACCACGGCGCTCGTCACGGAAAGGCCGGACTTCGACGTGCGGGACGTGACGACGGAGCAGCCGCCGGAGGTAAAAGAGGCGTCCCCGGGAATCAGATATTTCGGGGCCTCGCTCGCGACGCGCGGGTCGTCGGGCTCGCTGTGGTTCATCACCCCGCCGACGTGGGACGAGCGGAATTCCAGCCGCCCGGCGAAATCGACCGACTTCACGCGGTATTCGATGGTGAAAAGCGGCAGCAGGGCGAACGAGGCCATCCGGACGATGTCGATCTCGACCTTGCGGCCTTCCGGCGAACGCCAGAGAACGCGGCGTTCGGTGACGCCCATCTCCATGTCGAGGTTGCGGGAGCTTTGCAGCACGCGGCCCTCGAACATGGAAAACGGCTCGCCGCCGACCGTGAGTTCGATCCCCTGCGTGTCCGCCACGTTCAGCATGGTCTGCTTTTCCTGCGTCAGGCCGCAGAGGTTCTCCGCCTGCTTCACCTGCGTGTCGTCGTAGAACCCGTTGATGTACTGACCGCGCACGGACCGGAAGCCGGCCGGGTAGCCTTCCTCGAAATCGGCGCGCACGCCCAAATATCCGTTCGCGTTGTGGAACAGCGTCTCCTGCAGCATCAGGCTGTCGTTTTCCAGGCTGAAGTTCTTCATCCGGTAAGTCATGTTTTTCTGCTTCATAATTACTCCTTGACCGCTCCCGAAACCAGACCGGAAACGATTTTCTTTTGAAAGATCAGCACGATGACGATGGTCGGGACCGTGACGATGACGGTCGCCGCGGAGACTTCGCCCCAGAGAATCTGGAACTGCGTGCGCAGGAAAGAGATGGCGACCGGCACGGTCTGCATCGGGATTTCCGTGTTCAGCGTCGCGGTCAGCAGATATTCGTTCCAGGCGGCGATGAACGTGATGATCGCCGTGGTGAACACGCCGGGGGCGGCGAGCGGGAAGACGATGCTCCACAGCGTGCGCCACGGCGAAGCGCCGTCGATCTTCGCGGATTCCTCGATGGAGATGGGGATGTTCCCGAAATGGGCCACCATGATCCACACCGCCATCGGGATGGTGATGGTGGAGTACGGCAGCACGATGAAATAGGTGTTCGTCCAGTGCAGCGCGGTGAACAGGTTGAACACCGGACCGACGATGATCATCTGCGGGAACATGGAGATCACGAGGATCAGCCCCAGCAGAAAATTCTTGAAGCGGAAGTGGAAGCGCGAGATGGCGTAGGCCGCGAGCGTCGAGACGACAATCACGTACAGCGTCGTCACGGAAGAGACGATCAGGCTGTTCTTGATGGAGCTCAGGATGTTCTTGCCCGTGAGCACGGAGCTGTAATTCTGGCCGGTCGGCGTCCTGCTGAAGACGCGGAACGCGTTGTCACCGAAGATGTCGGCCGAGGGCTTGAACGACGTAACGAGGATCCAGAAGAACGGAAAGAGGATGATGATGAGGAAGATCGTCGTCACGAGGTAAAAGATCCAATTCTTTTTTTGCATCTGGGAATCCCTCCTATTCCGTCGGGATGACGCTGGCGCCGAGGGCTTTGACGAACAGCGTGGCGATCAGCAGCACGCAGAGGAACATGAACATGACGATGACCGAGCCGTAGCCGAAGTTCATCTGCGAAAACATGGTCTTGTACGCGTAGACGGAGAGGGTCTCCGTCGCGCCCCCCGGCCCGCCGCCGGTCAGCACGGCGATCAGGTCGTAGACGCGGAAGGCGTCGAGCGTCCGGAACAGGACCGCTACCAGAACGGAGGGCTTCAGCAGCGGCAGGGTGATGCGGAAAAACGTCTGCACCCGGTTTGCGCCGTCGATCGCGCTGCTCTCGTAGAGCCCCTTGTCGATGACCTGCAGCCCCGCGAGCAGCAGAAGCGCCATGTAGGGCGTGGTCTTCCACACGTCGGTGAGGATCGCCGCCGACATGGCGCCCGGCCCCGAGAGCAGCATGGTCTCGGAGGAGGGGATCAGCCCCAGCTCCGCGAAGATATGCGAGATGATGCCGCTCGAGCCGTCATACAGGTAGCTCCAGATCAGAGCCGAGACCGCCGTGGGGATCGCCCAGGGGATCAGCGCGCCGGCGCGGATCAGGCCGATCCCGCGGACCGCCTTGTTCATGACGAGGGCGAGGGCGAGGCCGAGGAGGAACTCGATGGCCACGGAGACGACCGTGAAATAGAGCGTGTGCCACAGCGCGGCAAACAGGCGGCCGTCCCCGGCGATCTTTCCGTAGCCGGCGAGGCCGATGAAGTTCGACGGTGAAACCGATTTGTTCAGTTCCTCGAAGATTTTCGGAAGCGAGTCGGCGTTGGAGTAATCCCGGTTCGGGTGGCTTTGATACAGGGCCGTCACCTCCTGCTGGAGGCTTTTTGTGGCCGACGCGAGCCGCCGGCTGTCCCCGGCGGATATTTTGCCGTCCGGCAGGGAGGAAAACCCCTTTGCGTAGGCGTCCGCGTCGCGGATCGTCTTTTGAAAGTCCGCCGAGGCCTTCGGGTCCTTCGACGCGGAGTCCGCGTCCTGGGTCAGGAAGAGCGTCACGTACCGGCTGTTTTCCCGGAACCGTTTGGCGGAAAACGAGCCGGAGAAGCTGAGCGACGATTTTTGGGTGTCGTTGAGCTGAAAATCAAAAAACGTGTAGGAGAACGAGGTCAGGATCGGCCAGATGGAAAAGACGGCGACGATGAGCAGCAGCGGGACGAGAAAAAGGAACTGTCGGAAGGTCATTCTGTTTTTCATGTGGAATCCCCCAAAATCGAGTGCGTTCTATGTGGAAAAAGGGGCGTGCATCCGTCCGGTGCACGCCCCTTCTGGTGAGTTTATTTCAGGGCATCCTGCACGGCTTTCACCGCCGCGTCGACATCCTGACTGCCGGAGAGATATTTGTGTATGCCGATCTGAATGGCGTCGCTCGTTTTGGAGTACGTGCCGGAAACCGGCCTCGCGATGGTGCTCTGCATGGCCTTCTGGAAGCCGGGCATCGAGAGCAGCGGGTTCGCCGCTACGACGGTCGAGTCCGAGATCAGAGCGTTGTATCCGGGCAGATAGGCGCCCTTTGTCGACATGACCTTCTGCCCGTCCGGCCCGGCCAGGTATTTGATGAATTCCCACGCGCCGTCCGCGTTCTTGGAATTCGCGTTGACACCGAGCAGCCATCCGCCCACGCATCCGCCGTTCGGCAAGGGCGCGATGCCGACCTGGCTCGTCTTGACCGGCACGTTGCCGGCTTTGATCAGGCCGTACTGATAGGGCCAGTTGCGGGAGAAGACCGACTTCCCGTTCTTGAAGCTCGCGTCCGTCGAGCCCTCGTTGTAATTCAGCACGTCGGCGGGGACCAGCTTGGAAGAGGTGAACTTCTTCATCTCGGCCAGCCCGTTCTTGATGTCTTTAAAGTTGGCCGTGAATTCGTTTGCGTTGCAGGTCAGGCCCTCGTACTGCTTCGCCTGGAACGCGAAGCCGTCGACGGCACCCTTTTTGCCCTTGTATTTCTGCGCCATTTTGTAGAGGTCGTCGTAGGTATAGCTCCCGCCCACGAGCTTCGCACCGTCGTCTTTCGAGACGATGTCGGACCGGTAGTACAGCAACGCCACGTCGGGGAAGAACGGAAGGGTGTACTGCTTGCCCTGGTAATTGCCGGAGTTCATGGAGCCTTTGTTGAAATCCGACTTTTTATAGCCGGCGGCGGCCATTTTCTCGTCGATCGGAGAGAGGTATCCGGCCGCGGCGAACTCCCCGGCCCAGACCACGTCCAGCGACAGAACGTCGTAGTCGGAGGAGCCGGACGACAGGGAGGTCAGCAGCTGGTCGTGCATCTGGTTCGAGTCGTTCGTGAACTGCTGCCATTCGACCTTGTATTTGCTCTGCGAAGCGTTGAACGCGTCCACCGCGGCCTGCGTGGCGGGCGTGGAGTCGGCCTGCGCGCCGAATTTCAGCGTCACGGGGCCGCCCTGTCCGCCGGAGCTCGCGGCCGCCGAGTTCGCCGGCGCGGCCGACGCCGCCTGCCCGGAAGAAGACGGGGCGCTTTGCCCGGCGCAGGCCGTCAGCCCGGCTATCATGGATAAAGCAAGGAACGCCGATATGAACTTTCTCATGATCACAATCCTCCTTTTCATCTGTTCTTCTTTTTAAGAACAAGAGTATTGTAGACCAAAATTTCGGTTCTGTATTTCAAAATCTTAAGATTTATTATATAATCATAACAATATCAAAAATAATATATAAAAATTAACAGGACGTGATGACGTTTATGATTCAACTTGATTTTTCAGAACCGATCAATCTTTTCCATTATACGACGCGGCTTCCCGTCGGAATCGTGAAGAACGGGATGCCGGAGCAGACGGTCCCGGCCCGCATCGAGACGGCGGAAAAGCTTGTCGCGGGCGGCGCGGGGTTCCACGTCCCGTACAGCCCGCAGGAGCGCACCAGCCCCCAGTTCGTCTCGAGCGAGTACGGGGAGCGTTTCATCGTCACCGTGATCGACGACACCTTTCTGGCGGCGGCCGGCCCGTTCCTGACGGAGCCGATGCACGGCGCCGCCCTGGTCGCCGTCATCCGGAGTAAAAAGATCCCGATCAGGCTGAAAGCCACGCTGGAGGCGTACTACCGAAGCCTCCCAATCGTCAGCCCGCAGACCTATTATTACTGCGGCAAGCTGATGGCGCTGCTCTTCGGCCCCCGGAACATCCGGGGCGACGCCGGGCCGCGGCCGGTCGGCGACGAGGTCCATTTCATCCAGGAGTATTTTCAGAACACGTATAAGAACCGGGAGAAGATGTTCACGCATCCGCCGTATTTCCTCGAAAAGCGGCTGATCGGCCAGATCAAGATCTGCGACGAGGATGGGGCCGTCTCCACCCTGCGGGAGATCAACCTCCTGAGCCGCGCGGTGCTGGCGAAGGACCCGCTGCGCTCGCTCAAGAACTCCATCATCTGCTCCTGTACCTTTTTCACCCGGGCCGTCATCGACGCGGGCGTTTTTCCGGACACGGCGTTTACCTACAGCGACACCTTCATCCAGGAGATCGAAGCGATGGACGACATCTCGCTGGTCCGCGATTTCGAGCAGGAGATCGTCCGCCAGTTCATCTCGCTGGTCCGGGAGAATGCCTCCGCGAACTATTCCCGCCCCGTGTTCGACGCCATGCAGTACATCAACAACAATCTCACGCAGGAGCTGAGCCTCCCCGAAGTCGCGAGGCACGCCTTCGTGCATCCCAATTACCTCAGCGGCCTCTTCAAGCGGGAGACCGGCCGTTCCATCACGGACTTCATCGCGCGGCAGCGCATCGCGGAATCGGAGTATTTCGTCAAATACACGGACTACGAGATCGCCGATATTGCGGGTTTCTACCATTTCTGCAGCCAGAGCTATTACTGCACCCTTTTTAAAAAGTACCTTTCGGTCTCCCCGAGGGCGTGCCGCAAACATGCGAAGAGCGGCCCGGCCTGCCCGCCCGCGGGCACGACCCTGGACGGGGGAACGCGCGTGCGGCCGGTGAGCGCGGTGCGAAAACCGCCGGAATCGTTTGACACGGGCGACGACAAGTGATAAGATAGAAAAAATCGAATATGGTTGCGGGGGGACGAAACGGACTGCGGTCCGCGTAAGTTGAGAAGGCGAAACCTGACCCTTAGAACCTGTCAGTCAATACTGGCGCAGGGAAGTGATCCGTTTTCAGAACAAGGAACAAGTGCTTTCCCGGCGGGGGGAAAGCATTTTTTATGCGTGGAAAAAATTGAATCTGCTGCGGGGGAACTCAGGCGGGCTTCGGCCCGCGAGTTGAGAAGGCGAAACCTGACCCTTGGAACCTGTTAGTCAATACTGACGTAGGGAGCAAAGCCAAAAGGATGCTTGCCGAATTCAGCGGGCATCTTTTTTGTTGTTGGGAAGAAAGGTGGAAATATGAAAAAAGTTCTGTCAATCGCCGGGTCGGACTGCAGCGGCGGCGCCGGGATCCAGGCCGATCTCAAGACCTTCGCCGCCCACGGCGTCTACGGCATGAGCGCGATCGTCTCCGTGGTCGCGGAAAACACGTCCCGTGTCATCGGCGTGGAGGACGTCTCGCCGGAGATGATCGAAAGCCAGATCGACGCCGTCTTTGAGGACATCGGCGCGGACGCGGTCAAGGTGGGCATGCTTTCCCGGACCCCCTGCATGGAGGCCGTCGCCCGCGGGCTGCGGAAACACCGCCCGCGCAACGTCGTGATCGACCCCGTCATGGTGGCAAAAAACGGCTGCCCGCTCATGCAGCCGGATTCCGTGGAGACCCTGATCCGCGAGATCCTGCCGCTGGCGGACCTGCTGACCCCGAACCTCCCGGAGGCCGAGCGCATCAGCGGGCTGACCATCCGCACCGCCGGGGAGATGGAGCGCGCCGCGGAAAAGATCGCGGGGATGGGCCCCGGGGCCGTGCTGGTCAAGGGCGGCCATGCCGCGGGGGACGCCGTGGACATCCTCTTCGCCGGCGGGAAGTTGACCCGTTTTCGCGCGGAGCGCATTGACACCGAAAACACGCACGGCACGGGTTGTACATATTCCTCTGCGATCGCTTCCAACCTTGCCTTGGGCTTCGATTTGGAGGAAGCGGTAAAAAGAGCGAAAGACTACGTCACTACGGCGATCCGGCACTCGCTCGCCATCGGGAAGGGCTGCGGCCCGACCCATCACTTTTATGACCTTTACCGGAACGGACTGCAGAAGGGAGTTATGTCAGATGACTTATAAAACGCAGATGGAAGCCGCCAGAAAGGGCGTCGTCACCAAAGAGATGGCGCAGGTGGCCAAAGAGGAACAGATCCCGGAGCGGGAGCTGTTGCCCCTCGTGGCGTCGGGGCGGGTCGCGATCCCGGCGAACGTCCGGCACAAATCGCTGCACCCCTACGGCATCGGCGCGGGGCTGCGGACGAAGATCAACGTCAACCTCGGCGTTTCGGGCGACTGCGCCGATTACAGCAAAGAGATGGAAAAGGTCCGGCTCGCCGAGAAATTCGGCGCGGAGGCGATCATGGACCTGAGCAACTACGGGAAGACGCGGGCGTTCCGGCGGAAGCTGATCGAGTCTTCGCCCGCGATGATCGGCACCGTCCCCGTCTACGACGCCATCGGGTATCTGGAAAAAGACCTGAAAGAGATCACGGCGCGGGATTTTCTGAAGGTCGTGCGCCTGCACGCTCAGGAGGGCGTCGATTTCATGACGATCCACGCGGGCCTCAACCGCCGGGCCGTGGAGGTCTTCCTGCGCGGAAAGCGGCAGATGAACATCGTGTCGCGCGGCGGCTCCCTGCTGTTCGCGTGGATGAAGATGACGGGGAACGAGAACCCCTTCTACGAGCATTACGACGAGCTGCTCGACATCCTGCGGGAATACGACGTGACCATCAGTCTGGGGGACGCGCTGCGTCCCGGCAGCATCGCCGACGCGACGGACGCTTCGCAGATCGCGGAGCTCACGGAGATCGGCGACCTGGTCAGGCGCGCTTGGGAGCGGGACGTGCAGGTCCTGGTGGAAGGGCCGGGCCATATGGCGATGGACGAGATCGCGGCCAACATGAAGCTTGAAAAGCGGCTGTGCCACGGCGCGCCCTTTTACGTACTGGGGCCGCTCGTGACGGACATCGCCCCCGGCTACGACCACATCACCTCGGCCATCGGCGGGGCCATCGCGGCGGCGAACGGCGCGGATTTTCTGTGCTATGTGACGCCGGCCGAGCATCTGCGCCTGCCCGACCTCGGCGACGTCAAAGAGGGCATCGTCGCCTCGAAGATCGCGGCGCACGCGGC
>DAINSB010000051.1:0-13890 GCA_036741535.1 Caproicibacter sp. | reverse complement strand
GACATGCGCAGAAGAAATCCAACCCTTGGCATGATGGAGCTCTGGCACCGCCTAAGGACGTTCGAGTTTCAACCGCATCGGTTCACTCCGCCGCGACGAGGTTCACGAGCACCTCGACTATTTTGTCCATCGACTGCACGGGGATGAACTCGTACCGGCCGTGGAAGTTGCAGCCCCCCGTGGGCAGGTTGGGGCAGGGAAGGCCCATGTATGAGAGGCGCGCCCCGTCCGTCCCGCCGCGGATGGGCGAGGCTTTCGGCGTGACGCCCGCTTTGCGCATGGCGTCTTCGGCGCGGCGCACGATCTCCATGTGGTCCCGGATGATCTCTTTCATGTTGTAATAGGAGTCTTTGATCTCGGTCAGGAAAGTTCCTTCCCCGTATTTTTCGTTGCAGTAAGCGGTGATTTTTTCAAGCCGCTTCTTTTTTTCTTCAAATTTCGAGCGGTCGTGGTCGCGGACGATGTACCGGAGCACGGCCTTTTCCTCGTTGCCCTCGAAACGGGAGAGATGGTAGAATCCCTCGTACCCTTCCGTGTGGGCGGGGGTCTCGCACGGGGGAAGCATCGCGTTGAACTCCATGCCGAGCAGCACGGCGTTCTTCATTTTGTTTTTCGCGTCGCCGGGGTGGATGTTGAAGCCACGGACCGTCACCACGGCGGAGGCGGCGTTGAAGTTCTCGTACTCGAGGCCGCCGAGGAGCCCGCCGTCCACCGTATAGGCGAAATCGGCGCCGAAGGCCGGGATGTCGAACCGGTTCGCGCCCCGGCCGATCTCTTCGTCCGGCGTGAATCCGACGGAGAGCTTCCCGTGCGGGATCTTTTGGGAGGTCAGCGTTTCCACCGCGGTCAGGATCTCCGCGATGCCGGCTTTGTCGTCCGAGCCGAGGAGCGTCGTCCCGTCCGTGACGATGAGGTCCGCGCCGACGCACTTGGCCAGAACGGAGAAATCCTCCGCGCGCATCACGATGTGCTTCGCCGCGTTCAGCACGATGTCGCCGCCGCCGTAATTTTTGACGATGCGCGGGCGGATGTCCGCCCCCGGTGCGGAAGAGCTCGTGTCCATATGGGAGATCAGGCCGATCGCGGGGGCGTTTTCCGCGCGGTCCGCCGGCAGCGAACCGTAGACGTAGCCGAAGCGGTCCATATGCGCGTCGGCGAGGCCGAGCCGTTTCATTTCCCCGACCAGATATTCCGCCAGGCGTTTCTGCTTCTCGGTGCTGGGGCAGGTTCCCTCCGGCGCGTTTTCGTCGGAGGTCGTGTCGAACTTCACGTATTGCAGCAGCCTTTCGTATGCTCTCATCGCAAGGATCCTCTCTATTTTTTTAAATTTTTGGTCCCCCGTTCTTGTCGCCGGCCTGCGTCCACGCCCGGCGCAGGCATTCCACGGCGGGTTCGATGTCGTCGGGGGCGATGCCGGCGAAGCCCATGCGGATCTTCCCTTCCGGCGCGATCTGCACGCGCACGCCGTTTTCAAGGGCCAGGCGGCAGAGCTCCCCGGCGTCCTTCGGCGAATGGACGGTCAGAAGCAGGGTCAGGGGCGTTTCCTGCAGCAGAATGTCCACCCTTTCGCCGAACGCCCGGCGCAGCGCGCGGATCAGGCGCTCGCTTTTCATGCCGTACAGTTTGCGCAGGCGGCGCAGGTGGCGTTCCATCTGCCCGCTTTTGATGTACGAAGAGAGCGCGAGCTGCTCCACCTTGGAGGAGGTCTGGTTGTAGTTCGCCGCGCGGGGCAGATAGCGTTCCAGCAGCTCGGGCGTCAGCGCCATGTAGCCGATGCGCACCGACGGCAGCAACAGCTTGGAAAAAGAGCCGAGGTACACCACGCCCCGGCCGTCCGCGATACCCTGCATGGCCGGCACGGGGCGGGCCCGGTAGCGCAGCTCGCCGTTGTAGTCGTCCTCGAGGATAACCCCGCCGGTTTCCGCCGCCCATTTCAGCAGTTCCAGCCTGCGGCTGATGGGGATCGCCGTGCCGGTACGGTAGCGGTTCGACGGGCTGACGTAGACGTATTTCGCGCCGCTCTCTTCGAGCCGGTCCATCCGGATCCCTTCCGCGTCGCCGCAGAGCTTCACGACGGAGAAGCCGCAGTCGGCAAAGACCTGCTCGGCCTGCAGGAATCCGGGTTCCTCCATGGCGACGAGACGGCGCCCGCTGTTGAGCAGGCCGCACAGGATGGAGAGAAGGGGCTGCGTCCCCGCCCCGATGACGATCTGCCCCGGCGACGCGATCACGCCGCGCGCGCCGAAGCTATAGGCCGAGAGTGCCGCGCGCAGCTCCGTCTCCCCCTGGTATTCGCCGTAGGAAACCAGGGCGTCCTGCCGGTTCAGGGCGGCGCGCAGATGGCGGCGCCAGCTTTTCAGGTCGATGCTGCTGTTGTCCACGCAGTCGCTGCCGAAGTTGAAGCGGACCGGCGGCGGGACCTCGCGGCGCCGCGGGAGAAGCGGAACGAGCGGCCCGGCCCCCGCCTGCCGCCGCACGTTTCTGGCGAAATAGCCGCGGCGCGGCGCGGCGCGCAGGTAGCCCTCCACGCAGAGCTGCTGGTAGGCGCTTTCCACGGTCGTGCAGCTCAGGCCCAGGTCCGCCGCCAACCTGCGGACTGACGGCATCCGGTCGCCCTCGCGCAGATGGCCCGTCTCCACCGCGCCGCGTATGGAGCGGTAAAGTTGCCGGTACAGCGGCTCCGCGGAATTTTTGTCGAGCTGCAGGTAATCGTATGTCATGGTATCCTCCGGCAGTCGCGCCTGCCGTGCCCGTCGGCTGAGCCGGGGCCGCGTACCACTTCGCTAAAATCCGGGCCCCATGCGGGACGCACTCGCTTCGCGGCGCGCCCGCGTTACCCCTGAACCGCTTCGCTTGTACGCAGCCCCGGCTCGGCCCTGGTTCGGTTTGTCGACTGTACTAGTTAAATTTTTACAAACTGTGTATTTCAATATAAACAGTTTACAGCTATAATAACACACAAATGAAATTTTGCAACAGTCTGGAAGTGTTTCTCTATGAAAAAGCCATCCTCCTTTCGTCTTGAGATCCTTACGGCGCTGTTCGCCGCGCTGATCTTTGTCGTGACCGCTTATGTTCTCCACATCCCCACGCCGGCGACGGGCGGCTACATCCACCTCGGCGACGCGTTCGTCTATCTCGCCGCCAGTATGCTGCCGGCTCCCTTCGCGGTGGCGGCGGCCGGAATCGGAGAGGCCCTTTCCGACGCGCTGACCGGCAGCGTCGCCTACGCCCTGCCGACGCTGCTGATCAAATCCGCCATGGCCCTGTGCTTTTCCTCGGCGGGCTGCAAAATCGTGACGAAGCGCAACGCCGTCGCGACCGCTGGCGCGGGCGTGATCTGCGTGGCCGGCTATTACCTGACGGAAGCCGTGCTGTACGGCAGCTTTGCGTCGCCCGTGGTCGAGATCCCCGCGAATCTGCTGCAGGCCGGCGCGAGCGCCGCGATCTTTCTCATCGCCGGCAGGGCCCTGGACCGGGCCGGCATCAAGGCCCGCGTCGCTTCTTTCGTCAAATGACCGGTTCCGCCGAATCTGCGCCGGAAAGATTGTAATTCACCCGCCAAATATGGTATAATAATCACCATGTTCAAATCTGAAAGAAATATGGTGTTTGCATGATCGGCCGCAAGAGCAAAATACAGTCCAGCGACATGGTGCGCGATTCCGTCAATACGTTTGGGACCAACCTGTTCGGCTCCGTCCTTTCCCTGATTTCCATCTTCCTGATCCTGCACAGTATGGACCCCTGCGATCTCGGCTATCAGACGCAGATGCAGCTTTGGGGCGGCGGCTTCAGCACGGTTCTGGGGCTGAGCGTGACTTCCGCCGCTGTTTATTTTGTCGCGCGGTACACGATCAAAAATGCGAGGGCGGCCGTCGTCCGGCTGACGCTCTGGATCTCCGTTTCCATCGTCGTCGTCGCGGCCGCCACGTTTCTGCTGATGCGCGGCACGTCTTTTTTCCATACGACCCCCGCGTCGTTCCTCATTGCCACCGTGCTGTATGCGTTCTGCTCGTTCCTGTTCAACATCTGCACGTTCGTGCTGCGCGGGGAAAACAAATTCAAATCCTATAACCTCGTGATCCTCATCCAGAGGATTCTGGCCTTTCTCGTGGCGGTGGCGGTGTTTCTGCACCCCTCCGCCGCGCTGTACGTCTGGGCGACGGTCGCGCTCAACGTCCTGATGATCGCCGTCGCGTTCTGGGCGATCGGCCGCTGGAACGGCCCGAAGCCCGTCCCCGCGCCGGAGGACGACCGCCCGGTCGGGACGGGCGAGATGGTGAGCTACAGCCTCAGGTCGCACGTCAGCAACGTGCTGAGCTACTTGAATACGAATCTTGGCTTTTATATCGTGCAGGGCATCTACACCATCGGCAACTACAGCATCTACAGCGAGGCGAACACGGCCATGCAGCAGATCTGGCTTTTGCCGGACGCCGTCAGCCAAGTCATCCTGAGCCGCCTTTCCGCCATGAAGGACATGAGGAGCAAACTCAAGATCACGCTGCTTTCCTGCAAGTTGATGACCTATCTCACGACCCTGGGCACGCTGCTGCTGCTGTGGGCGGCGCAGGTGTTCATCCCCATCCTGTTCCCGAAATACATCGGCTGCATCCCGCTGATGCGGTATCTGGCGCTGGGGTACGTCATCATGTCCTATGTGAAGATCCTTGGCAACTCCATCGCGGCGTACGGCAGGCCGGAGCTCAACATCGCCCCGACGGCGGTCGGCGTGGCGACGAATATCGGTTTCACGCTGCTGCTGCTGCCCCGGACGGGCCTCTACGGCATGGCGACGGCCTCCACCATCTCCATGTCGCTGCAGAGCATCTGCTGCATGGTGATCTTCTGCTCGTTCACGCACACGCGCCCCCACCGCCTGCTGATCCCGAACCAAGAAGAGATCGCCTCCGTCCGCGGCCTGTTCAAGCGATAGGCGCGGTGCCCGCGCCACGCAGACACAAACGCAGCTTCGGGAGCGACTTTCGACTCTCCCGTCAGAGCAGGCTTTAGAAAAAGGGGCTGTGCAAAATGGAGGAAAAGGAATTATTGCAGGCAATCAGGCAAATTGTCGAGGAGGAAAACGAGCCGATCCAGCGGGAAATTGCAACGATGAAAGGCGATATGTCTGCGATGGACGGCAAAATCGATCGGCTAAAGGAAGACGTTGCCGGCCTGAAAGAGGATTCCGCCGTCACGCGGAACGGCGTGAACACCTTACTGGACTGGGCCGAAAAAGTACAAGTCCAAGTCAGCATTCCGCTTTTTCCAAAGGGGCGGGGCTAAAGGCAACGAGGAATTCCGGATCCCTTTCGGAGACGATGAGACGGAGCAAGCAGGGCCGGGGCGATAAACCCCGGCCCTGCTTCTTGCCTGCGCGGTCGCCTATATGAAAATCGACGGTAGCGATTCCGCTATGCGGCAGGGCGCACCGCGGCAGGCGGATAAAAGGGGGACGGCATGTCCTTTCGTTCCTTCCCGGTGCAAAGGTTCCCGATTGCAAAAGCGGGCCCTCTCATGTTATGATTATATTATCCAAGTAGAAAGGCAGCCCGTGAAACGCAGGAAGAGCGGCGGGACCCCGCCCGCGCCGCCGAAAACGTCCTGCCGAACCCCGGGCCGCAAACGGAAGGCCCGGAGACGGCGCACCTTCGTCGCAGGGGAAGAAGCGACGCGCCGTGCGCGGGCGGCAAGAAGGGAGGTCCGGAAGTGAAAATGGCCGGAAAAGGAATCCGATCCGGCATTCTGCGCGCCGCGGCGATCGCGGCCGGGGCATGCCTGTCTTCCATCGGTCTCGAAATTTTTCTCGTTCCGAACAACATCGTGGACGGCGGCGTGGTGGGCATCTCGATCATGGCAAGCCATCTGACCGGCCTGCCGCTCGGGATGTTCACGTTCGTGCTGAACCTTCCGTTCCTGGCGCTCGGGTACCGGCAGATCGGCAAATCGTTCGTGCTTTTCACCCTGTTTGCAAACGCGTGCCTGTCTACCGGGCTGTCGCTGCTGCACCCGATCCCCGGGCTGACGCACGATATTCTGCTCGCTGCCGTCTTCGGCGGCATCATCAACGGCACGGGCGTCGGCCTCATCATCCGCTCCGGCGGCTCGCTCGACGGCACCGAGATCGTCGCCATCATCCTCGACAAAAAAAGCAGCCTGTCGATCGGCGAGATCGTCATGGTCTTCAATGTGTTCATTCTGTCGGGCGCCGGTTTTCTGTACGGCTGGGACCGGGCGATGTACTCGCTGCTCGCTTATTACATCGCGTTCAAGGTCATCGACGTGGTGGTGGAGGGCATCGACGAGTCGAAAGGCGTCATGATCATCTCGGACAAAAGCGCGGAGATCACGGATGCGGTCACCGCCCGGCTGGGCCGCGGCGTGACCCTTCTGGACGGGGCGGGGGGATATTCAAAGATTCCGGCGACCGTGATCTATGTCGTCGTGTCGCGCCTGGAACTGGCAAAGCTGAAGTCCATCGTGCTGGGCAAGGACCCTGACGCTCTCATCACCGTGGGAAGCGTGGAGGTGGCAGGTAAAAAATACCGGAAAAAAGCCATCCACTGAGCCGGAAGCCGGCTGCGGCAGCCTCAGCGGAAAAAGGCCATCGCAAAAGCGGACGCGGCGATCAGGGCGGCGCACAGCAGCGCGATGATGCGGATCAGCCTGGAATGGGTGCCTCCCCGCCTTCCGGAGGGCTTTTTCATGATGTCATCCCCTCTTTTGCCTATTATAACAGAGTTTCCCGCGAAAACAACCGCCCCGCGGGATTGCGAAACAGGATCCGTGCGCAGCGCCGTTTGGTTGACAAGCCGTCCGATTTGCACTAGAATGGATCAGCGTCGAAACGCGCAGAGGTAATCATATGGATAAAAAAAACCGCGGCCGCTATGCGGGCCGCTCACCAGAATATGAAGATGCCGGACGTTCCGCCGCGGGGAGCGGAAATCGCGCTCAGCCCTACGGCGGCTCCGGCAGGGACGTTTACAGCAGCAGCCGCTACACGGGGCAGACGGCCGCTTACGGCAGAAACCGCAGCGACAACCGCGACCCGGACGAGATTGACCGGTACAACTACGTGGACCGCGACGTTTACAGCGGCGCGCAGCGCCGCCGCGCACCGGCCGCCCGGAAAAAGAGCGGCGCGAAGCGATTCTTCAAGACCCTTCTGGTCCTCCTGCTGATGCTGGTGGTGGGGGGCTTTCTGTATTTCAACGTGCTGGCTTCGCGCCTGAACCGCTCCGGCAACGTGGACAGCGCCACGCTGGCCGGGTATGTGCAGCAGCCCTCCGGCGCCCCCGCCTGGAGCGTCGCGTCCGACGGCAGCGTGCAGAACATCCTGCTGCTCGGCGTGGACGAAAACGAGGACGGCGCCGACGGCCGTTCCGACAGCACCATGCTGATCTCGACCGACGGGAACACCAAGCAGATCCGGCTGGTCTCCTTTCTGCGCGACACCTACCTGCAGATCCCCACGCTGGGGAAAAACAAGCTGAACGCCGCGTACACCAAGGGCGGCGCCGCGCTGACCATGCAGACGCTCGAAAACAACTACCGGGTCAACATCGACAAATACGTCTCGGTCGACTTCGACAGCTTCGCGACGCTGATCGACAAAATCGGAGGGCTCGACGTGCCGATGAGCGCGGCGACGTGCGAGGCCGAAAACGAGAACATGGGCAGCCACCTCAAAGCCGGAACCAACCACCTGAACGGCAGGCTGTGCCTCTACTACACGCGCATCCGCCACGCGACGGACAGCTTCGGCCACGACGACTACGGCCGCGCAGCCAGACAGCGCCAGATCATGCAGCTCATCATCCAGAAGATGAAATCGGATCCCGTGCTGGCGACAAAAGCGATGTACGACTTTTTGCCCTACGTGAAGACGAACCTCAACAACTCCGAGCTCGCCTCCCTGGTGTCGTTCCTCGCCGTGTCCGGCGGCAAGACGCAGAGCCTGCAGATTCCGGCGGAGAACGCGTTCAAGGACGAAACGCTCCGGGGAATCGGTGAGGTCCTCGTCCCGGACCTCGAGAAAAACTCGGCGCTGCTGCGGCAGTTCCTGTACGGCGGCGCGGTGTCCGCGCAGCCAAGCCCCGCCGAGTAGCGCAGTGGAAAAAGGAAGCCTGCCTGGCGGGAGGGTATCGGGCAACTCCCGGCGGAGCGGTGTCCGCCCGCGCGACCTGGCGAGCAGGCTTACGGGCGGCCCCGGCAAGAGCATGCCCTTGCCATGCCCGCCATAAGCACAAGTGGTACCATAATACCTGCGTAAGGCGCTCTTCCCCCGGACAGTCCAAGAAACTCCCGCATGCAACAGGCCCCTTGCCTTTGGGAGTTTTTTTCGACTCTTGCGGGTACACAGCACCTCACACACCTACGGTGGCCACGAATTCGGTTTCTGCTGAAAAGGCAACCGCTCTTCGCACCGGTCACGCTCTTTCCGGGCGATTCTGCAAATCAGAACGGCACGGTTTGCCCGCGGCGGCATGCCGCCGCAAAAAACTTTTATTTTGTTGGATAAAATGGTATACTATTAAAGTTACAGATTTTGCTGGAATCCATCTCCCGGAGGTAAGAAAAAATGGAGAAAAAGACCTTTTACATCACGACGCCCATCTATTATCCGTCGGGCAAGCCGCACATCGGCCACTGTTACTGCACGCTGGCCTGCGACGCCATCGCCCGCTACAGGCGCATGCAGGGCTACGACGTGATGTTCCTGACCGGGACGGACGAGCATGGACAGAAGATCGAGCAAAAGGCCGAAAAAGCGGGCATCACGCCCAAGGAATACGTGGACCGCACCGCGAAGGTCTTTCAGGACCTGTGGAAGCTGCTGAATATTTCGAACGACAAATTCATCCGCACAACGGACGATTACCACGTGAAGGCCGTGCAGAAGATCTTCAAGGAGCTGTACGACCGGGGCGAAATCTACAAGGGCAAATACAAGGGCTGGTACTGCACGGACTGCGAGTCCTTCTGGACCGAGACGCAGCTCAAAGACGGCAGATGCCCCGACTGCGGCCGCGAAGTGAAGATCGTGAGCGAGGAAGCCTACTTCTTCCGCCTTTCCAAATATGCGGACAGGCTCCTCAAGCTGTATGAGGACCGGCCGAATTTCATCCAGCCGGAGAGCCGCAAAAACGAGATGATCAGCTTCATCAAACAGGGTCTCGAGGACCTGTGCGTGTCGCGAACGAGCTTCACGTGGGGCATCCAGGTGCCGTTCGACCCGAAGCATGTGGTCTACGTGTGGGTCGACGCGCTGACGAACTACATCACCGCACTCGGCTACGGCTCGGACGACGATTCCCTCTACCGCAAATTCTGGCCGGCGGACGTGCATTTCGTCGGCAAAGAGATCGTCCGGTTCCACACCATCATCTGGCCGGCGATGCTGATGGCCCTCGGCCTTCCGCTGCCGAAGCAGGTCTACGGCCACGGGTGGCTTCTGTTCGGCGACGGCAGCAAGATGAGCAAGAGCAAGGGCAACGTCGTGGACCCGCTGATCCTGTGCAACCGCTACGGCGTCGACGCCGTCCGCTATTTTCTGCTGCGCGAGATCCCGTTCGGCGCGGACGGCCTGTTCACCAACGAGGCGCTCATCGGGCGCATCAACGCCGACCTGGCGAACGACCTCGGCAACCTGCTCTCCCGCACGACCGCGATGGCCGGAAAATACTTTGGCGGCGCGATCCCCGCCGAGCGCGAAAGCGCCCCCGTGGACGACGGGCTGATCTCCGCCGCGACCTCGCTGCGCGAAAAATGCGACGCGGCCGTGGGAAGCTACCAGTTTTCCGTCGCGCTGACCGAGATCTGGAAAGTCGTCTCCCGCGCCAACAAATATATCGACGAGACCGCCCCCTGGGCGCTCGGCAGGGACGAGACAAAGCGCGCCCGGCTCGCCGCCGTGCTCTACAACCTGTGCGAAACGCTGCGCGTCATCTCCATCCTGCTCGCGCCTTTTATGCCGGAAACCGCGCCGAAGATCCAGGCGCAGATCGGTGCTTCGGCGGATGAACTGACCTATGAATCGGCCGCGAAATGGGGCGTTCTGCCCGCTTCCGCGAAGGTCCGGAAGGGTGAGGCGCTCTTCCCGCGCATCGACGTGGACAAAGAGATCGAGGAACTCGACCGCCTGATCCCGAACCCGGTCGCGAAGGCGGAGAAAAAACCGCAGGGCGCGGCGCAGATCGCGATCGACGATTTTGCGAAAGTCGATCTGCGCGCGGCGAAGGTCGTCGCCTGCGAGGCAATCAAACGCTCCAAAAAGCTGCTGAAGCTCACGCTGGACGACGGCGCCGGCGGACGGACCGTCGTTTCCGGCATCGCGCCGTGGTACAAGCCGGAGGACCTCATCGGCAAAACGGTCGCCGTCGTCTCGAACCTGAAACCGACGACGCTCTGCGGCGTGGAGAGCCAGGGCATGATCCTCGCCGCCGACGCGGGCGGAGGCCGTCTGCCGGGCGGGAGCCGTCTGCCGGGCGACGACGGCGTGAAAGTCGTCTTCCTCGACGGCGTGCCGGCCGGGAGCAAGATCCGGTGACGCGGTACCGGGGGATCTTCGACTCCCACGCCCACTACGACGACGCGGCGTTCGACGCGGACCGAGACGCGGTGCTTTCCTCTTTCCTGCCGGCGCACGGGGTCGCCGGGGTCGTCGACTGCGGCGCGGACCTCGCTTCTTCGGAGGCCGCCGCCGCCCTCGCGGCTCGGTATCCGCACGTCTGCGCCGCGGCGGGCATCCACCCGGAAGGCGTGAAGGACCTCCCGGATGATTGGGAGGACGCGCTCCGCTCCCTGCTTGCGAAGCCGAAAATCGTGGCCGTGGGGGAGATCGGCCTCGACTACCATTTTAAGGAAAACGCGCCGCGCGAACGACAGCAGGAGGTCTTCGAGCGGCAGGTGAGGCTCGCGAACGAGCTCGGTCTGCCCATCGTCGTCCACGACCGGGAAGCGCACGCGGACACGTTGCGCATCCTGCAGAAGCTGCGTCCAGCCGGTGTGGTGCACTGTTTTTCCGGCAGCGTCGAGATGGCACGGCAGATCCTCGGCCTCGGCATGTATATCGGCCTCGGCGGGGCGGTGACGTTCCAGAACGCGCGGGTTCCCGTGGAGGTCGCGGCCATGGTGCCGGATGACCGCCTGGTGCTGGAGACGGACTGTCCCTACATGGCGCCGGTCCCGTTCCGCGGAAAACGGAACGATTCCTCGCTGATCGCGTACACCGCGGAGCGGATCGCCGCCGTGCGAAAGACCGACGCCCAGGCGCTGATCGACCTTGCGCGCCGGAACACGGAACGTCTCTTCCGGATTTTCGAGAGCGAAGCCTGAAAAAGCCGTGGAACGGAATCCTCCGTTCCACGGCTTTTTGTCTGCGTCCCCGGGTCTTATTGTTCCGTACACGCCCGAATGGCCTCGTCGACGATGCGGAAATGCTCGTTCATGGCGCGGCGGGCCGCTTGGGCGTCGCGGCAGCGGAGCGACGAGACGATCTGCTCGTGCGCCTTCTGCAAGGCGGGGCTGCTCTGCTCGCGGGTCCTGATCTCGTGGCGGAGTTCACTGATGAACAGGTCCAGCGTATTGGAAAGGGAGCGCAGCACCATGACGATGAGAGGATTTCCCGAAGCCTCCGCAACCGTCATGTGGAGCTCCTTGTCGAGCTCCGCGCTCACGGATTCGTCCTCTTCGGCGGCCAGCCTGCTCACGATCTTCTGGAGCTTCGCGACCGTCCGGGGAGCGATGCGCTCCGCGGCCAGGGCAGCCGCCTGCGTTTCCACCGCGCAGCGCAGCTCGCTCACCTGCCGATAGCTGAGCCGCTGCATGAAAAGCATGATGGACATCGCTTCCGTCAGGCTTCTGTCGAAATGGCAGGAGATGTAATTGCCGGACCCCTGCGAGCTGCTGATGACGCCGAGGATGTCGAGCGTGCGCAGCGCCTCCCGCACGGAATTGCGCCCGATGCCGAGCGTCTCCGCAAGGGCCCGTTCCGGCGGGAGCCTCTGGCCCGGCAGCAGGCGCCCGCTCAGGATCCCGCTTTTGATATATTGGATCACCGTCCGGTATGTTCTGTCAGATTCCCCGGTATTCCCCATCGCGCAGCCCTCACCATCCTTTTCACCCGATCGGCGGGAATGGAACCATTATAGCCTTTTTCATCCGAAAGGGAAAGGAGAAAAGGAATTCGAACGCTTTAGCCGGCGGCGGAGAGCTCCGTTTCCTCCTCGGACCGGTCGTCCTGCTGCGCCAGGCGGAACCCTTCCACCCGGCTGCTCAGCCCGGCGGCGAGCCTGCTCAGTTCCTCGCTGGTCGCCGCGCTCTGCTCCGCCGTGGCGGAATTGGTCTGTACCACCGCGGAGATCTGCCCGACATTGGAGTTCACCGCGCGCACCGCGGAAGCCTGCTCGCCCGCGGAGGCGGCGATGGTCTGCAGCAGGCCGCTCATCCGGCCGACATCGTCGATGACCCCTTTGAGATCGCGGGCCGTCTCGCCCGCGATCTTCCCGCCGTCCTGCACCGCGTCGGAGGAATCCCGAATCAGGGCCGCCGTGCTCTTCACGGCCTCGGCGCTGCGGTTCGCAAGGTTCCGGACCTCGTCTGCGACGACCGAGAACCCGCGCCCCGCCTCGCCCGCGCGGCCTCCACCGCGGCGTTCAGCGCGAGGATGTTCGTCTGGAACGCGATTTCCTGAATCGCCTTGATCACCCGGCCGATCTGGCCGGAGGAGTCGGAAATCCGCTTCATCGCCCCGGCCATGCGGTCCATCTGCTCGGTCCCGCCGGAAACCTTTTCCGCCGCCTCGCCGGAAATCTGCTTGGCCTGTTTGGCGTTGCGCGCGCTGTCGTCGGCCTGGGCGGCGATGGCGCGGATGGACTCGGACAGCTCCTGGATGGTGGAGTTCTGTTCCGTGGCCCCCTGCGCAAGCGACTGCGAAGCGTCGGACATCTGCCGCGAGCCGCCCGCCACCTGTTCCGCAGCGCAGTGGATCTCATAGAACGCGGCATTCAGCGAAGAGAGGATCGAGTCCAGCGCGTTCTTGATCGCGCCGAAATCCCCCTTGTAATCCGCGCCGGTCCGGACAGTCAGGTCCCCCTGCGCGATGGCGCCCAGAATGGAGGAGATCTCGCCGATGTAGCCGTTCAGCGCATCCATCGAGCCGGCGAACGTCTCGGAGAGCGTCTGAATCTCGTTGCCCGTGCGGATCTGCGGCACCTGCGTGTGCAGGTCTCCCCCCGCCATCGCCTGCATCCGCTTCATCAGGGACACGATGGGCTTCGAGACAGAGCCGGAGATCCGGAACGCCAGAAAGGCCGAGAGCGCGAGGAAAAACGCCGCGATCAGCGCGGTGATCCAGATGGAGCGGTTGAAATCCGCCATCATCTCGCCCATGTCGGCGACAACCCCGATCGACCAGGAGGTGCCGACGATCGGAGTGTAAAAAATATATTTCCGGCTCCCCGCGGAGGTGACGTACTGCCCGCCCACGCGGTGGTCCGTCATTTTTTTGACCAGCGTGCCGAACTCCCCGTACGACGCGTCTTTCTTCGCAAGCTCCATGTAGTTCGTCCGCTGCACCACCTTGTCGTAATCCCGGTCGGCGATGATGGTGCCGGTCTCGTCCACGATAAAGCCGTAGCCCCTGCTGCCGAGCGACAGCCCGCTGATCACCCCGTTGAATTTGTCCATCGGGATCACGCCGTAGACCATGCCGTTCGAACCGGCCCCGTTCGCCTGGCGCGCCGCCGCGTACATCACGAGCGAGCCGTCCGCCGCCTTCTGCACGGAAGACAGGACGGTCGTGCCGAGCATGGCGTTCTTGAAAAAGTCGTCTTTGCGGAAGTCCTGCCCGTCGACGGTCTTGCCGGACTGGTCCGTCAGGCC
>DAINSB010000050.1:0-13996 GCA_036741535.1 Caproicibacter sp. | reverse complement strand
TCTTGAGCAGGCCGAGGTCGTAGGCGGCGGGCCCGCTGAGGAACCGGAAACGCTTGAGCCTTTCCACCACCAACGGGATTTTCGCGTCCATGCCGACCGTGCAGAGGTTGACGGCGTACCGGTCCCCCGAACGGATCATATCGACGGTTCCGGACCGCGCGCCGATCTGTTTTTCCGGGGACAGAAAATTCTGTTCCGGCCCGAACGTTTTGATATAGTCGTTTCCGGAACCGCATGGAAAAATACCCAGCTCCGCATTTTTTCTTCCAATCATTCCCGCGGCGATCTCGCTCAGCGTCCCGTCCCCGCCGAAGCCGTAGATCCGCACGGCGTCCCCCTTCCCCGTCTCCGCCGCGGCGATCCGGGTCGCATGCCCCGGGTACTCCGTCTCATGCCATGTGAAATCGACATCTCTGCTGCGGAAGGCGTCCCGGACGCGGGGAAAGACCGTCTCCAGCGGGTTCCTCCGGCCCGCCTTGGGATTCACGATCAAGACATAGCGCAAGGTTCCATCCCCAATCGGCCCGTTACATGCTGTCTTCCCCTGTAAAGGAATTTCCCTTCGCACGGGGGCACGCTCTTTCCGGGCAATTTTATAAATCCATACGCCCGGCCTTGGCCGCGGGGTCGCGCCGCCGGGAGTTTTCCAAAGCTGTCCGGGCAAAGGCAGCCTTCCGTTTTCACCGGGTTATACGCCCGGCCGTGCGTGCAGGTTCAGCCTGCTCCTTGAAATACATATAATACTGGCAGCGGATCATCCCGTTGTAGAGCTTCCTGCGGCGCGTCGCTTTCCGGCCGAAGCACGCTTCAAAGGTGTCGTCCGGGCTGATGACGGAATAGCTCCAGCCCCTGCGCGGCGGGAAGACGCGGCCCATGGTGCGGTAAAGCTCCTGCGCGCCGCGAAGGTCCAGCAGGCGCTCCCCATAGGGCGGGTTGCAGATGACGCAGCCGTGTTCCCCCTCTTCCCGAAAATCCGCAATATCCCGCCGCCGCACGGCGACGCAGCCGGAGACGCCCGCCTTGGCCGCGTTTTCCTCCGCGAGCGAAACGGCGGCGGGGTCGATGTCGTATCCGCGCGCGAAAAAGGGCGCGTCGCTTTTTTCGAGGCTGCGGGCCCGCTCGCGCTCGGCCTTCCAGACGGACGCGGGGACGTTGTCCCACTTTTCCGCGGAGAATCGCCGGCCGACGCCGGGCGCGGCGTTCCGGGCAAGCAGCGCCGCCTCGATCAGCAGCGTGCCCGAGCCGCAGAACGGGTCGATGAAATTCGCGTCGTGCCGCACGTGCGAAAAGTACGCCATCGCCGCCGCGAGCGTCTCCCGGATGGGTGCTTCCGCGGCGTTGGCCCGGTAGCCGCGCTTGTGCAGGCCCGCCCCCGTGGTGTCGATCATGACGGACGCCTGATCCTTGAGGATCAGGAACTGGATCTGCTTCGGGGCTTCCGTCTCCTCGAACCAGGAGAGGGAATACTTTGCCTTCAGGCGCTCGACGACCGCTTTTTTCACGATCGACTGGCAGTCCGGCACGCTGGCAAGCTGGGAGCTCAGGCACGAGCCCTTGACGGGGAACGCGTCTTTTCTGCCGATCCAGCGTTCCCACGGCAGCGCGCGAACCCCCTCGAACAGCTCGCCGAAGCTGCGCGCGGGGAAAGAGGCCATCCGCACCTGCACCCGCTCCCCGAAACGGCAGCACAGGTTGGCCCTCGCCAGCAGCTCCGGCGAGCCGGAAAACACGACCCTCCCGTTCATGGGGCGCACGTTTTCGGCTCCCATTTTTCGCAGTTCCTCTGCCAGCGGGCCCTCAAGCCCGAACAGGCAGGGGACGACCAGATCGAACGCATCGTTCATACTCGTTTTCTCCATAAAATCAGGGGCTGCAAAATGGTGCAGCCCCGTTTTTCGCCTTTCGCTTATTCTTCCTCTTCGTTCGGCTCCAGCAGGCCGTAATTGCCGTTCTTGCGGCGGTAGACGACGTTGATTTCGCCGCCGTCCTGATTGCGGAACATGAAGAACTGGTGCCCGAGCAGATTCATCTGCAGGACGGCTTCCTCGACATCCATCGGCTTGACCGTAAAATGCTTGGTCCGGACGATGCGGAAAGCGTCGCCACGCTCTTCCTGCTCGTCCTCTTTCGCGACCATATCCTCAATCGCCCCGGCGCGGAGCTTTTTGTTCAGCCGCGTCTTGTTCCGGCGGATCTGCCCGCCGAGCGCGTCAATCACTTCGTCCAGCGCATCGTTCATCTCATCTTTCGTCGATTCCGCACGGTAGATCATCCCGCGGGAGGAAATGGTGATCTCGACGGTCTGGCGGTTCTTTTCGAGCGTCACGACCACTTTGGCCTGCGCGTCTTCGTCGAAGATCCGGTCAAAGCGGGAGAGCTTTTTGTTGACGAGCTCTTTGAAGTGATCTCTCAGATTGACTTTTCGCCCGATGATTGTCGTTCTCATGTTTCCAACTCCCTTTCCTCAATTTTCCGGCAAACCCGAGGGATTCCGGAACTGTGGATTCAGTATATCACATTCTTGACGGCTTGGAAACATCTCAAACCGTTTCCCCGGAAAAACCTCACAGAACGGCCGAGGCGCGCCGCGTGACATGGCATCCGACGTTGACGGCCACGGGCAGGCCGGCGATGTGCGTGGGCGCCTGCTCGATGTTGACGGCAAGAGCCGTCGTGGACCCGCCAAAGCCCTGCGGGCCGACGTTCAGCCGGTTGATCTTTTCCAGCATCCGCCGTTCCAGCCCGGCGTAGAACGGGTCGCGGTTCCGCTCGGAAACGGGGCGGCACAGCGCCGTCTTCGCAAGCAGCGCGCACTGCTCGAAGTCCCCGCCGATCCCCACGCCCAGCACGACGGGCGGGCAGGGGTTGCCCCCCGCGATGCGCACGGTTTCCTCCACAAACCCGACGATGTCATCTTCGTCCGCCGCCGGGGTGAACATCTTGATGCGGCTCATGTTTTCACTGCCGAAGCCCTTCGGCGCGACGGTCAGCTTCAGCCGGTCCCCCGGCACGATGCGGGTGTGGAGCACCGCCGGGGTGTTGTCCCCCGTGTTCCCGCGGCGGATGGGGTCGGCGACGACGGAGCAGCGCAGCAGGCCGTCGAGATACCCTCTGCGCACGCCTTCGTTCACCGCGTCCTCGAACGATCCGCCGGTCAGGTGGACCTCCTGCCCGACCTCGGCGAAGACGACCGCCATGCCGGTATCCTGACACACGGGCAGGCTGCACTCCCGCGCCGCGTCCAGATTGGCCGAGAGGTCCGCGAGAATGGAGCGGCCGATCGCGGAGGTCTCCGTCTTTTCCGCCGCCCGGATGACCTTTTCCAGATCTTCCGGGAGCACTCGGTTCGCCTCGATGCACAGGCGGCGGATCTCGTCCGCGATTCGCCGGACGCTGATCTCCCTCATGTTGCTTTCACCCCCGCGACGCTCTTCCCGTTCACAAACACAAGCTCCGGCTTCGCCTCCAGCGACAGCGGGTCGCCCCGGAAAACGGCGAGGTCGGCGTCCTTGCCGGCCGCGATGGAGCCGACGCGGCCGTCGATCCCGCAGATCTTCGCCGGATTGATCGTGATGGCCCTGAGGGCGTCTTCCCGGTCCATGCCCTCGCGCACGGCGAGCGCCGCGCAGAGCGGCAGGTACTGGACGGGCGTGACCGGGTGGTCGGTGACGATGGCGGTGAGAACGCCGGCGCGCGCGAGGGCGCCGGGGCAGGCGGGCGTCTGGTTCTTGAGCTCCGGCTTGCAGCGATCCGCAAAGAACGGGCCGGAGAGCACGCGCGCCTTTTCACGCTTCAGCTCCCGCGCGATCAGATGGCCCTCGGTCCCGTGGACGATCACGTAGTCCAGATTGAACTCCTTCGCGATGCGGATCGCCGTGAAAATGTCGTCCGCCCGGTGCGCGTGAAAATGCACCTCGACCTCGCGCTTCAGGGCCGGGAGCAGGGATTCGCATTTCATGTCGAAATCCGGCGGATCGGCGTCCTCGTCCTTTTCGGCGTGCTTGAGATCCTGAAGATAGCGCCGCGCCTTGAAAAGCTCTTCGCGGATCAGCGCCGCCGTCGCCATGCGGGTGGACGGAGCCTCGTTTTTGCCGTGGTACACGGTCTTGGGGTTTTCGCCGAGCGCCATCTTGATGGCGAGCGGCGCTTTGACCACCATGTCGTCGATCCGGAGGCCGAAGGTCTTCATGGCGAGCATCTGGCCGCCAATGGGATTCGCGCTGCCCGGCCCCGTCACAACGGTCGTGACGCCCGCCGCGAGCGCGTCGCCGAAACAGCGGTCCAGCGGGTTGACCGCGTCCACAGCCCTCAGCTGGGGCGTCACGGGATCGGTCTCCTCGTTGCCGTCGTCGCCCTCGAAGGTGAGCGCGTCCTCCCACATGCCAAGATGCGTATGCGCGTCGACAAAGCCGGGATAGACGTCGGCCCCCTGCAGATCGACTGTCTCTTCCTCCGGCCCCGCCGCAGGTTCCCCTCCGCCGACTTCGGCAATCGCCGTCCCGCCGATGCGGAGGAAGCCGTCCGGGACGACGCGGCCCTCCATCGTATGAATATTTGCGTGACAGATCAGCATAACAGCCTCCAAGTTAGAGTTTTAGAGATTAGAGGTTCGTGGATTAGAAGAAAAACTTCAACCCTTGCGCCCCACAAGAAAATGCGGAGTGAAAAACACTCCGCATACATTGCAGACAAACCGGCGCCGCAGGCGCAAAACGCCTTTCACGCCTACGGCGGCCACGACTGCGGCCCCTGCCGAAAAAGAGCTTGCTCTTCGCACCGGATACGCGTTTCCCGGGGGCTATTCCGCAAAACGATACACCCGCCGTGGAAGCGGCGACGCCCCGCTATTTCGCCTGATTGGAGCCCCGCTTGGAAAAGCCGCCGCGCTTTGCCTCCATGCAACGCTTCAGGTCGGACATCTTCTCGTCGCTCGTCTGCTTGAATTTCGTCATCATGTCTTCAAAACTGGCCGGCTCGCCGCGCCGTCCCGGCTGCCACTCAAAGTTCCCCGGCCTCCCGGCGGAACGCACGGAAGGCGGCCTTCTTCCGCCGGCGCGGGGCGTCTCGTTGACCCGCTTGATCGAAAGGCTGACTTTTCCATCCGGGCCGATGTTTAGAACCTTGACCTTGACCACCTGGTTCTCCGTGACAAAGTCGCGAATCTCCTTTACGAAAGTCGGCGCGATTTCCGAGATATGGACCATGCCCGTTTTGCCGCCGGGCAGCTCCACAAACGCGCCGAATTTCGTAATGCCTGTGACCTTCCCTTCCAGAATCGAACCAACCTCAAGCTGCATAAATAAGTATTTTCCTCCTTAGTCAGAGCCGTTTATTTCCCGGCGATATTCACGAAGATCCTCTCGCCGGGCTTTGCATAATCAAGCCCTTCGCGGGCTGCTCTTTCCATATATTCGCTGTTTCCGTCTTTCCCTGTGGTAACCGCATTGTGCAGGTCGTCGTTCTGAATTTCCTGAATCTGTATCTGCTGCTTCACTTCGGCGAGCTGCTGCTTTTTCTGAGCGATTGAAACCTGCTGGTTGACCAGCAGCGCAATGGCATAGACCGTAAAGGCGAAGATGGCAATTCTAAGGAGAACACTCTTGCGGCGCTTTTTGCCTTTCATGACTTTCATATTCCGGCGTGCCTTCCCAGGTTTTATGTTCCGTCTGTGACTCCGTGTTCCATTATGACGATTATACACTATTGCCGCACGATGTTTCAAGCGTTTTTTCCCATTTTGCATATGTTTTTTCACAAAAGACGCAAGCCGGGCGATGCTTTTTTGCAGTTTTAACCCGATTTGCCGGATTTTCACGGACATCGGGTCAAAAACATGCCGGTATAAAAAGCGCGCCAATCTCCGGAAGAGGGACACCGTGACCAGCCCGAGCGTAAAATGCCAGACAAGCCAGCCGAGCAGCTCCCCGGCGAGCAGGTAGAGCCGGATCTCCCCCCCGCTGACACCCAGAAAAACGAGGAACGTGCCGAGCGACGCCAGGAGCATGTAAAAGAAGTCCTGAAAAAAGACGGAGCGCCTTTCCGAACGGAACAATGCCCGCCAGATCCTCAGGACATCGTAGAGCGCGCTGAACACGGCCCCCAGAATCAAAAAGGCCAAAAACCCGAACGTCTGAGCGGAAAGGTCTGCTGCCACGGCTTTCCACTCCCTTTATTTGAACAATTTGGAAAACACGCCGCCCGAGCTCCGTGTCTCCGAGTAGGTCATGGAGGCGATCTCCCCCGTCAGCGTCAGCTCGCCGCTTTCGATATTCAGTTTGTCGATATGGAGTTTTTCACCGCGCACGACCAGATCGCCGAGATCGGTCCGGGCGACCACCGTCTGGTCGTCGAAGCTGTCGACGTTCGAGACCCCCGTCGCCGTCAGCGTTTTCCGGTTCTCAAGAATGAGGCTGTGCGGCGTCTTGACCGTTTTCTGTTCCGCCAAAAAAATCCCTCCCGCGTACCGGTTTCCTTCAACCATTTGTATGCGGGAGGGTGAAAACATATACTAACGGTCGTCCGACCCCTCGGAAAGAATTTGATACAGAGTCGGCGCCTCTTCCTTGTTCGCATAGTCGCTGACGGCCATCACCCTGACGCGCAGGCTGCGCGCCCCGAGGCCCACGTCGACAACATCCCCCGGTTTCACATCGCAGGAAGCCCGGGCGACTTTGCCGTTGACCCTCACCCGGCCCGCGTCGCACGCCTCGTTCGCCACGGTGCGGCGCTTGATCAGCCGGGAGAGTTTGAGGTATTTGTCCAGTCTCATTCCGCCATTTCTCCGTTGCGGGTCAGTCAGCCCGCCGTCGCATCCTTAAACGCCTTGCCTGCTTTGAAAGCCGGGACTTTGGAAGCGGGAATGGTGATGGGGGTATTGGTCCGCGGATCGCGGCCCTGGCGTTCACTGCGGCTGTGAAGCTCAAAGGTCCCGAATCCGACGATCTGAACTTTCTCGTCTTTTGCGACCGATTCGACAATCGTATTCAGCAGAACGTTCACCGCATTGTCAGCGTCTTTTTTGGACAGACCGGTCTTTTCGGCAACAGCAGCAATCAACTCGGTTTTATTCATAATTTTGGCCTCCGTTTTTTTATTATTCAACAGCGAAACGCTGAGAATTTTGATCTGCCGACAACCCGGCGCGCATCGGCCGGCGGACCGGAATCCGCCGCAGGCGATCCGGCATCCCGCCGAATGTTGCGGATCCTTCGGTGCGTCTGTCCGCGGGTCGGGGGGCAATCCTGAAAACCCGCGCCCCCCATGCTTCCGTCAATCTGTAAGTCAGGATTATTTTACCTTATCCAATTATATTTTTCAAGTATTTTCGCAATTTTTTGTCCCTTTGGCAGCATTTCCACATCGTGGCGATTTAATGCACGGGACCATAAAATACAGAAAACATAGAAAACGGCCGCCGCCAGGATGGCGACGCAGGTCGCGAGCTTGCCGGGGACGACGCGGGCCGCCCCGCGCCGGATCAGCCAGGCGGCGCCGACGCTGACGGCCGAAGCCAGCACCGGCTTCAAAAAGATGGCGGAATAGCGGATGCGGACCCGCGCCGCCTTTTTCAGGCTGTGGAGCGCCAGGAACATGATGACGATGTAGCAGACCAGCGTGCCGGTCCCCGCGCCCTGCACGTTGATCTCCGGAATCCCCACGAGGGTGTAGTTCAGCACGACCTTGATCGTGAGGCCGACGACCATGAACTTGACGGGCAGGTCCACACGCCCGACGGCCTGCAGCATGCTGTTGACGGGCGTGCTGGTCGCGGCGAAGATGGACGCGAGACCCAGGATGGCGAGGATCTTCCCGATGATCTGCGGCGAGTTTTCCGCCCTGAAATAGACCAGCTCCGCGATCGGCGTGGAAAGGACGGACATGCCGAGGCCGCAGGGGATGGTGATCAGCGTCACGATGCGCAGCACGGATTCGATGCTGCGCCTGAGCTTGCGGGGGTCCCCCCCGGTCCACGCCTCCGTCACGCTCGGCAGCGCGCTGACGCCGAACGCCTGCGTCAGCGCCGGGACGAACATGAACAGGGTGTTCGCGTTGGTAAAGCAGCCGTAAAGGGCCGTGGGGACGCCGCCGGCCGTTGAGAACACTTCGTTCTGCAGAAGGCCCCGGTACATATTTTCCAGCACCTGGGGCGACGCCGCCATGATGTCGGCGATCCGCTTCTGCAGGAAGGTGCTGTCGACCAGCGTGGAGAGGTTGACCGCGAGGGACCCGAGCGCCACCGGGATCGCGGTCCTGACGAGCCTCGAGACGGTCAGCTTCATCGGCAGGGGACGCGGGGAATCATACAGCATCTGCGGGGTGATCCCGTCGCCGTTTCTCTTGTGGTAGGCCCACAGGAACAGAAAGCCGAACAGGCCGCCGAGCGTGACGCCGAAGATGGCGCCCGCCGCCGCGTAGGGCAGCGTGGCGATGCGCGCATAGGCCTCGCTCTTCATGGCGACGCCGTAGACGGTGCCGTGCGCGGCGTATTCCGCAAGGCCGAACCGAACGACCAGATACGCCGCCGTCAGGCCGAAGACCAGTTTGCTCAGCGCCTCGATGACTTCCGAGATCGCCGTGGGGTACATGTTCCGCAGGCCCTCGTAGTACCCGCGGTAAATGGACATCATGCTCGCGAAGAAAACCGCGGGCGACAGCACGTAGATGGCCGGCAGTGCGTTCCACGCCTGGGCATAGTTGACATAAGGCCCCGCAAACAGCAGCATGACGGAGAAGGACACGACGCCGAGGACCAGGAAGATGCGGACCGACGCGCTGTGGATCTGCCGGATGTCGCGGTAACGCCCGCGGGTGTTGTTCTCGGACACGAGCCTCGAGATCGCGATGGGGAAGCCGGCCGTCGCCAGGCTGAACAAAGGGGCGTACAGGGAATACGCGGCGCCGAAGTAGCCGTTGCCGATGGCCGTCAGCACCCAGGCGAGCGGTATTTTGAACAGCGCGCCGATCACTTTTTCAATGGCGATCGCCATGACCAGAATCAGGGCGCCGTGCAGAAAACTCTGGCGGCGCATCCGTACGGCCCCACTCTTCCGTTCCATCGCAGCACTCCTGTTCCCGGCAGACGATTGGGCGGCAGAAGAAAGCGGCCGCTCTTCCCTAAAATATGTAACTCTCATTCCGTTTTATTCCAATCAAAAAATCATGTCAAAACAAAGGGGAGAGGAAAATCCCCCTCCCTTTTCAGAGATTTAGTGGACTTAGATGTTAGAGGTTAGAAAGGGCCAAAGCGATTTGCAAGCCACTGACCGGGCCTAATCCTCATAACCTGCTAATCTCTAATCCTCTAATTTGTGCCCGCACTTGCAGCAAAAGACGGAGCCCTGCGGGTTTTCCTGGCCGCAGACCTTGCAGACGGATTTTTCGCGCGCGGAAGCCATCTGCGCGTTGACGGCGTCGAGCTGCTCATACAGCTCGTCGATCGCCGCGACGCTTTCGGCGATCAGGTCGGAAGGGTCGTTCTCCGTTTTTTTCGCCTCGTAGACCGCGCGCCCCATGGACTCGAACCGCTGCGAGATCTCGTTGTTCAGGTCCGCCGCGCTGATTCTGAGCTTTGAAATATCGACAAGCTGCGTCGCTTTTTTTCCGACGATATTGGCTGCTGATTTTGCGTTGACAATCACATCGTCCAACAGTCCCATAACAGCACACTCCTTTGCCCGTGTTGGCTTATTATACCACGAAAATCGGCCGAAATGCAAGTCAAACCGTCCCGCCGCCGATAAATTCGCGGATGATGGAATTCCCCGGCACGAGGCCCGGGTCGATGGATTCCACGCGCCCGAGCCCCTGCATGAGCTTCTGCGCGCAGGCGAAATCCACGCTTTGCTCCGGAACGGTATGTAGCAGTTCCAGAGCCTGCCGCTTCAGCACACAGAGTTCATAGGCGTGGAAGGAATTGATGGTGGAATCCGCAAAAGGGCGGAACGGCTTGATATATCTGCGCTCCCCGTTCATCACGTTGCCCCACATCCGCAGCGTCTGCTCCGGGCCGGTACCGCGGAAATTGCGGTCCCGCACCAGGCGCCGAATGAGGCGGATGTCGTTCGGCCCGAAGATCTGCCGGCCCTCGTCCTCGACGCCCTGCTTGACGCTGATGTAGATGCGGTGCGCGCGCAGCTTCGGAAGATGGCTCGTGAGCGCCGGGTTCAGCGCGTGGATGCCCTCCACGACCGCGACCTCCCGCCCGTGCAGCTCCACTCTGCGCCGGTCCGGGCAGGGTCTGTGCTTTTCAAAATCGAACAGCGGCATATCGCATCGGTTGTTCCGCACCAGGCCCAGCAGACAGCGGCGGATGTCGTCGAGGTCTATCGCCGCAAGGCTCTCGTAATCCCGCGTGCCGTCCGGCAGAAGCGGGGCGTTCTGTTCGTCGAAATAGAAATTGTCGAGCGAAATGATGACCGATTCTACCCCGAATTTCTGCAAAGACGCGAGGAGCCGGTGGGACGTGGTCGTCTTGCCGCTGCTGGAGGGGCCCGCGATCATGACCAGCTTGCACATGGGGTCCTGCGACGCGATGCGACGCGCGATCACGTCGAGGCTCCTCTGATAGGCGGCTTCCGTCTCTGCCACAAACGCCGCCGGGTCCTCCCGCGCGGCCCGGTTGATGTCACGTACGCTGTTCCGGTATGTGACAAAGGCGGTCCTGACATTCTCCATAAAATTTTTTCACCCGGTCTTTCCTTACCATCATTTCCTCGTATCTGTCAATATATTCATAGGGGTATTTAAAGTTGAATATCCTCTCGATACGCTCCGAAGCGGGGTCCCGCAGCTTGGTGACGGCCCCGGCGCCGCAGGCGAGAATCGTCTGGCATTCCTCCATGATCACGACGTTGTACAGGCACTCGAAGCCCGGCTTCGCCCAGCCCGTGTTTTCCTGGTTGCCGACCATCCTGCTCTGGCGGTACAGATAGTACGGGCGGTAGCCGGCCCGCAAGAGCTCTTCGTCGGCGCATTCGATCATCCGGCCGGCCGTTTCGCCGCCGCCGCGCGGGACGCCGTCCTCCTGCGTAAGCCTCGCGGCGCGCTTGAGCGCGAGCGTATGGACCGTGACGCTCTCCGGCGACAGGGAGAGCGCCTGCCGGAGCGTGCGCCGGAAACTTTCGAGGTCGTCCTTCGGCAGGCCGGCGATCAGGTCCATGTTGATGTTGGAAAAGCCGCGGCCGCGCGCGAGGGCGAATGCTTCGAGCGCCTGCGCCGCCGTATGCCGGCGGCCGATCTCCCGCAGGACCTCGTCGTTGAACGTCTGCGGGTTGATGCTGATGCGGGTCACGCCCCCCGCTTTCATCGCGTCCAGTTTTTCCAGCGTGACGGTGTCGGGCCGGCCGGCCTCGACCGTGAATTCCCGGCAGGCGGAGAGGTCGAAGCTCTCCCGCACCGCGGCGATCAGGGCTCCGAGCTGCTCCGCGCTGAGGACCGTCGGCGTGCCGCCGCCGAAATAGACGGAGACGGGGCGCAGGGAAAGGTCCGCGGCGATCTCCCCCGTCCGGCGGATCTCGTCGAGCAGGAGCTCCACATAGCGGGGGACGAGGCGGAACGATTTTTCGACGGAAGAGGAGACGAAGGAGCAGTAGGCGCACCGGGTCGGACAGAACGGGATGGCGATATAAAGGCTGAACGACGCCGGATCGAAGCCCTCCAGAAGCCGCTTCTGGTTCCGGAGCGTGGCGAGCGCGAGCTCCGTCTTCTGATGGGACACCAGTAGGCCGTTCTCGAAGAAAGAGGCCGCCCCTTCTTCTCCCCTCTCTTCGGCCAGCCTGCCCAGCAGCTTGATGGGCCGCACGCCCGTGAGGATGCCCCACGCCGGCCGGCAGCCCAGCCGGTCGGAGAACAGCTTCCAGAGCAGGACCGCCATGCGGCGCTCCGCCTCCCTGTCGTCCGTTCCGGCCGGGAGAATCTCTTCGGCCGTGCGCTCTTTGCCCTCGACGGAGAGTCGGACCGTCACCCGGCGTCCGTCCGGCCCGTCGCGCAGGCCGGTGTAAGCCTGCACGCGGTCGCCGTTCGGCTCCGGAACCACGCTGATTTTGCCGCGCGGGCAGAAAAGACGGCACAGGTTTTCCATTTCGTAATGAAACGGATGGCCGTCGACCACGAGTGTCATGCCGGATCGGTCCCCAGATAGGGATTGTTGCGGCGCTCGAAATCGAGCGTCGTCTCGGGCCCGTGGCCCGGAAAGACCCGGTAATCCCCGGGGAGGTCCCGCAGCCTCCGCAGGGAGCCGATCATCTGCGTGAAGTTTCCGGTCTGGAAATCGGTTCTGCCGCAGCTGAGCCGCATCAGGGTGTCGCCGGAAAACATCGCGTCCTCCACGAGGAAGCAGCAGCCGCCCGAGGTGTGCCCCGGCGTCAGCAGCACGGTGGCGGTCAGGCTCCCGACCTGGATCTTTTCCCTGTCGTTCAGCGCAACGTCCACGCGGAACGGCTTCAGCACGCCGCCGAAGAGCATGTCGGAAAGGTTGAGGGACGGGTCCCGGATAAACCGGATCTCGTCGGCGATCATATAGATCTTCGCGCCCGTCAGGTCCCGGATCCTGCCGACCCCGCAGATATGGTCGAAGTGGCCGTGCGTCAGCAGGATGGCCCGCACGTCGCCCGCGGCGCGGACGGCGTCGTCCAGCTCGCGGCTCTCGAAGCCGGGGTCGATCACGGCGGAAACGCCCGTCGCGTCGTCCGTCAGAATATAGCAGTTCGTGGGCAGCGGTCCGCCCTCGATTTTCTCTATTTTCAAATGTAGGGCCTCCCTTCAGGTGCCGAGAAATCGTGCAAGTTTGCAGAACGGCCCGGGCTTGGGCGCGGCGACACGCCGCTAGGCACGGCGCACGGACAGTGTGCCGGAAATATTGGAAAGCCGCGCGATGATGTTCTCGAGCTGCTCGACACCGCCCACGGAGATCGTCGCGGTGATGACCGCGCAGCCGTCCTTCGTCTCCCTCGAATTGAGCGAGTGGATGAACAGGTGCAGGTTGAACAACTGCTGGGTGATGTCGGCAAGCAGGCCGGAGCGGTCCGCCGCGACGATCTCGAGCGTCGTCTTGAACTCCTCCTGCACCTGGCCAGCCCAGTGGACCCGGACCCAGCGTTCCGGCTCGGCCGCCTTGCTGATGTCCTGCGGAACGTTCGTGCAGTTCCGCTTGTGGATGGACACGCCGAACCCGCGCGTGATAAAGCCGATGATGTCGTCGCCCGGCAGCGGGTTGCAGCAGCGGGAGAATTTGATGAGGCAGTTGTCCATGCCGTCCACGATGACGCCCGCCGAGCTTTTGCGCGCGGCCTGCGGCTTTTCCTGCGCGGGAGGCGGAGGTGCGGGCGCGGCGTGTTCCTTCTGCCACACCTCCTTGACCTTCGGCAGGATCTTCCAGATCGGGATGCCGCCGTAGCCGATGGCGGCGTACACGTCCTCGGCCGTCGCGCAGTTCTGTCGCTGGCCGATCTTCTGGAGCAGGGCGTCGAGCTCGGCGCCTTCCATGGCGATATTGCTGCGCCTGAGCTCCCGTTCGACCTCCAGCCTGCCCTCCGCGATGTTCTCGCCGCGCTTTTCATGCTTGAACCAGGAGCGGATCTTGTTGCGCGCCTCGCTCGTCTTCACGATCTTGAGCCAGTCGCGGCTCGGCCCGCGCGCTTCCTTGGAAGTCAGGATCTCCACGATCTCGCCGGTCTTGACGCGGTAGTCGAGCGGCACGATGCGCTTGTCGACCTTCGCGCCGGTCATGCGGTTGCCGACGGCGCTGTGGATGGCGTAGGCGAAGTCGATGACCGTGGCCCCCGCCGGCAGGTTAATCACGTCCCCACGCGGCGTGAAGACGAACACCTCTTCCGGCACGAGATCGGATTTGATGGTGCGCACGATGTCCGTGGCGTCTTCGTTGTCCTTTTCGTTGTCGAGCATCTGGCGGATCCAGGAAAGGCGCTTCTCGAAGGAATCCTCCTTGCCGGAGGACATGCCGAGCTTGTATTTCCAGTGCGCCGCGATGCCGTATTCC
>DAINSB010000049.1:0-14047 GCA_036741535.1 Caproicibacter sp. | reverse complement strand
GGGCGGCGCCGATCTCGTTGATGCAGTCGTAGATCACGCGGTAGAGCCGCAGCTCCACGCCGTCGCGCTTGGCGTTCTCTTCCGCCACGGGGTCGGGGCGCACGTTGAAGCCGACGACGATCGCCCCGGAGGCGGCCGCGAGCATCACGTCCGATTCGCTGATGGCGCCGACGCCGCTGTGGATGATGCTGACGCGCGCCTCGTCGTTTGAAAGCTTTTCCAGCGACTGGCACACGGCCTCGACGGAGCCCTGCACGTCCGCCTTGACGATCAGGTCGAGTTCCTTGACATCGCCCTGCTTCATCTGGTCGAACAGGTTGTCGAGCGTCACCTTGGTGCGGGAATTGAACTTCTCTTCCTTCCGCTCCGTGCGGCGCTGCTGCACCAGCTCGCGGGCCAGCTTCTCGTCGGAGACGGCGTTGAAGATGTCCCCGCCCTCCGGAACGTCGTCGAGGCCCGTGATCTCGACCGGGACGCTCGGCCCGGCGGACTCGATGGTCTTGCCGTTCTCGTCGGTCATGGCGCGCACGCGGCCCACGGTCGTGCCCGCCACCAGCACGTCGCCGGTGCGCAGCGTGCCGTTCTGCACCAGCATGGTTGCCACGGGCCCGCGGCCCTTGTCGAGCCTCGCCTCGATGACCGTGCCCTTCGCGGCGCGGTCGGGGTTGGCTTTGAGCTCCTTGACGTCCGCGACGAGCAGGATCGTCTCGAGCAGTTCCTTGATACCGGTCTTCTTCATGGCGGAGACTTTGACGCACGGCACGTCGCCGCCCCATTCCTCCGGCACGAGGTCGTACTTCGTGAGCTGCTCCATCACCTGCTGAGGGTTCGCGCCGGGAAGGTCCATCTTGTTGATGGCCACGATGATGGAGACCTTCGCCGCCTTCGCGTGGTGGATCGCCTCGACCGTCTGCGGCATGATGCCGTCGTCCGCCGCGACGACCAGCACGGCGATGTCCGTCACCTGGGCGCCGCGGGCGCGCATGGTGGTGAACGCCTCGTGGCCCGGCGTGTCGAGGAAGGTGACGTCGCGCCCGTTCACCTTCACCTGGTAAGCGCCGATGTGCTGGGTGATGCCGCCGGCCTCCGTCTCCGTTACGTTCGTATGGCGGATGGCGTCGAGCAGCGAGGTCTTGCCATGGTCGACATGTCCCATGACCACGACCACGGGCGCGCGCGGCACGAGGTTGTCGTCCTTGTCCTCGCTGTCGTCGATGATCTGCTCCTCGATGGTGACGACGACTTCCTTTTCCACCTTCGCGTGGAACTCCATGGCCGCGAGCGAAGCGGTGTCGAAATCGATCACGTCGTTGACGGTGGCGAACACGCCCATGCCCATCAGCTTTTTGATCACTTCCGCCGCCGTGGCCTTCAGGCGCAGGGCCAGCTCGCCGACCGTGATCTGCTCCGGGATCTGCACCGTGATCGGTTTGTTCTTGCGCTCGAGCGCGATGCGGCGCAGCCGCTCGGATTCCGTCTCCCTGCGGCTGCGGTAGCCGCGCGGCCTGCCGCGGTACTGGCTGCTCTTCTGGGTCAGCTTCTGCTTGTGCACGGCGGTCTCCGTCGCGCGGCCCTTCTCCGCCGAGGAGGCGAGGCGGTCGTATTTCTCGTTGTACCGGTCGAGCTCCACGTGCGAGGCATGCGTGTCCACGATTCTTCCGGCTGGACGGGCGATGGTGCTGTTCCCCGTGTTCATGCGCACCGTCGTCTGCTGGGGATGCTTCTGCGCGGGCTGCCTCTGCGGCTGGTTCCTCCTGCGGTTCTGCTGGGCGGTGCCCGGCTGGCGACCGGCACCCGGCTGGCGGCCGGAGCCCGGCTGGCGGCCGGAGCCCGGCTGGCGGCCGGCGTTCTGCTGCCCGGCGGAGAAGCGGTTGGACGCGGCCGAGGCCCCCGTCTGGGCGCGGAACGATCCGTTCCGGGCAGGGCGCTGCCCGGGCGCCGGTGCCCGGTTGCCATCCGGCGCCCGGCTGGCACCGGGGGCCCTGTGCTGCGGCGCGGCGCCGCGGGCGGCGGGCGGCGTTTTGGAAGCGGCTCCCGCGGCGGACTTTTCCGGCTCGACCGTAAGGTCCGGCTCCTCTTCCACCACGACGGCCTTCCGCTTCTCCGCTTCCGCAAAATACGAATTCAGGTCCTTCGAACTGTGCTGCTGGGTGAACGTCTCGAACACGATGTCCAGCTCGTCTTCCGTCAGGGCCGTCATGTGTTTCTTCACTTCGCCCTTGTACTTCTGCAGGGCGTCGATCACGTCCTTGTTCGGCACGTTCAGGTCCCTCGCCACTTCGTGGACCCTGTATTTTATCATCATAAACTGATTCCTCCTCGTTCTTCCGCGCACAGCGCCAGCAGCGCCTTTGCAAATCCGGCATCGTTCACCGCGATGATCCCCGTTCTCTTTCCAAGCGCCGCTTCCAGCGCGTCCATGTCCGTTTCGGCCCGCCGGCAGCGCACTCCCGCGCCTTCGGCCTGCGCCTTCATCTTTTCCGCCGTGCGCGGCGAAAGGTCGCCCGCAAGCAGCAGCAGCTTCGCGCTGCGCCGTCGCACCGCCTGTTCCGCGGCATCGGCGCCGAGATCCAGCTTGCCGGCCCTGCGCGCCAAACCCAGAAGCCCAAGCAGTTTTTTATCCGTCGTCTCCAAGCAGTTCTTCCTCCAAGCGATCGTACACTTCGTCCGGGATCTTGCATGCAAAGGTCTTTTCCAGCCGGCGGGCCTTCCGGGCCGCCTTCAGGCACTCCGCCTTTCTGCACACGTAAGCCCCCCGCCCGGGCTTCCTCCCGGTCAGGTCAAGCGAAATCTCGCCCTCCGGCGATTTCACCACCCGGACCAGCTCTTTTTTCGGCTTCATCTCGCCGCAGCCCGTGCACATGCGCATCGGTATCTTCTTTTTCCGTATCATCCCGCACTCCCCCCGTCCGCCGCATCATTTTTCCGCGTCCGGCGCCGGCTCTTCTTCGTCGTAGAATCCGCTCTGGGGCTTGATGTCGATCTTCCAGCCCGTCAGCCGGGCGGCGAGGCGCGCGTTCTGCCCCTTGTTGCCGATGGCGAGCGAAAGCTGGTCGTCCGGCACGCTGACGCGGCAGGCCTTGGAGCCGTCCGCCGCAGGGACGACCTCGACCACGCTGGCGGGCGAGAGGGCCGAAGCGATGAACCTGCACGGGTCGTCGTTGTATTCCACGATGTCGATCTTCTCACCGCCGAGTTCGGAGACGATGTGGTTGACGCGCATGCCCTTCGCCCCGATGCAGGAGCCGACGGCGTCCACGTCGGGGTTGTGGCTCACGACGGCGATCTTCGTGCGGGAGCCGGCTTCGCGCGAGACGGCCTTGATCTCGACGGTGCCGTCGAAGATCTCGGGCACCTCCTCCTCGAACAGGCGGCGCACCAGGTCGGGGTGCACGCGGCTGATGATGGCGCGCGGCCCTTTTTCCGTCTCTTTCACGTCGGCGACGTAGACCTTGATATGGTCGCCCACGCGGAGCACCTCGCCGGGGACCTGCTCCGTCTTGGGGAGCACGGCCTCGGCCTTGCCGATGATGAGCGTCGCAGCGCCGGAACGCGGGTCGATCTGGTCGACCAGGGCGCTCACGAGCTCCTGCTGCTTACTCTCGAATTCCTGGAACATCCGGCTGCGCTCGCCGTCGCGGATGCCCTGCCGGATGATGTTGCGCGCCGTCATGGCGGCGATGCGGCCGAACTCCCGGGTATCCATCGGGACGGCCACGGTCTCGCCCACGGCGGCCGTCGGGTCGATGGCGCGGGCTTTCTCCAAAAGGATCTCTTTGCCTTTATCCGTTATGTCCTCAACGACGGTCTTGTTGAGGTAGACCTCGAACAGGCCTTTCGCCTGATCCACGTTCACCACACAGTCCTCGTTGCCGTAGCTGTTCTTGCAGGCCGTGACGATCGCCTTTTTGATGCGGTCTATCATAAAGTCCACGGAAATTCCGCGCTCCCGTTCCAGCAGGTTCAGTGCTTCAAAAATCTCGCCGCTGTCGTTCATGTCTTTGTCTCCTCCAAAAAATCGTCTTCCGCAAGGCGCACAGACGCGATGTCTTTCCGGGAAAGCTCTCTCTCCCCCCCGGAACCCTCGGAAACGGAAATGCCGCCGTCCCCGTAAGAGCGGAGCTTGCCGGTCAGGTCGCGCCTGCCGTCCGCGAGCGGGCGGATGAGCCGCACCGCAACCGTGGCCCCGAGGTATTTCTGAAAATGCTCGGGCCGGGTCAGCAGCCGGTTCACGCCCGGCGACGAGACCTCCAGGCAGTAGGGCCCGGCGATCGGGTCCAGCTCGTCCAGCGGGCCGTTCACCGCGCGGCTCATTTTCTCGCAGTCGTCGATCCCCACGCCGCCGGCCCTGTCGATATAAATGCGCAGAAAATTGCTGCCGCCCTCGCGCACATAGCGTACGTCCCAGATGGAAAGGCCCAGCTTTTCCGCGTAAGGGACGGCGAATTTTCTCACGGTTTCCGCCACGCCGCACTTTCTTCGTCCAGACAACCGCTTCACCTCGTGTAATACAAACAAAAGAGCGGGTCGCCCCACTCTTTCATCCTTCTCCGTATATTCCTGTGTTATTATAACACGCCTTTTCAAAAAAAACAAGGAAAAAATTCCGAAAAAGCGGGGGGCCCCCGCGGGCAAGCCCCGCCGGGCAGTCCTGTGGAAAAAGAAAACCTGTTTTGGCGGGAGAACTCGATTGGCTATGTGTAGACCTGTGCGCAGGCCTCAGCCTGCCGCTCCCCTTTGCGCCCCGTTCACCCTCTCCGCGATGCCCAAAATGGCCAGGGCTCTTGACCTTGCCCTTTCTAATCCTCTAACATCTAATCCGCTAACCTTTAAATCACTCCTCCATCTGTTTGCCTAGAAACGCCGCCGCAACCTGCGCGAGCTTGGTTTCCGTCTCGTCGGGAGCCGAGGGTTTGTCCTCGCTGTTCAGCATGACGACGGCCCCCGTCACGTCGCTCGACGCAAGAATGGGGCAAACGACGCAGGCGGGCCGGTCAATCCCCTCCACAGGCTGTATCTTCTCGCCGCTCGTGCCGATGAACGGCCGGCGCGACTGCATGCACTCCTCCAGCTCCGGCGACACCCGGCGCTCCAGAAATTCTTTGCGGGAAACCCCCGCCGCCGCAACCACATGGTCCCGGTCGCAGATCAGCATGGGCACCCCGACGGTGCGGTTCAGAACCTCCGCATACTGCGACGCAAATGTGGAAAGCTCCCCGACAGGAGAATATTTTTTAAAGATCACGCCTCCCTGCGAATCCGTAAAAATCTCAAGCGCATCGCCTTCGCGGATGCGGAGCGTGCGGCGGATCTCCTTTGGTATCACGATACGGCCCAGGTCGTCAATCCTTCTGACAATTCCCGTTGCTTTCAATTTGATTTCCCTCCTGTGCAGTGATTTGACAACCATATTATCCGCATTAAAAATCCGGCTATACAGGATTTAACAAGGTTGTTTCTGGAAACCTCCGCCCCGTTTCCGGGTCCAGATCGCCCTTGTCAACACGTGAAAACCGGGCTATAATAAGGGCACATCATGCCGTTCTCGCCTACGGCGGACCGCAACTATGGCCTTCAGCCGTGTGATTTCCGACGCCCTGCCCCGGGAACGCGTCCGGTCGGCCGTGTGTAAACTTGCGTGCAGGCTCAGCCTGCCTTGGAGGGATTTTTTTGAAAAAAGCGTTTCAGATCTGTCTGCTCGCCCTTGCGGCGGCCGCCGTTTTCGCCTTGGCGGGCTGTTCGGCGCGCTCGTCCGTCTCGTACGGCGACTTCGAGCAGAAAGCCAAGGCCGCTGGGTTCAAAGTCAGCGAGCAGGCCGCGCCCTCCGAAGAGGTCACGAAAGCCTTTTCCGCCACGAAGGACGGCTCAGACACCCAGCTCACTTTTCTGACGTTCGACACCCTCACCGATGCGCAAAGCTGGTACTTCGCCCAGAAAAACAGCCTGCCCTCCGGCGGCAAAACACTGGTGGACAGCGATTCCTACAACAAGTTCACGCTGTCGAACGGCGAGATCTACTATGTCCTCGTCCGGATGGACGACACGTTTTTAAGCTGCCAGACGACCGTGTCGAGAACGGACGAGATCGGCAGCTTTCTGAGCTCCATCGGCTATTGACGCGGCGGGCGCAAAGCGTGAACCGCGCAATCCCCGCCGAGCTGCAAACGTAAGCAAGCCCGCCGGGAGTCGGAACGGGCCGGTGCGGAACATCCGCACCGGCCCGTCTTTTGTCTTTTCAGCCGTTCCCGCTTCCGTTTTCCTTCGCCGCCGTTTCCTGCGCCCTGCGCAGCAGCGCCGGCTGCGTCCGGGGAGACGCGAGGTTTTCCGGAGGACCCTGGAAAAAACCGACGCGGTCTTCGCCGAGGCCGGGGTCCTCGAAAAATTCCTGGATCTCGGCATAATACAGCATCCCGTACTTCATGCTTCCGTCGTCGCCGCGCTCGGCATAGGCGCTCACATGCCACAGGCGGAACCGCGCCGCGCCCGTCGTCTCGTAAAGGCCGCGGCGCGCGGTCTGCTCGATGTTCTCGCCGTCTTGGCGCGGGCTGCCCGGCATCTCGTACGCCCCGCCGTCCCCGCGGCTGTAAAAGGCCCATTTGCCGTGGAAGCGCGCGGCGACCGCCGCATAGCTCAGCAGCTCGTCGTCGATCTGCTGGAAAAACAGGACTTCCGTCATCTTCAGGATCTCCTCGCTCTAAAATACCCTGCCTCCGGTAAAGCCCGTGAACGCGAGAGACAGAATCCCGACATAGATCAGCTCCGCCGGCAGACCGGAAAACGCCTCCGGCATATCGGGATTGGAGCACGTCTTCCCGGCGCGGGAAAGCACCAGCGACGCCAGGAAAAACGAAACGCCCGTGCCGAGCGCGTAGCCGACCGTTTGGGAAAGGCCGAAACCAAAAATCCGCTGCACCCACGGCATGGCGACCACCACCGTATTCAGGGCCGACAGCGCGAGCGGGCCCTCGTTCCTGCCGTAAAAGGCGGGGGCGAAGCGGTGCAGCAGCCACGCCGCCGCCAGGTACATCAGCGCCGCTGCGGCCGCGTACGCGGCCGGCCTCAGGAACTCCCCGCGATCCCCCGCGAGATGCGGCTTCAGCAGGACGCCCGCACCGGCCGAACCGAGCGAAAACAGCGTGACGAACAGCGAATAGGGGAGAATCGAACGCGGCCTGCGCGCGGCGCGCAGCACGCGGCTGAATCCCGCGCCGCCGGAAAACAGCAGGCTCTCTGCCGTCATGGCCAGAAGGGCGGTCGTCAACATCCTTGCAAACACGGTCATCCTCCTCGAATCTTTCCAAAACTTCCGCGCCGGAACGGACCCGCTTTTCCGCCGGACTAACCGGCGCGGCCCGACGGCGGCAGCACGCCGCGGCGCGAACGCCGGATGTCGGCCCACCGGACCGCCGCGGCGAGAAAGCCCATCAGCACAAAGCCCGCGAACGGCAGGTCTCCGCCCGCCCCCGCGCCGCCGGAACCCATCCCGAACAGGCCGCCCGCCGTCCAGAGCTCGCGGAGCGACGCCACCGCGCAGACCGCCCCCGCGAAGCCCACGGAGCACCCCGCCGCGTCCGCAACGACCGCCGGCAGGATATGCTCCGGCGCGTACTCCGCGGCCCGGGAATACAGCACGGAGTTGCAGGCCGTCAGGCCCGCCGTCAGGCCCAGCCCCGCCACGGTCCTCGGCATGAGGGCGCGCGCCGCCGCCGAAGCCGGCAGAAAGCAGGCCGCCGTGGCGAGCAGCGCCGCGGCCGGGCGCGCCCATTTCGGAAGGAACATTCCAAAAAGACACATCAGGATCTGCGACGGAAACGCGGTCAGCGCGAAAAGGAGCGCGAGCACCGCCGCGTTTTTCAGGCCGAACGCGCCCGCCGCCGCCGGATAGAGGCCAAGCGCCCCCACGAGCACCGGATTGCGGAAAAACGCCCCGTTGCGGAAGATCGCGCCCGTTTCGCGCAGATGGAGCCGGTCACGATTCATGAATCCGTCCCTCCCGTCCGTACGCAGTTCCCTGCTTCGCCGCACCTAACGGCGGGGCCTGGCCGCGCAGGCGCTCTGCGGCGTACTCCAGCACCGGCGCCGCGGCGTTCGCCAGCAGGACCGCGAAGCAGGCGCCCTGCTCGTACGCGCCGAAGTGCCGGAAGACCATCAGCGCCGCGCCGGCAAAGGCCCCGTACAGGCATCCCGCGGGAAACGTGTGCGGCGAGGTGCCCGGGTCCGTCACCATGAAAACCGAACAGAAAAGCAGCGATCCGGTCAGCAGTTCGTACTTGACGGAGGTCATCGGGCTGCAGGCGATGCGCGGAAAAAGCGCCGCGAGCAGGGCGCACGCGCCGAGGAAGCAGACCGTTATCTCCCACCGGGCGGCCCGCCGCGCAAAGAGCAGCAGGGCACACGCGCCGATCACCAGCGCGGCCGTCGTTCCCAGCGGGCCGGCCGCGGTGCCCCACAGCAGGTCGAGCGGCAGGATGTCCGGCTTGAGGCCGCTTTTCAGCACGGCCGCCGGAGACTGGGCCGACTTGACAGCCGCATCCGCGAACGGGGGAAGGGAAAACGGTTCCGAGGGATCGAGATACGAAAACATCAGCTTCGGCCAGCAGACCGTGGCGAACGCAATGCCCGCCGCGGCCGGGTTGAACGGCGAACGGCCGAACCCGCCGAACGGCATCTTCACCGTGAGGACGCCGAACGCGCAGGCGGCGCACGGCAGCCACAGCGGCGCATTGACCGGCACCAGCATGGCGGTCACGAGGCCCGTGACCGCGAAGGACGCCTCCCCCACGGAAGGGACGTGCCCCCTCAGCAGCTCGAAAAGGAGCTCGCACAGAAGGCCCGTCAGCACAGAGACCGCCGCCATGACCAGCGGCCGCGCCCCGAACCGCACGGTCGGGATGACGAGCAGAGCGCAGAGGGCAAACGCCGTCGTCCCCAGCATGGCGGGCACGGACTCCTCCGTGCGCACGAACGGCGGGAGCGCGCTACGCAGTTTCATCCGCATCACCGCCCTCCTGAGACGCGACCAGCCGGACCGCGGCCGCCCGCCGGACCGCGGCCTCGAGGTCGATCCCGCTCGGGCATATGATGCCGCAGGCGCCGCATCCGGTGCAGTCTTCGACGTGGAACAGGCGCGCGGGGTCCGGTACGCCGCTCTCCATCTCCCGGAGCGCGAGCCACGGCAGGATACCGGCGGGGCAGGCGCGCTGGCACCGGCCGCAGCCGATGCAGGGGAAGGAACGCTCCGCCGGCGGCCTGCGCAGCGCGATCACGCAGCGGGTCGCGGCCGTCACGGGCAGCGAAAGGTCCCGGACGGTGCGCCCCGTCACGGAGGACCCGATCACGACCAGGCGCACGGCCTCGTCCGGCTCCGCCGCTTTCAGCACGTCGCCCACGGGTGTGCCGATCCGCACGCGGAAGTTGCGCCACCGGCGCACGCCGTCCCCCGCCACGGTGACGACCGTCTCGCGCTGCGGCCTGCCCCGCTTCACCGCCTCGGCCAGCGCGACGCAGGCCTGCACGCCCACCCACGCGGGCTTTTCGCCCGACCCCCGCAGGCGCCGGGTCAGCAGGTCCCGCGCGGGATAGCGGTTCCCCGCGACCAGCACGGCCGTGCCGGGGACCGCCCTGGAAAATCCGGCGGTTTCCCGGCGGGAGAGCGTCGCCACGGCGGTCTTCCCCGCGCCGCAGGCCTTCGCGGCAAAGCGCAGCCCGGAAGCGGCCGAAGCCGCCGACCCGCGCAGGACGGCCGTCGCCCCGGAAACATAGGGGTCCTCGTCGAAAGCGCACGCGAGGAGAAGGCCAACGCCCCGCTCCGCGAAGCGCCGCAGCTTCCCCTCGAGCGGGGCCCCGTCGAGCTCGTCTACGATCCCGGCGCGCAGGGCGGCGGAGAGGATTTCGGACGCCCCCGGCCTCTTCGGGGGCGCAAAGGATTTCGGCTCCGGCAGGCCGCCGGGAGCCGGCAAAGATTCAACTCCGTTTTTCAGCGATGCGCTTTTCTGCTGTTCCAGTCTGACGCCGTGCGGACCCATCCGACCGCCCCCGTGTCCCGCAAAATTTCAGTATTCCACCGTGCCGGCTTCCTTCAGGCCGCGGATGGCCTCGCCCATATCCGGCGCCCCGAAGACCGCGGTTCCGGCCACGCAGACGTCCACGCCCGCGAGCGCCGCCTTTCGGACGGTCTCCGCATTGATGCCGCCGTCCACCTCGACCAGAAGATCCGGCTTCTTCTCCTTGACCGCCCGGACCTTCGGCAGGACCTCTTCCATGAATGCCTGCCCGCCGAATCCGGGCTCCACCGTCATGACGAGCACCATGTAGAGGCGGTCCAGATAGGGGAACACCGTTTCGATCGGCGTGGTCGGCTTGACCGCCATTGCGGGCTTCGCCCCGCTTTCGAGGATGGCCTGCACGGTCTGCCCCGGGTCGGACCGCGCCTCCCCGTGAAACGTGATGATGTCGGCCCCCGCCTTGCGGAAACCCGAAAGGTACCGCAGGGGCTCGTCGATCATCAGGTGTACGTCGAAGGGTTTGTCCGTATATTGCCGGATGGCCGCGATGACCGGCGCGCCGAACGTCAGGTTCGGCACGAAATGCCCGTCCATCACGTCAAGATGAATCCAGTCGGCGCCGGAGATGTCCGCCCGGATGATTTCGTTGCTGAGCTGGGAAAAATCCGCTGCAAGAATGGAAGGCGCAATGATCATAATCCTATCTCCTCCGGACTTTATTTTACCTTATCCGCCGCGGTTTTTCAACAGAAAATCCCGGCGCATCGAAACAGCCCGCCGAAGGACGGATCCCCCGGCGGGCAATCTATGATAAAGCGGGCAATGAGATCTCTCCCCGCACTCCATTGTATGCGGGCACAGCCCGGTTCGCCCCGCCATTCATCGCGGCGGTAAATTCCGGCCTGTTTTGGCGGGAGAGTTTGGGGCGCTCCCGCAGGCAGATGACTGAAAATTCGAGTTGAGGCCCGCCGTAGGCGCGAAAGGCATTTTATACCCGCCGCGCAGCGAGTGCGTCCGCCCCCCGATTCCAGCGGAGCGGCACACGGCCCCGGTCAGGGCCGGCGGGGTCAAAACCGAAAAAACGGGCGGGAGTTGAAGACGCTCCCGCCCGAACCCAGCTATTCTTTTCCCTCGCGCCGATTAATCCAGGACGTACACGTTCATGGTGCGCGACCCGATGGTCTCGCAGCCCGCGTACGTGTCGTAGTACAGGTCCGCGAGGATTCTGTTGTGCATCGCGGCGCTGCCCGTGTCGGCGGCTATCGCGTAGCCGTACACGACTCCGCCGCCCGGCGAGCAGATATACAATCGCGTGCCGTAGGGGATGACGCTGGGGTTGACCGCCACAAGCCCGTACGCCGCCGCCCTGCCCGTAGAGGTGGTGCCGCCGCCCGTGTAGGCGGTGCACCGGCCGGTCAGCAGTTTGCAGTAGCTGACGGTCCGGCCGTTCCGGTCCACAAAGGTCCCGGCCCCGCCGGCCGTGGCCGCGCCCGCGGCATGGCTTTTCGTTCCGACCAACACGACCTGATCGACCGGCTGCGCCGTCACCGAAGAGCTGACCACCGTGCTCCCGGCGGGAACCCCGTCGCAGAGCTTTTGTCTGGAAACAATCGTTTTCACGCCGTTTTTCCCGGCGGTCTGCTGTTTTTTAGTGCCCGCCGCCAGGCCGGGGTCCTTCTTGACTACCCTCTGGTAGGGGATCGCCTGGGTCGCGGTCACGTCCCGGTAGGAGACGCGCGCCACCCGGATGTTCATTCCGTCGGCCACGTCCGCGCCGGCCTGCACGCTCGTGATGTCGTCGGTCCCGACCGCGACGCCCGCCTCGGCGAGCGCCTGCGAAACCGTTCCCTCTTTCACCGTGGCGGCGGTCGTTTCCCCGTCCGCCGTAATGGTGATGTTCTTCCTGCGCAGCACGCTGACGGTCATATCCGACGTGACCGCAGCCGTCGCGGGGGGAGCCACTTCGTCATCCGGGTCCGGCACCACGCCGGCCCGGGTAAGGGCGTTCTGCACCGCGTCCCCGTAATGGAGCCCGACGGCCGTGGTGCGTCCATCTGCGACGACGATCACGCGCTTTCCGGTCCGCACCGCGATCTCGACATTGCCGGAATCCAACTGCCGGCGCGCCACCAGATCCGCAGGGGCCGGGGTGATGCCGGCAAGGGAAAGGATCTCGTCCGTTCCGTCGGAGACGATCTCGACCCTGGGCTTTTTCACGCCGTCAACCGTAATGTCCGCCCACCGGGCGGAAGCCATGACCGTCGCGACCGATCCGACGGTGACGGCGACCATCAGCACACACGAAACCGTCCAGCGCAGGATCTGCGTCCTCTGCTCCTGTTCCAGCGCGCGGAACGCGCGGACCCGGCCTTTTGAAAACGCAAACAGCGCACCCGGGGTGTGCGGCACCTCCGCCGCCAGAGCGAGCAGGCGCGTCGGAACGCTCTTCGCACGCCGGCGAAACCCGCGCCCGAATCCGGAAAAGGTCCTTCCGAATTCCGTCATCAGCCTGTTGAGGCATTTTTTACTGAAAATCTGCAATCAATTCACCTTTTTTCCTAGGTCTCGGGCGGTTTTCAGGGAAATTTCCGCCACTTTCTCATGACCTGTGATAGATCGGCTGCATGGTTGCGTGTAATTATATCCACCGAATACCCAGATGTCAAATGAACTCAAAGACATAATTTGTGCAATTTATACAATCGTCTTTCCGCTATATTTCCCTTACAACATCTATTTCCCCCCTTCCCGCCATATTTTGCCTGCGGTCTGCAACCGCTCCCCCGGCCATTTCTGTGCAAATTGCAAGAAAATGGGTGGTTACAATCTTGTTACAACTGTTACACGTCTGTTTTTATTTGTTTTCGACAATTTTTTCCGTTCATATTTTATTCATAGAAAGCCGTCGCTTCCTGCCATTGCTGACTTTTTCGCAGCCCCGATTTTTCGGGGAGAAATTACAAAAAATTATTTTTCCCGCCGGCGGCGGTTTTCAAAAAACCGCAGGATTTTTCTATCCATTGTTCCGATAAAACATGATCAAAACCGCGATTTTATTTTTATATAAGCATAAAAAGGTAAAAAGAAAGCGACGGTTTCCGCCGTCGTTTTTTTCTATATATATGTAGAAAGAAGCGGGTGCATCGCACCGTTCGCGGGTACACTTTGCGCCTGCGGCGGGCACGACAGGGGTCTGTGAGAACTATGTCCTGCCTCTCGCCCGGAAACGCACGCGACCGGCCGCGCGTGAACTTGCGTGCAAGCCCCCGGGAGCCGCCCCGACCTCTCCTCGCCACACAGAGCCCGATGTTTTCGCCGCTCCCCACGGCGGGGGCGTGCGTGCAGGCTCAGCCTGCACGCAGGGCGTTCTGGATCTCCGCGCAGTTCCGCTTCGTCACCGCACGGTAGGGGACGCGCACATACCGGTCGCCCCGCCGGATGACGTCGGGCTCGCCGCTGCCCGTGGCGAAGTAGTAGGAGATGTCGAAAACAGCCTGCGCCTGCCCTTTGGCGTCGTTCAGGACCGTGCCGGCCATGCCGCCGTCCTGAACGGCCCGCAGGCCGGGCTGCGTGGCGTCGATTCCGAACACGGCCGGCTTCTCCGCCAGCTTGCTCGTGCGGATCGCGTCGATGGCGCCCAGCGCCATATCGTCGTTGTTGGCCAGGACCACCTCGATGCGGCCTCCGAACTTGTCGATCCACTGGAGCATCCTGGAGGTGCCCTGTCCTTGCGGTAGACGGTGACGCCGATCTTGATGGTCTGCACTTTTCCGGTATCCCGCCGGGGAGCGCATGCGGCCAGCTGCCCGAGGAACAGGACGGCGAGCACAGCCGCGGCCGCGCGGATCCGTTTTTTCATTCCGGTCAGTCCCCCCTGCCTGAAACGTCCTCCGCCCCTACTGCACAAACGGGAACAGCAGGCGCTGATTGTCCGAATTATACATATTGGTGCTGTCGACGATGGCAAAATTGACCTGCGCCTTGGCGGGCGCGGCAAAGATATTTCTGGTTCCCATATTTATCTTTGCCATAACGATAAAAGT
>DAINSB010000048.1:0-14100 GCA_036741535.1 Caproicibacter sp. | reverse complement strand
CGGCTGGATGGGCCTCGACATCGGCGCGAAATCCTGCGCGCTGTTCGCGGGGGCCGTCAAAGGCGCGGGCACGGTCGTGTGGAACGGCCCGATGGGCGTGAGCGAATGGGAGCACTTCGCGAACGGCACCATCGCCGTGGCGCAGGCCGTGGCCGCGAGCGGCGCCGTCTCCATCATCGGCGGCGGCGACTCGGCGGCCGCGATCGAAAAGCTCGGCTTCGCGGACCAGATGACGCACATCTCGACGGGCGGCGGCGCGTCGCTGGAATTCCTCGAGGGAAAGGTCCTGCCCGGCATCGCCTGCCTGAACGACAAAGCGGGCTGAGCCCGCGCAAAAGAGAGGGGAACAAAACATGAACAAACGACTGAGAAAAGCGGTCATCGCAGGGAACTGGAAAATGAACAAGACGCCGGCGGAGGCGAAGGAGCTGATCGAGGGCATCGTCCCGCTGGTCGGGGACGCGGGCTGCGGCGTCGTGGTGTGCGTGCCGTACGTGGACCTTGAAACCGTGCTTGCGGCGACAAGGGGGACGAACATCGGCGTGGGCGCCGAAAACTGCCACTGGGCGGAATCCGGCGCGTTCACGGGGGAGATCTCCGCAAAGATGCTCGCCTCCATGGGGGTACAGTACGTGATCGTCGGCCACAGCGAACGCCGGACCTATTTCGGCGAGACCGACGCGACGGTCAACCATCGCATCCGCGCGGCCCTCGACGCGGGCCTGCGCGTGATCCTCTGCGTGGGTGAATCGCTGGTGCAGCGCGAGCAGGGCGTCACCTCCGAGCTGGTCGCCATGCAGACGAAGATCGCCCTCGGCGGCGTCTCCGCCGAGGAGCTGAAGCGCGTCATCATCGCCTACGAGCCGATCTGGGCGATCGGCACCGGCAAAACCGCCACGGCGCAGCAGGCGAACGAGGTCTGCGCCTCCATCCGCGGCGTGATCGCCTCCCTCTACGGCAGGGGCGCGGCGGACGCGTTCACCGTGCAGTACGGCGGCTCCATGAACGCGAAAAACGCTGCCGAGCTGCTCGCGCAGCCCGACGTGGACGGCGGGCTGATCGGCGGCGCGTCGCTGAAGCCCGCCGACTTTGCGAAAATCGTCAAAGCGGCCGGCAAATGATTTTGACCCGCCGGAAGGAGAAACAACATGCATAAACCGCTGATTTTGATCATCATGGATGGATTCGGCATCGGGCCGGCGTACGGCAACGCGATCAAAGCCGCGAAGAAGCCGAATCTTGACCGCATCTTCTCCGAAAATCCCGTCACGCAGATCGGCGCGTCGGGCCTTTCCGTCGGCCTGCCTCAGGGGCAGATGGGCAACTCCGAGGTCGGGCACACCAACATCGGCGCGGGCCGGATCGTCTATCAGGAGCTGACCCGCATCACGAAGTCCATCGAGGACGGGGACTTCTTCTCGAACCCCGCTCTCCTCGGCGCGATCGACGGGGCCGCCGCCTCCGGCAGGGCGCTGCATGTGATGGGCCTGCTGTCCGACGGCGGCGTGCACAGCCACAACACCCACCTGTACGCCATTCTGGAGCTCGCAAAGAAGCGCGGCTGCAAAAGGGTATGGATCCACGCATTTCTGGACGGGCGCGACGTTCCGCCCTCCTCGGGCAGAGATTACGTTGCCGGATGCGCCGAAAAATGCAGGGAGATCGGCGTCGGACAAATCGCCACGGTCATGGGCCGCTACTACGCCATGGACCGCGACAACCGCTGGGAGCGCGTCGGAAAAGCCTACGCGGCCCTGGTCTACGGCGAAGGCGTTCAGGCGGACGACCCGGTGAAGGCCGTCGAGGATTCCTACAGAAACGGCGTGACGGACGAGTTCGTGGTCCCCGCGGTCTGCGCGAAAGACGCGGCGATAGAAGCCGGGGACTCGGTGATCTTCTTCAATTTCCGCCCCGACCGCGCGCGGGAGATCACCCGCGCGCTCGTCGATCCGTCGTTCAAGGGCTTCGAGCGCAGGAAGGGTTTCTTCCCCCTCCACTTCGTCTGCATGACGCAGTATGACGCGACCATGCCGAACGTGGCCGTCGCCTTCGGCCCGGAGCCGCTCAAAAACACGTTCGCCGAGACCATCTCCTCGAAAGGGCTGCGTCAGCTGCGCATCGCGGAGACGGAAAAGTATGCCCACGTGACCTTCTTTTTCAACGGCGGCGTGGAGACCGTGTATCCCGGCGAGGACCGGGTGCTGATCCATTCCCCGAAGGTCGCGACCTACGACCTTCAGCCCGAGATGAGCGCCTATCTTGTCACGGACGAACTGCTGAAACGGATCGCGAGCGACCAGTACGACGTGATCGTCCTGAACTTCGCCAACTGCGACATGGTCGGGCACACCGGCGTGTTCGACGCGGCGAAGGCCGCGGTGGAAGCGGTGGACCGGTGCGTCGGGAAAGTCGTGGACGCCGTTCTGAAAAAGGGCGGCGCGGCGCTCGTCACCGCCGACCACGGCAATGCCGAGCGGATGCTCGCGGAAGACGGCACGCCGTTCACGGCGCACACGACGAACCCCGTCCCCTTCTGCGTCGTCGGCTATCCGTGCAGGCTGCGCGAAGGCGGCCGCCTGGCCGACATCGCGCCGACCATGCTGAAGATCCTCGGCCTGCCGCAGCCCCCGGAAATGACCGGGAAAAGCATCATCGAGTAATTTTTCTTCCAATATCCTCCAATGTATATTATAAATGTAAAGGCGGGCCGCTCCTTCCCGGGAGGGCGGCCCGCCTTTCGCCGCCCTCCGCGAAAACGCTACCCCGGAGGAGAACCCTCCCTTTTTGAAAATGATGACAGTCCTGTCAGTTTCGTTGAAATGGGAGGGGAAAGATGATAAAATACAGGTTACAATCACATGGGGACACTTCTCCGGGAGGTTTCAGACATGTTTTGGAAAAGGGCAACCGCTCTGGCACTCTGCGCGGCGCTGCTCCTCACGCTGGCCGGCTGCAAAAGCGGGGGGGCGAAAAACGCCGACAAGACCATCAACTATCACCTTTCCGCGGAGCCGGAAACGCTCGACCCGCAGGTCGCCTCCGACACGCCCTCGATCATCGCCATCCAGGCGCTGTTCGAAGGCCTGACGCGCCTGGACGCGGACGGAAAAGCGGTCCCCGGCGCCGCGGAGAAATGGACTTCCGCCGAAAACGGCACCCGGTTCACCTTCACCCTCCGTTCCGATGCATCATGGTCCGACAAGAAGGCCGTGACCTCCTCCGACTTCGTTTTCGCCTTCCGGCGCGCGCTGGACCCCAAAACCGGCTCTTCCACCTGCACGCAGATGTACTGCATCAAAAACGCCCGCAAGGTGCACGCCGGCGAACTGCCCGTCTCCCAACTGGGTGTGACGGCGCCGGACAGCCGTACGCTCGTGGTCCGGATGGAATACCCGACCCCGGACTTCGCGACGCTGGCGGCAAGCCCGGTCTTCATGCCGTGCAACGAAAACTTTTTCGACCAGGCCGCCGGTCGCTACGGGCTCGAAATCAAATATCTCCTCGGGAACGGACCGTTCATGATCGACGGGGCCTACGGCTGGGACCACGGCAAATACCTGAACCTCAGGCGCTCCTCCACCTATCACGGCCGACAGGTCCCGCTTCCGGCGGCCGTGGTGTTCAGCATCGGCAGCACGACCACGGATCTTTCCAACCCGGTCGCGGCGCTGGCCGGGGAGACCGTCGACGCCGCGCCCGTGACCTATGCGCAGGCCGGCGCGGCCAGATCCGCGGGATGCACCCTGGCTTCCGTTCAGGACACGACATGGGGGCTCTGCTTCAACACGAAATCTGCCCTCTTCAAAAACCTGAACATGCGCCGCGCGTTCCTGCAGGCCTTCGACCGGAAAAAGGTGCTCTCGCATCTTCCGGAAGACATTTCCGCGGCTGAAAACATCGTCCTGCCCGGAACGTCCCTCAACGGGGAAAACTACCGGTCTCTGGCGGGCGGCCCGTTCTACCCGAAGCAGGACGCGGACGCGGCGCAGACCCTGGCGGCGGGCCTCTCCGGGCTCGGGCTCTCCAAAGCGTCGGCGGCCGCGGCGGCCTTGTCCTCCATCACGGTGCTGTGCCCGGACGACGCGAACGTCAAGCTGATGGTCAACGAGATGATCGCCGCGTGGAACGCCAAATTCCACAGCTACTTCAACATGAACCCGGTGAGCGAAAGCGATCTGCTGTCCGCGGTCCAGTCTGGGAACTACGATCTGGCGGTCTATCCGCTGAAGCCGGCGGCGGACGGCCCCTTCTTCCCGCTCTACCAGTTCTGCACCGGCGTCTCCGGCAACCCGGCGCGGTGGAGCGACGCTTCCTACGACGCCCTCGTGGCCTCCGCCCAGTCGAAAAGCGGCAAAGACGCGGCCGCTTCCTATGCCGCCGCGGAAAAGATACTGAACGAACAGGCCGTGTTCTATCCCCTCTGCTACGGGAAGAGCTATTTCGCCCTCGCAAAGGGCGTGACCGGCATCGTGTTCCGGCCTTACCAGGGCGGCGTGGATTTCATAAACGCCGGCAAAGCAGGCTGAGCGGACTGTGTCCGCTCCACCGGCCGGGCGTACAGCCCGGTCAAAGTGAAGGGCTTTCCCTGCCCGGACAGTCAGGGGCAACTCCCGCCGGCATAGCCGGTCGCGGCCCGCCGTTAAATTTTCACAAAGCAATCGAGGAACGTACCCTGTTCACGGGGTACGCTTTTTTTGCGCCGCCGATCCCTACAGGCCGGGACGGGGCCGCGTACAAGGCGGGCACAGCATTTCGATTCGCTCACAGGTACTTGCGCGCGTTCCCGGCGCAAGAAGTGAGAAACCTTCCTGCCGGAAGTCATAGTTGTGGTCCGCCGTAGGCGCGTACGATGCTTTGCGCGCACGTCGCGAAGCGAGTGCGTCCGCCCCCTGATTTCAGCGGAGCGGTACGCGGCCCTGACTCGGCCGTAACCTTCGGGCCGGCCTCCGGGAGTTTCCCCGGACTCTCGCGCCGCCTGAAGCCCGGAATTTTCACCCCGCAAAACGGCGCGGCTTGGGAGCGGCGACACGCCGCCTGCATAGTATGGACTGTATTTCTCCATGAAACAGAAAAGGGAGAGGTCCATATGAACCGCATCAACCATCAGCCGGCGGCCGTGCTGGACGGGATCCGCAAAACCCGCGGGGCGCAGGCGTGCCGGGAATTTTTTGAGCAATCCGAGAAGAACGGGCGGGCGGCCGCCATTAAACTCGCCGACGACGGCGCCCTCTCGTTCGGCACCTTTTTCACCATTCTGCCGGACCTTCAAAGGCTGCAGATGCAGGCGGAGCTTTCGGAACGGGGGCGCACAGCCTTCCGCCTGTGCGAAACGATTTTGAGCGGGGCGAAGACCGGCATGGGCATCTGCCCGGAGATGAACGGCGGCTGTCAGGACACCCTGCTGTGGATCTTCCTGACCGGCATGCTGGACGACGGGATGGACGGGGATTTCGACCGCATCATCGACGCCAGCGCGGCCGTTCTGGCAAAGACCTATCACGACGAATCCTTCCTGCCCGCGCTGGTTTCCCTGATCTTCCGAAGGAACCGGCGGGGCTCCTACGTCCACGACCTCGCCTGGGCGTTTTTGCAGTCGCACAGCCCGAAGGCCCTGAAGCTCGCCGCGGATTATCTGAACTCGGAAGACGGCCGCGACGCCGAGCTGGCCGAGGACCTGCTGCACCTGCCCCACGTGGAAAACAGGCAGGCCCGCCGCGAACAGCACGCCGGCTACCTGAAATGGCTGGAGGAGAACGGCCCCTACCTCCTGTTCGGGTGCGCGGGCTTCAACGCCACGGCCCGGCCGCACGTCTGCGACGTGGACCTCGCCGCCAAATACCTGTGCCGGGCGGTCCCCGACCACCGGCGTATCCCGAAGGACGGCCTTTCCGAAGCGGAAAAGTCCGTTCTGGAGGGGTTCGCAAAGATCCGCGGGGAAGAGCAGGAGACCCTGGCGCATTTTTCGAGCCAGATCCACAGGCGCAACCCCGTCCGCTGGCGGCGCTGGATCCGCAGTCCCCTCGACGCGCAGCTGAAAGCCGCGAAAAAAGGCGGGGGTGACGGGCGATGATCCAGATCGCGGGCAAAACCAGGACCCTCGCGGACATCTCCGGCATCCCGGCCGGCGGAACGGCGGCCGGGATCCTCGCGGCGATGTCCTCCTCCCCCTCCGTCCATTCCTATGAGACGGACGGCCAACTCCGCTTCGAGCTGAACCTCCGCGCGCAGCTCGTCGAGAAAAGCCGGGAGCTCGCGCGCAGCGGACTTCGCTTCGCCGTTTTCCGCGACAGCACCTGCAACCCCGATTTCTGGGACCGGATGCCGAACGGCGGGTTCAAGCTGAAAAAAAACGTATCCCCGGCGGCGGCCGTGGGGGACATCTTCCGCAACGGCGGCAGGTACGGGACGGAGTGCGCCACGGCGATGATGATCGTGCTGTACGGGGCGCTGGCGGAAGTCTACGGCGCGGGGCAGTTCGACCGCCTGTTCCCGAAAATAGAACTGATGAACTGGAGGCGCCTGGACCCGAGGCTGCAGGGATTCGGAGAGCTGGAAAAATATCCGGACTATCTGCCCGGCGACCGCCGCTATTTCGCAAACCCGGACGTGGACCCGCTGGTCCCCATGTGGCAGGGGGAAAACGTCGTCCAGCTCGGGGGCGGCCTGTATTACGGGCACGGCGTGGGCATCAACAGGGCGGAGGCGATCATCCGGAACCTCAACGGCAACCGCAGCCCCGGCGCCGACGAGCCCGCCTACCTGATGGACGGGGCGGGGCGGCCCGATTTCAAAAAGCTGAGCGCGCTCTCCGGGCAGTAGCCGGGCGGGCGCCCATTCCTGTTTTTAGCAATCGGGCAAAGGCGGCAAAACGGCCGGCACCCGCTCTGCGACGGGCTGAAACGGGGCTGCAAGGCGGCAGGGAACGGGGCGGTTTAACGCTTTTTTGTGATTTTTAACAAATATTTCGTTTGACAATCGAGCCGTTTAATCGTATGGTTAAATGGCTTAATTTTTTGCAGTCCGCTTCCCGCGCCAGCTTCTGCGCGGCCCGGCGGAACTGCCGAGAGAAATTTAAAACGGGGGGCTTTTTATGAAAAACATCGGATACTACAACGGCAAAACGGGACCGATCGAGGAAATGACGATTCCGATGAACGACCGCGTGGTTTATTTCGGCGACGGCGTCTACGACGCGACCTACGCCGCGAACCATATGCTCTTCTCCATGGAAGATCATCTGGACCGCTTTTTCCGCGGCTGCAAAAAGCTGGAAATCCCCTTCCGGATGACAAGAAAAGAGCTCACCCGCGTGCTGCAGTCCTGCGTCGACCGGGTCGACGACGCGGCGAGCCTGATGGTCTACTGGCAGGCGACGCGCGGCACCGGCATGCGCAACCACGCCTTCCCGGAAAACGGCAAAGCCAACCTGCTCGTCACCGTCAGGCCGGTGCCGCTGAGCGCGATCGACAGAAAGTACAGGCTGATCACCATGGAGGACACCCGCTTCTACCACTGCGACATCAAGACCCTGAACCTGATCCCCAACGTGATGGCGGCGCAGCGCGCCAAAGAGGCCGGCTGCGACGAAGCCGTCTTCCACCGCGGGTTCGTCGTGACCGAATGCTCCCACAGCAACATCTCCATCCTCAAGGACGGCGTGTTCCGCACCGCTCCGCTGAGCAACCTGATCCTGCCGGGCACGGCGCGCAGGCATCTGCTGCAGTCCGCCGTCGATCTCGGGATCCCGGTCGACCAGACCGCTTTCACCCTCGACGAGTTGTTCGACGCCGACGAGGTGATCATACATAGCTCCGGCACCCTGTGCAACGCGGCGGTCGAGATCGACGGAAAACCCGTCGGCGGAAAAGCCCCGGGACTGCTGAAAGACCTTCAGGAGGCCGTCGTGGAACAGTTTGAGGAATCCTGCAAAGTCCGGTTTGCCGACTACGCGAGGTAAACGCGGAAACTTTTCCCCGCGATTTCTTCAAAACGCCTTGACGCTTCTCCCCTGTTTTTCTATAATGGGTAGAAGGCGCGGACGCTTTGCAGGCCGCAGAGGAAAAAGCCAGGGAGCGAAGCGGCGGAAAACGCCCCGAAAACTGAATATTCGGCTGAGAAATCCGGGAGAGACCGCCGGGGAGGCGGCGCCGTAGGGGCATGCGAAAACTCTCAGGCACAGGCACCGGGTTTTGACGAGACTCCGGAAAGTCGTTTTGACACCGAAGAGGCAATTCCCCCCGCGGGAAGAATCTTTCAGGTCATATGACGGAGGCGCACGGCAGTTTTTGCTGCCGTGCGCCTCCGTTTTTATAAATCTCTCGAAAGAAGGAATCGGCATGGAGCTGAGAACTCCCCTCTGCGCCTGGCACGAAAGCCACGGGGGAAAAATGGTGCCGTTCGCCGGATACCGCATGCCCGTGCAGTATGAAACCGGCGTAATCGCCGAGCACAGGGCCGTGCGCACCAAAGCCGGGCTGTTCGACATCTCCCACATGGGCGAGGTCCTCTTCGCCGGGCCGGACGCCCTCGCGAACATTCAAAACCTTGTGACGAACGACTGCGCGGGCATGCCGCCCGGCCGCGTCCGCTACACCCCGATGTGCTGTGAAAACGGGGGCGTGGTCGACGACCTCGTGGTGTGCCGCATGGGCGAAGGGCGCTACCTGCTCGTCGTCAACGCGGCCAACCGACGGAAAGACGTCGAGTGGATGCGCGCACACCTCTCCGGCGACGTGAAGATGGAAGACATCTCCGACCGCGTGACGCAGATCGCGCTGCAGGGCCCCGCCGCGCCGGAAATCCTGAAAAAGGTCGCGGCCCCGGCCTCCATTCCGGAAAAGTACTACACGCTGGTCGAACACGGCACGGTCGGCGGCATTTCCTGCATCGTTTCGCGGACCGGGTACACCGGGGAACTTGGCTACGAATTCTACACCGGGCCGAAGGACGCCCAAAAGCTGTGGGAGCTGCTTCTGGAAGCCGGGCGGGAGCGCGGGCTCATTCCCTGCGGGCTCGGCGCGCGCGACACGCTGCGCCTCGAGGCCGGCATGCCGCTGTACGGCCACGAGATGGATGAGACCGTCACGCCGTTCGAGGCGGGACTCGGCTTCGCCGTCAAAATGAATAAATCGGATTTCATCGGCAAGAAGGCCCTCGAGGGCCATGAAAGCCCGGAGCGCGTGCGCGTCGGCCTGAAAGTCACAGGCCGGGGGATCGCGCGCGAGGAGCAGGACGTCTACACGGGCGGGGAGAAGATCGGCCGCACCACTTCGGGCACCTTCTGCCCGTTTCTGCAGGCGGCCTGCGCCATGGCGCTCGTGGCGCGGAACAGCTCGGCTGCCGGCACGCCGGTCGAGGTCGACGTGCGCGGCAGGCGCCTCCCGGCGGAGATCGTCCCACTGCCTTTCTATCGACGCGCGTAGTTGCCGTCAAAATCCAATCATCAGGAGGAATCCGTATGAATCTGCCAACCGACCTGAAATACACCAGATCCCACGAGTGGGTACGCCTGCTCGGCGGGGGAAAAGCCGAAATCGGCCTGACCGACTTCGCCCAGAAAGAGCTCGGCGACATCGTCTTCGTCAACCTCCCGCAGGAGGGCGACGGCCTCGTCCCCGGCGAGACCTTCGCGGACGTGGAATCCGTCAAGGCGGTCTCCGACATCTTCAGCCCCATCGGCGGCACGGTGGAGGAGATCAACGAAGAACTGGCCGACGAACCGGAAAAGATCAACCAGGACCCCTACGGCGCATGGCTGATCCGTGCTTCGGGCGTGAAGGAGGGGGAAACGCTCCTCTCCGCCGAAGAATACCGAGCGTTCCTCGCCGGGAAAGAGGGGGCGTGACCGTTGGGCAGTTATGTCCCGTCTTCGGAGGGCGAGCGCCGGCAGATGCTGGAAGCCGTCGGCTGCCGCTCCTTCGAGGACCTTTTCGCGCAGATCCCCGAGCAGGCGCGTATCCGGAAGCTGGACCTCCCGGACGGCCTTTCCGAGCTGGAGGTCTGCCGGCGGATGGAAAGCCTCGCTTCGGAAAACAAGGTTTTCCGCACCGTGTTCCGGGGTGCGGGGGCCTACCGGCACTACATCCCCGCCGCGGTGAAGCGCATCACCGAGAACGAAACGCTTGCGACGGCCTACACCCCGTACCAGGCGGAAATCAGCCAGGGGATCCTGCAGGGCATCTTCGAGTACCAGACCATGATCTGCGAACTGACCGGCATGGATGCCTCCAACGCCTCGGTGTACGACGGAGCGTGCGCCGCGGCGGAAGCCGCCGCCATGTGCCGCGGCCGCGGGCGCCGGACGGTGTATCTCTCCGCCGCGGCGCATCCCGACGTGATCGAAACCGTGAAGACCTACTGCTTCGCCGCCGACGTTCCGGTGAAAACCGTCCCGGCGAAGGACGGCGCGACGGACGCGGAGGCATTGCAGGCCATGCTCGCGGAGGACCCGGAGGCGGCGTGCTTCTACCTGCGGCAGCCGAATTTCTACGGGATTCTGGAAAACGCCGACGCGCTGGGGCGGATCGCGCATTCCGCGGGCGCGAAGTTCGTCATGGGCGTCAACCCGATCTCGCTCGGCCTGTTGAAAACGCCGGCCGACTGCGGGGCGGACATCGCCGTCGGCGAGGGCCAGCCGCTCGGCATGCCGCCCGGCTTCGGCGGGCCGTACCTCGGCTTTATGGCCTGCAAATCGGAGCTGATGCGCCGCCTGCCCGGGCGCATCGTCGGGGAGACGGCGGACGCCGGGGGGCGGCGCGCGTTCGTCCTGACGCTTCAGGCGCGCGAACAGCACATCCGGCGCGAGAAGGCCTCGAGCAACATCTGCTCCAACGAGTCGCTGTGCTGCCTGACCGCCGCGGTGTACCTCAGCGTTCTGGGCCCGGAGGGGCTGAAACAGGCGGCCTCTCAGTGCTACTCCAAAGCGCACTACGCGGCGGAAAAGATCGGGGCCGTGAAGGGGTTTGAGCGGAAATTCGGCGGCGATTTCTTCCACGAATTCGCGACCGCCTGCCCGGACGCGGAAAAGACGCTCTCCTATCTTTCGGAAAACGACATCCTCGGCGGATACCCGCTGCCGGGCGGAGGGCTCCTTTGGTGCGTGACCGAGCTGAACACCAGGGCGGAGATCGACCGCCTCGCCGGACTGCTGAAGGAGGTGTCGGCGCGATGGAACTGATCTTTGAAAAGAGCCGCGAGGGGCACGGATGCTCCATCCTCCCCGCCTGCGACGTGCCGGTGAGGCATGTGGGCGAAGCGTTCGCGCGCAGGACCCCGCCGCGCCTGCCGCAGATCTCGGAAAGCGACCTGAGCCGGCATTACAGCGCCCTGGCGCGCCGCTCGTTCGGGGTGAACGACGGGTTTTACCCGCTCGGCTCCTGCACGATGAAGTACAGCCCGAAAATCGACGAAGAGGCCGCTTCGCTGCCGGGCTTCGCGCAGATCCATCCCCTGCAGCCCGCCGAGACGGCGCAGGGCTGCCTGAAGGTGCTGAAGCTGACGGAGAAATATCTGTGCGAACTGACCGGCATGAGCGCCATGACCTTCCAGCCGGCGGCGGGCGCGCACGGCGAATTCACCGGCCTGCTGCTCATCAAGGCGTACCACCGCTCCCGCGGCGACGTGGCGCGGAAAAAGATCATCGTGCCGGATTCCGCGCACGGGACCAACCCGGCCAGCGCCGCCATGTGCGGCTTCACCGTGGTGAACATCCCCTCCGGGCCGGACGGCTGCGTCGACCTCGCGGCGCTGAAAAAGGCCGTCGGGCCCGACACCGCGGGTCTGATGCTTACGAATCCGAACACGCTCGGTCTGTTCGACAAAAACATCCTCGGGATCACCCGCATCGTGCACGAGGCCGGCGGCCTCGCCTACTACGACGGGGCGAACCTCAACGCCGTCGTCGGCGTGGCGCGCCCGGGCGACATGGGATTCGACGCCGTGCATCTGAACCTGCACAAGACCTTCTCCACGCCGCACGGCGGCGGCGGGCCGGGCGCGGGCGCCGTCGGCTGCCGGGATTTTCTCGCGCCGTTCCTCCCCGTTCCGCTCGTGCGGGAAACGGAGAGCGGCCTCGCGCTCGACTTCGACCGCCCGCAGAGCATCGGCCGCGTCAAGGGCTTCTACGGAAATTTCCTCGTGGTCGTGCGGGCGCTGGCCTATCTGCTGACGCTGGGCCGGAACGGCCTGCCGCAGGTCGCCGAAAACGCCGTGCTGAACGCGAATTATCTTCTTACCAGGCTGAAAAGCCGCTACCCCGCCGCCTGCCCGGGGCGCTGCATGCACGAATTCGTGCTGTCGCTCGCCGGCCTCAAAAAGGAATGCGGCGTGACGGCGATGGACATCGCCAAAGCCATGCAGGACGCCGGCATGCACCCGCCGACCATGTACTTCCCGCAGATCGTGGAGGAGGCGCTGATGGTCGAGCCGACGGAAACCGAGTCGAAGGACACGCTCGACCGCGCGGCGGACGTGATGCTCGCGCTCTACGACAAGGCGCGCAGCGACCCGCAGGCACTGCACCGCGCCCCGGAGACGACGGCCATCGGCCGCCCGGACGAAGTGCGGGCCGCGCGCCATCCGGTGGTGAAATACAACTATGATTGAACGCGCGGAATACTATGTGGCAAAGCAGAACGTCCCCTACCCGAACATGGCCCTCGAAGAATACCTGATGGACACCGTGCCGCGCGGGACGTGTATCCTCTACCTCTGGCAGAACCAGCGCACGGTCGTCATCGGCCGCAACCAGAACTGCTGGAAGGAATGCCGCGTCAAGGAGCTGGAACGCGACGGCGGGCATCTCGCCCGCCGCCTTTCCGGGGGAGGGGCCGTCTACCACGACCTCGGCAACCTGAATTTCACCTTTCTGGTGCGGAGAGAGGATTACGACGTGGACCGCCAGCTTTCCGTCATCCTGCGGGCCTGCCGGTCGCTGGGGATCCCGGCCGAAAAGACCGGGCGGAACGACGTGACCGCGGGCGGGCGCAAATTTTCCGGTAACGCGTTCTATTTCAGCGGCGACTGCGCCTACCACCACGGCACCCTGCTGATCGACACCGACAAGGAGGCGGCGGGCCGGTACCTCAGCGTCTCCGTGGAGAAGATCCGCTCGAAGGGCGTCGATTCCGTGCAGTCCCGCATCGCGAACCTCTCGGAGTTCCTCCCGGGCCTCACGGCCGCGCGGATGGTCGCCGTGCTGCTCTCCGCCTTCGGCGGCGTCTACGGCCGCACGCCGGAGAAGATCGAAGAAACGCGGCTCGACGGCCCCCGCCTCGCCCGGCTGGAACGCGATTTCTCCGACCCCGGGTGGCTCTACAACCGCTCTTCGCCGTTCCGGTACGAATTCTCCCGGCGGTTCCCGTGGGGAGGCGTCACGGTCTGCCTCGACGTGAAAAACGGGACCGTGACGGACGCGGCCGTCTACTCCGACGCCATGGACGAGTCGTTCATCGCGCGGGTCGGAGGCCGGCTGCGGGGGTGTCCGTTTTCTGCCCGCGCGGCCGTCGAAAGGATCCGGTCGGCCCCCGCGGAGGACGGGCTTTCCGCAGCGATGCGCGCGGACCTCGAACGGCTTTTCGACGAACAGAATTTTTAAAAAAGGAGGGCCGGGGCGCTTGCCGCTCCGGCCCGCTCGGGCTTTCCGATCATTTTCTTCCGCCTCAATTTTAAAAAGCGGGAAAAGGTGCTAAACTAGGATGGATTCTGTCTGCACTTCTCACACACGCCGCGAAGCATAAGGTCGCAGGATTCCACCGACAGGCGGTATTTCGAGGCGGCGGCATCGATCTGCCCAGAATCGAGGAAATCGCCCGGAATGTCGAGGACTCTCCCGCACTTTGTGCAGACGAAATGCGTGTGCGGCTTCGTGTTGCCGTCGAACCGCTCCTGCCCGTGCACGATGCCGATGCTGGCGATGACGCCGTCCGCCTTGAACTGGGCCAGATTGCGGTAGACCGTGCCGAGGGAAAGATCCGGATACTCCGGTTTCAGCTTCTGGTAGACCCACTCTGCGGTCGGGTGGCATGTCGTGGAACAGACCGCCTGCAGAATCGCCTCCCGCTTCCGGCTGAAATTTCTTTTCTTCTCAGGAGTCTCCATATC
>DAINSB010000047.1:0-14272 GCA_036741535.1 Caproicibacter sp. | reverse complement strand
ACCGGTTCGTCAGCTATCTGAAAGTCGTCACCTCGGCCGTCTCCCTCGGCCACGATGAAAGCCTGATCGTCTTTCTCGGCCCGGAGGACGAGCGGCAGTACCTTTACCCCGAGGAGTTCCACGGCGGTTTTTTCCGCTTCAGCGTCGGCCTCGAGGACGCGGAGGACATCATCCAGGACATCCGGCAGGCGCTCAACAAGGCGGGCCTGTAAGCGCGGCCCTGCGGCTGCGCCCGCCGGACGAAAAGTTTGCCGTAAGGCGGCTTTGCCGAAATAACACCCATGAAAATATAGGAATGCGCCCCGGCGGCTTTTACAAGGCCGTTCGGGGCGCGTCTTTATTTGCTGCCGCGGCTTTGTTCCGCAGCCTCTTCGTCGGGGATATATTCGATCACGTCAGACAGCCTGCAGTCCAGAATTTTGCAGAGCATGTCGAGCGTGTGCGTCGAAATGGTTTCGTTTTTTTTCAATCGCTGGATCGTCCCGCCTCCGATCAGCCCTTTGTAACGCAGCGTATAGGTCGTAACGCCTTTGGATTTCATCGTTTTCCAGAGCGGTGCATAAGAAATCATCACTCCACCCCCTTTACACAGGTCCATTATGCCTATATAATGGGGTTAGGCGTTATACCCAATATTTGACATATCGGAAAGGGGTAAGTGTTTTCTATGCAAACGACGGGAACGGTAAGAGAGATCGACGAGCTGGGCCGCATCGTGCTGCCCGCCGAGATCCGGGAGAAGCTGGGCGTGCGGAAAAGAGACAGCGTGGAATTTTTCTGGCGGGACGGTCATCTCGTTCTGGGAAGGCATGAGCCGGCGTGCGCGTTCTGCGGCGGCAAAGATGGGCTCGCGACCTTTGCCGGGGAAAACGTCTGCAGGGCGTGCCGGGCGAAAATTTCGGAGCTGAAATAAAAAGGGGCCGCAAGGCGGCCCTGCCGAAACCAACACCCGCGAAAATGCAGAAAGAACGCGCCCCGGTCAGGCTTTCACAAGCCGTTTCGGGGCGCGTTCTTTGTTGCGCTTTAGGTTCCGCGCCAGAACAAGTCGATGCTTTTCACAACGCTAGACGGCGCGGCGTGACAGCGGGGGCACCCCGCTTAAAATTCCGCTTTCCACAGGCCGTGCAGATTGCAGTATTCGTACGCGGTGCCGTGTTCGGCGTCGCAGAAAGTCGCTTTCGGCTCATCGCCGGGCTTCAGATAGGCGAAGCGGAGCTTGCCCTCCGTTTCCAGAGCGATCCACTGGATGTAATGTTCCTCCGTCATGGGATGCGCGACGGAGCCGACCTTCACGACGATCTTGCCGTTTTCTTTCGTCACGACCGGCACATGTTTCTCTTTTGCCGCGTCGGTGGTGTTTGCCACCAGCTTGGTCATTTCCTGTCCGCAGCAGGAGAGCGTGCCGCCGCCCTTCCGGATCAGCGCGACGATATTTCCGCACCGTTCACAACGATAAAAAGCCAGATCAGACATTTTTACTCCTTCTTTCTTCACAATTTCTGTTTTCAACCCGCCAAGCGGGAGATTTGCCTTAATTGCGTCGCAAATTTACCGGAAAACCTTCACCCGGTCGGAAACGGGCAGAGAAGTCTTGTCGTCCGGCTTTGCCAGCGGCTTTCCGAACGGCATTTCGCCGAGCAGCTTCCAGCTCCGCGGAAGATTCCAGGTTTTCGCGACCTTTTCGTCGATGAGGGGATTGTAGTGCTGCAGGCTGGCTCCGAAGCCGGCGGCCTCGAGGGCGACCCAAACGAGGTATTGCAGCATGCCGGAGGATTCCAGCGACCACACGGGGAAATTGTCACGGTAAAGAGAAAACTTGTTTTGCAGCTCCTGCACCGTGGTCTGTTCTTCAAAGAACAGCACGGTCCCGTATCCGTTGCGGAACGCTTCCATTTTTTGCCCCGTCGGAGCAAATTTGTCCGCCGGAACGATGGCGCGCAGCACTTCGGTCGTCAGATCCCACAATTTGTCGTGCTCTTTGCCGAGCAGGACAACGATCCGGGCACCCTGGGAATTGAACGCGCTCGGCGCTTCTTTTGCGGCATTTTCCACCAGCGAGACAATGTCGCCGTCGGACAGCACCGGCTCTTTCCCGATTGCGTAAAAACTTCTGCGGCCCTTGACCGCTTCCCAAAAATCATTTTGCATCACAATTCGCCGCCTTTCCATTCGGATTCAGAACATTCTGTAACTGATCTCTCTGTATTGTCAAACACTGGGCGCCGTTTCGGCCCTCGGGACCGCTTTACCGGAACCCGTGGATTTTGTTTCTGTAATCAGTATAACGTATAGCCTATTTAAAATCCAGCCCAAAAAAGCCGATATTTCTGCCAAAAGAATTGTTTTTTTTGGCTAATTTCAATAATAATTATTATTATTGAAATTTTAAACATAGGAACTCCCTGCCGGCGGCATACGGAAGACGCCTTCGCCAGGGGAACCGAACTTCAAAAGGGCGTTACATCCACCGCACCGGCACCTGACCGGGAGCGTCGGTTTTGGCGCCCTCCGGGTCGGCCGGCATTGGAACGTCCTCCGTCTCTTCCAGCCACAGGCAGCTGTCCCCCTTGATCTGCTTGCTTTTCTTTTTCAGCTTGGCGAGCTCTTCCGACAGTTCCACCATGTTGCTGAAGCGGTGACAGCCGTTCAGCACCCCCGCGACGGAGAGCGAGACGAAGGGGAACTCCTCCGGCTCCCCGCGGCGGTTTTCCGCCATGATATAGCCGCGCTGCAGGTCTTCGCTCCGGTAATACTGGACCCTGCCGGCGCGGAACTCGGCGATGACGTTTTTGCAGAAGGCAGCGGCGTCGCCCGTCTGCAGAACGGCGACAAAGTCGTCGCCGCCCACGTGGCCGACGAACTGGGACGGCGGCAGGTGGGCGGTCAGCGCGCTTGCCAGCAGCCGGATGATCTTGTCGCCGCTTTCAAACCCGTAGACGTCGTTGTAGGCCTTGAAGTTGTCGATATCGAAGTACATGATGCTGTAGGGCTCTTCGGACGAGATGCAGCGGCTGATCTGCTGGTCGATGATGACGTTGCCCGGCAGCCCGGTCAGCGGGTTCTGAAATTTGGCGTTCGCAACTTCCACTTCCGTTGTTTTCTGCAGCAGGTCCTTGACCGTGACGGTCCCGAGGTAGCGCCCGTTTTTGACCACGACAATGAAGTCGTACAGCTTATCCGGCGGGCGCGACATGGCGGCGGTGGAGACCGCGTCGATGGGGGTGCGGCAGTCCACCATCAGAAAATTCTGGTCCATCAGGGAGGCGATCTCACGGTGCTGGTTCAGGCTGAAGCCGAACCTGCCGCTCAGTTGCAGCAGAAGGTTGGTCTTCGTGATGATCCCGAGCACTTTTCCGCCGACCACGACGCACAGCCCGTCGGTATTCGGGTAGCCCTTCATTTTTTCAAAGACTTTTTCCACGTTCATGCCGGGGGGGATGGTTTCGGTCGCCGTGCAGATGTTCTGGATGTAGATGTTGCTCACGAGGTTGCCGACCATATGGTTTTTGCGGCGGTTCCGCTCGACGATGTAGTCCCGCACGTCCCTGCCGATGTCGCCGATGTCGTCCTCCGGGCGCTTCAGGTAATACCCTTGCGCGTACTGCACGCCGAGGTCGATCAGCGTCGAGAGCTCCTCCCGCGTTTCCACGCCCTCCGCAATCAGGCGGATGTTCGCTGTTTTGGAAAGCTCCGCCATGCTTTTTACGAGCGCGTATTTCGTGCTGTCGTCGTTGATGCCGTGGATGAGGTTGTTGTCCAGCTTGATGTAGTGCGGGTGGATGTCGCTGATGAGGTTCAGGCCGGAGAACCCGGCCCCGACGTCGTCGATCGCGATGCGGTAGTTCTGCTCTTTATAATGCGAGACCGTTCCCTGAAAGCCCTTCATGTCAGAGATCACATGCCGTTCCGTGATTTCGAAGACGACGTTTTCCGGCTCGATTCCGTACTGGGTCAGATATTCTTTGGTGAAGCCGTTGCGGAATTTTTCGTCGTGCATGACGTTCGGGTTGACGTTGAGAAAGATCGTTTTCGTCTTGTGGGCGCGCTTGACGAGAAAGGCCGAGTGGAGCGCGGTGGTCCGGCACAGGAGTTCGAGGTCCCAGAGGCGGTCCTGCTGCCCGGCGATGTGGAACAGCTGTTCGGGTCCTGTAATGGATGTTTTGCACGTGATCCGGCTCAAAGCCTCGTGGCCCAGCACGCTTCCGTCCCGAAGGGAAACGACGGGCTGGAAGACGGTGCGGATCTGTTTTTCTTTGATAATTTTTTCCAATTCTTCCTGTTTCTTTTCGTCCATGCGACGTCTCCTTTCGGACACATTTCAACATTCCCAGCCAGATTATAAGACGGCTGGCCGCAGCTTCTGTTAAATCAGAGTTAACCCGGGTTTAAATTTTCATCTCCACCGGGCGGGCGTGGAAGAAATGCAGGCAAGGTAGTTCCTTTCGGCGGCGTCGAAGTTCAGGATGTGAAAAAAGGCGTCGATATAGTCGGCCCTGCGGTTTTCATATTGCAGGTAATAGGCGTGTTCCCATACGTCCAGCGGGATGACGGGGCACAGGTCGCACGACAGGGGGGTGTCCTGGTTGGGCATGTCGATGACCCGCAGCCTGCCGTGCCGGTCTGAGACGAGCCACCCCCAGCCCGAGCCGAACTGCGCGAGGGAGCATTCCTTCAGCTTGGCGAAGAACGCCTCCGTCGAGCCGAAGGCGGAGAGCACGGCCTCGTACAGCTTGCTTCCGGCGGCGCTGACGGGCTCGTTGCCCGCCGGCGGCCTCATGATGTCGAAATACATGGCGTGGTTGAAAACGCCGCCGGCGTTCTGCCAGACCGCCGCCTGGATTTGGAAGGGGAGGCGGCAGTTCTCGCGGATCAGGCGCTCCAGCGGCCAGTTGTGGTAGGCCGGGTAGTCCTGCAGCGCGCGGTTCAGCCCGTCGACATAGTTCTTGAAATGCCTGTCGTGATGCAACTCCACGATGCGGGCGTTCAGATACGGCTCGAGGGCGTCGTAGCCGTAGGGGAGCGCGGGCAGTTCAAACGGATAATGATTGTTCATGGCGATCTGCCTTTCGTTATGTTTTGGTTCATTTATATTCCCCCGGGCGGTGCATTAGTCCGGCAAACGCCCCGCGTGGGCGCCCGATGGAAGAAATTGTGGGTTGAACCCCCCGGCCCCCCGGTGTTACAATGGGGTCGTGTAAAAGTTACAGGTTTGTAATCTATATCGAGCTGTCCTTACATATTTGTAACGCAAACCCGTTTGACTCGGAAGGAGATCGGATATGAAAAAAAAGGTTCTTGCTCTTGTTTCCACCCTGCTCGTCTGCGGAAGCGTGGGCGCGTACGCGGCGAGCGGCAGCACATATTTTTCCGGTAAGCCTGCGCAGGCGGTCCTTTCCACCTCCGCCACGTCGGCGAAATCCTGCCCGTCTTCCATCTCCAGTGCCCTGAACCAGGTGCTGGCGAAAAAGTCGTCCGGTTCCAGTTGCGCGAACTCCTCGGCGGTCCAGGCGGCTAAGGCCGCCGCAAGTAAATCCTCCGCCAAATCGGCCGCGTCCTGCCCCTCCGCCGCGGCGCCGGCCGGCTCCAAGAGCAGCGCGTCCTCCGCGTCCGTTTTCTGCCAGAACGGCGGATGCGCGTCGAAGACATCCTGCCAGACCAATTCCTGCACGGACGGAACGACCTGCAGCAACGGCAACTGCACCGGCTCTTCCAACTGCGCCGGGAACGTCTATACCTATGTGACGTCCCCCTCCGGCGGTTCCTACAGCGACTGGCTGAACAGCATCCTGAGCCGGTACTACAAGAGCTCCTGCCCGAAGACGACCCCGACCGGCACGACCTCCTCGAAGGTCACGTCCTCCGCTCCGGCGGCTTCGTCGAAGCCGGCGTCCTCCTCGTCCGCTTCCGGCTCCGGCTATTCCGCGTTTCAGACCGAGGTCGTGAATCTGGTGAACCAGGAGCGCACTTCGCGCGGGCTCGGCGCGCTTTCCGTCTCTTCCGCCCTGACGAACACGGCGACGCTCAAGTCGCAGGACATGGCCAAGAACAACTATTTCAGCCACACGTCGCCCACCTACGGCTCCCCGTTCGATATGATGAAGCAGTTCGGCATCAGCTACCGCACGGCGGGTGAAAATATCGCCATGGGTCAGACGACCCCGGCGCAGGTCATGAACGCGTGGATGAATTCGGAAGGGCACCGCGCCAACATCCTGAATTCCTCCTTCACGAAGATCGGCGTCGGCGTCGCCCGGAACACAAGCGGCCAGTACTACTGGACGCAGCAGTTCATCGGCTGACAGGATTTTCAGGCGTTTTTCCGGCCGCGGGCCTCCGTTTTGCGGAGATCCGCGGCTTTTTGCGCGCCGCCCCGCCGCCCGACGGATTTTTTTCCTTGAAATTTTAAAGCCATAGAACTATCATAGACTTGATAACGACTGAAAAACGGAACGGAGGGATTTTTATGACAGATCTGGAGCGTCTTCAGCAGATGGTCGACGAGAGCAGCAGGATCGTATTCTTCGGCGGGGCCGGAGTTTCCACGGAGAGCGGCATCCCGGATTTCCGCAGCGAAGACGGCCTTTACCGGCAGCAGTACAAATATCCGCCGGAAGAGATCATAAGCCACACGTTTTTCCGCATGCACTGCGAGGAGTTCTACGATTTTTACCGGAAGAAGATGCTTTTTCTGGAGGCGGAGCCGAATGCGGCGCACCGCAAGCTCGCGGAGCTCGAGCGCGCCGGCAAACTCACGGCCGTGGTCACGCAGAACATCGACGGCCTGCACCAGAAGGCGGGCAGCAAAAACGTCTTTGAGCTGCACGGCTCGGTCCACCGGAATTACTGCCAGCGGTGCCACAAGTTTTTCAGCGCCCAGTATATCCGCGACAGCACCGGCATTCCCCACTGCGACTGCGGCGGGGTCATCAAGCCAGACGTGGTGCTGTACGAGGAATCGCTGGATTCGGATGTGCTGACCGGCGCGCTGCAGGCCATTTCGGACGCGGACATGCTGATCGTCGGCGGCACGTCGCTCGTCGTCTATCCGGCGGCGGGGCTGGTCGACTATTACCGCGGCCACCGGCTCGTGCTGATCAACAAGTCGGAGACCCAGCTCGACTCGAGGGCCGACCTCGCGATCAACGGGAACATCGGGGAGGTCCTCGGAAAGATCACGGTCGCTCCGCCGAAGGACCGGTGAGCCGTTTCCCTGAGGGGAATCGATTCCGCCGGGCGGGTTTCCATGGGACCGCCGGGGGACACAGGAGGGAAACAGATTGAAAAAATTTGCGGTCTTTTTGCTTACGGCCGCTCTGCTGTTGGCGGGCGTGCCGCTTCCGTCCCCGGCTTCGGCGGCCGGGAGCGGCGACGCGGTCATCGACCAGCACGGAACGAAGACCTACATCGGCCTTGCGTCGGACTGGTCAAAAAAGTGGGATCCCGACAATTCCGACGACGTTTTTCATGACATCACGGGCCAGGATTACCCCGACATTCCGGGGGACGGCGATGTTACGGTAAAGGCGGGCACGGTCGGCAAGCTGACTGTGCCCGGGAATCTGACCGTTTCGGGCGGCGAGATCGGGGACGCCCACTGCGAGAAACGCGCCACCGTTTCGGGCGGTTCGCTCAAATCCCTTTATGCCGTCGACGGCATCAGCATGACCGCCGGGACGGTGAGACACGACCTGACCTCGGATGAAGGCGGCGTTTCGCTCAACGGCACCGTCACGGTCGGGGGAGCCGTCGGCGCGGGCGGCGACATTTCGCTCAACGGCACCGTTACGGTCGGGGGAGGCGTCACCGCGCCCGACTTCGCGGTGACGTTCGGCGGCGGCAAGGCGGCGGTCTCCGGTTCCGTTACGGCGAAGGACGTGACGCTCGGTTCTTCGGCGTCTGCGAAGATCGGCGGAAAGGTCGAAGTCTCCGACACGCTGCTGCTGAACAGCGGCTCGCTTACGGCTGCCGGTATCGACGGCGAAAGCGCGACCGTCGAGGCGGCCGGCTTCACCGGCGCGCTGCCCGCGATCTCGGGCATCGACGCGTTCAAGGTGGACGCGAATAAAAAGATCATCCTGAACCAAAAGCTGACGCTCGTGACGCTGGAGCTTGCAAGCGGTTCCGAGCTGGTCGACTACGACCCGCTCGAGGTCGATTCCCTCTCGGGCCCCGGCACGCTGTGCATCGACTCCGGCGAACTGACCGTGCATACAAGCATCGCGGAGACGCCGATGCTTCTGTTCAACGACCCGGTGGGCTCCGGCGACACGGCTTTCCGCGCGGACAAGAATGCCGTTCTGGAAGGCGAGGTGCAGACCTACGGCTATTCTTTCGAGAAGCAGACTTCCGGGGACAGCGATCTGTTCCGGCTGGTCACGGCGGGTTCCCAGGGGCTGTCCCTCGACCAGACCTCGCTGACGGTGGCCGCCGGCTCTCCCGCGACGGTGCGCGCTTCCGTCAGCCCGAGCTTTTCCAAATACGCCACGGGCACGCAGATCGTCTGGCAGCTCGACGGCGATTCCTCCGTTTTCTCCGTTTCTCCGGATTCGGGCGGGCTGAACTGCAAGGTCTCCGCGTCCGCTTCGGTTTCCGGCAGGCACAGGGCGATTCTGACCGCGTATCTCGCCGACCGGCAGAAGACCTACCTCTCCGGCTACAAGGCGAGGTCCTGCGTCCTTTCGACGGGCAATGCCAGCCAGACTTCCCCGGCGCTCGACACGTCGTACGTCTCTCTGCTGGTGGGCAACAGCTACGGCCTGCTGGCCACGACGAACGCCTCCGCCGCGCCGGCCGCCATCTCCTATAACTCCGCCGTCGCCGTGATCACGGGGACGAAAGCGGCCAGGGATAAAAACGGGAATCCCGGCTGGCTCTATACCGTGACCGGGCAGGGGAACGGCTCGACCATCATCGACGTGAGCGGCAGCCAGATGGCGGTCACGGTCAACAGCGGCATCCTGATGGACACCCTGTCCTACACCATGGCGCCGGGCGCCTCCTACTGCGCGGGCGTGCTGGCCCGCGGGGTCGGGGAGAGCGACATCGGCGTTTCCTCGAGCTCGGCGGATGTCGGCGTGGCGTTCTACAAAAAGGGCTCCGACGGCATGATGCTCTACCGGATCACGGGCGTGCGGGCCGGCAGCGCGGAGATCGTGTTCGCCGTTTCGGGCGGCCAGTCGGTCAAGATGTCCGTGACCGTCAAGCCGGGCGCCGCTTCCTCCGGGAAGAGCGCGCGGCTTGTCGCGCTCAAGCAATAGCGGCGTGCCGCCGCGGCCAATGTCAGGCGTGAGGCAACATGAAAATCTCGCGCTGTCTTTGCCTGGACAGTCTAAAAGATTGCTCCCGGGACAAATGTCTCGGGAGCTTTTTTATACTCTCCCGCCGGAACAAGCGAATTTTTTCGCTGAGCTATCCGGCGGGGCCTGACGGCGGCGGCACGCCGCTACGGCTTCATAGAAGTTTCGTTCGTTTCCGCCTCGAACTCGGTCCCGACCTCCCGGATGTCCTCTTTGAGGCTCTGATGACGCAGCCGGATACCGGGGATGAAAGCGACCAGAGAGCCGACGATGATGAAGACGATCCCGACCAGCAGCTGCCGCGTGATCGCTTCGTTCAGCAGGACCAGCGCGAAGACCGGGGCGAGCACGGGTTTGATGTAGAAGACCAGGGAGGCCGTCGCGGCCGACGTTTTTTCCAAGGCCAGAAAATAGAAGGTATAGCCGAGCCCCGTCACGAAAATGCCGACGTAGGCGAGCCCCGGAAGGGTCTGCAGGCTGATGCCGGCAACAAGCGGGATATTCGCGAACACCGGCAGCCCGACCGCGCGGAACCATCCCGCGAGCGGAGGCAGATGGCTCAGCAGGATGAGCAGGAACATCTCCGCGCAGCCGAACAGAAAGGTGTAGCACGTGAGGGGGATGCCCCCGTATTGATCGCTGTGCGTGCGCCCGATCACATTGTAAAGCGCGAACGTGACCGCGGCGGCGAGGGAGAGGATCACCCCGACAAAGCTGCCCCCCATGTGGAGCGGGTTGATGATGATCGCCATGCCGATCAGGGTGATGGCGATCGAGATCACGGTATGGCGGTAGACGTGCTCCGCGAGGATCAGGTAGGCAAACAGGACCATGAAAACGGAATTGCAGCTGAACAGCACGGCCACCACGGACGCCGGCGAATAAAGGACCCCGAGCTGGAAGACGATCATGCTGACGACCACGCAGATGAACCCCGTCACCATAAAGAAAGCCCAGTCGCCTTTGCGGAGGACGGCCTTTTTCCGCCCGGTCTCCCGCAGAGCCATCGGCAGCAGAACCAGCCCGCCGATCAGAAAGCGCAGAAAAGTGAGTTGAATGGCGTTGAAGCTGCCGCCCGTCATTTTCAGCGCGACCTCCATGCTGCTGAACAGGACGGTCGCCAGGGCGACGTACAAGTATCCTTTTTTCACCGAAGTTTACCCTCTTTAAATATGTAGAATGCGAGTGACCCGAAAAGGAAAGCCGCTTTGCTTTTTACTATATCACTTTTGGGCGACGGAGGGCAAGGCGGGCGTGCCCGGATCTTTTGTGTGTTTTCCCATACCCTGCCCGCCGCTTGACATTGCGGGCGCTTGGGAATAGAATAAAAGCGACAAAAATGTTCCGACCGGCTCGTATGATTTTGCTGAAACAGGAAAGGAAGACAGCCTATGGAATCCTTTGAAATGCTCTTGAAGCGGCGCGCCATCCGGTCGTTCCGCACAGAGGCCGTACCGTCCCAGATCCTCGAAAAGATCCTTCTGGCGGCCAGGTACGCCCCTTCCGCCCTGGGCCTTCAGAACCGTCATTTCACCGTCGTCGAAAACAAGTCGCTGATGGCCGACATCGTGACGGCGACCGAGCGCCACGGCGGGAAGTTCGTGCCCGGCCATATCCCGTTTTACAACGCTCCGGACGTTGTGGTGCTTTCCGCCCCGGCGGATTTCCAGTACAACAGGGAGGACATCGGCCTCGCCGCACAGAATCTGATGCTTGCGGCCTACGCGCTGGGCCTCGGAAGCTGCTTTATCGGTTCGGTTCAGCCGGGGCTGCGCGACCCGGAGATCCTGAAGCGCCTGCAACTGCCGCAGAATTACCTGCCTTTTGCGGGCATCAGCGTCGGCTATCCCGCCGGAGAGGCCCCCGAGCCGAAAGAGAGGCGCACCGACGACGTGAACTGGATCCGCTGAAAAAAAAGACCGGGCAGGCTTACAGCCTGCCCTAACAGGAATCTATCCGCGTCGCGCGTCTCCGAACGGGATATTTTTCTGCCGCTCTTTATCATCTCCCGCCCGGGCGGCGGTATGAGTTCCATTTTTTTCACAGCTTCAGGAATCATCGAAGCATAAAATTTTGAAGAGGCGTCCGCGCTTTTCCCGCGGACGGATGGAAGGAATCCGACGGATGAAGTGGGAACTGATCGCGATGGACATGGATGGAACTTTGCTGAAATCGGATAAAACGGTGTCGAAACGTTCCGTCGAAGCGTTGCGGGCCGCCGTGGAGCGGGGGGTCGCCGTGATCCCCGCGACGGGCCGGGTCGCCCGCATGCTGCCGAAACCGGTTGCCGCGCTGCGCGGTGTGCGTTACGCCATCACCTCCAACGGGGCGCTGGTCGTGGATCTGCAGGAGCGCAGGGCGGTTTACCGCAATCTGATGACCCTGCGCCAGGCGGAGCGGCTCCTCGCGCTTCTGGATTCGTACGGCCTGTTTGCCGAAGCCTACTGCGGCGGCGTGTCCTATTCCGAAAAGGGCGCGCTCGCCCTGGCGGTCAAAGCCGGCCTTCCGGAAAACGTGCTGGCGTATATTATGGAATCGCAGCGTTTTGTGGAGAGCCTGTCCGGGGAGATTTCCCGCCAGCCTTTTCCCCCGGAGAAGGTGAACGTCCCCTACGTGCCGGTGGAGCTTCGGGCGGAGCTGAGGGAAAGGATCCTCTCCCTCTCCGGCCTGTCCGTGACTTCTTCCGAGTGGGAGAACCTCGAAATCAACGCGGCGTCCTGCAGCAAAGGCGCCGCGCTGCGCTTTCTCTGCACGAAACTCGCGGTCAGCCCGTCGCGGGTCCTGGCGGTCGGCGACGGGGACAACGACGAGAGCATGCTCCGCTATGCCGGGATGGCCGTCGCGATGGAGAACGCGTCCCCTGCGCTGAAGGCCGCGGCGGACTTCGTGACCGGGACGAACGACCGGGACGGCGTCGCTTACGCCGTCGAGAAATTTGTATTGGCCGGAGAGGATTGCGGTTGATTTCGCCGGCCCCGCGTGCTATCATAGAAAAAATACGACGGGGAGGTGGAACCGGCGTGAGTCCTGTGTTGAAAAAGCAGTTGCAGTCCTGCGCCCTCGGACGCGGGGAACCCGATTTTGTCCTGAAAAACGCGACCGTCGCCGACGTGTTCTCGGAAAAGCTGTTCCGGGCCGATGTTGCCGTGAAGAGCGGCTTCATCGCGGGCGTCGGCAGCTATTCGGCCGCACGGGAGATCAACCTCACGGGGAAGACCGTCGTGCCGGGCTTTATCGACGCGCACATGCACCTCGAATCCTCCATGGCCTGCCCGTCGATCCTCGCGCCGAAGCTGCTCGCGCGGGGAACGACGGCGGTCGTCGCGGATCCGCACGAGATCGCGAACGTCTGCGGCCTCGAGGGCGTGCGCTACCTGATGCGGGACAGCGCGAAGACGCCTCTGGACGTTTATTTTGCCCTGCCGGCGTGCGTCCCGTTGGGCCCGCTCGACCACAACGGGGCGGTTTTCGGCGTGGAAGAGATGAAAAAGCTCCGCTTTCACCCCCGCGTCTGCGGCCTGGGGGAAGTCATGAATTTTACCGCGGCGGCCGGCGGGGACGACGGGCTTCTGAAGAAGATCGAGCTGATGCAGCACGGCACCATCGACGGCCATTCCCCCGGCATGGCCGGAAGGGCCCTGCAGGCTTACCGGCTTTCCGGCGTACAGACCGACCACGAGTGTTCCTCTTGGCCGGAGGCGCTGGAGAGGCTCCGGGCCGGCTTCATCGTCCAGATCCGCGAGGGGTCGGCGGCGAAGAACCTGAGGGCGATCGTTTCCGGCATCCTCCGCGACGGAGTCGCGTGCGACCGGTTCGTTTTCTGCACGGACGATGTTCATCTGGACGACGTGGAGCAAAACGGCCACATCGACCGGAATATCCGCATGGCGATCGCGCTGGGCATGGAGCCGGTCCGGGCCGTCAAGATCGCCACGCTCAACGCGGCGCGCGCCTACGGCTTCCGGGACCGGGGCGCGGTCGCCCCCGGCTACCGGGCGGACCTTGTGGTGTTGGACGATCTGGCGGAGGTCCATATCCGCCAGGTTTACAAAGGCGGCGTCCCGCTGCAGGATCTTCCCGGAAACCGGCGCAGAACGCGCGCGGGGGCCAGGCTGACGCACAGCGTCCACATCCCCGCGCTGAAAGCGGACGCTTTCGCGCTGCGGGCGTCCGGGGATTTTCCCGTGATCGGCATCGTGCCCGGCCAGCTCGCGACGGAAAAACTGATGCTGCCGCTGCCGGAGCGGGGAGGGCTTTTCCGCCCCGCCGGCGGTCTTCTCAAGATCGCGGTGGTGCAGCGCCACGACGGAACGGGCCGGGTCGGGGTCGGCGCCGTGAAGGGGCTCGGGCTCCGGAACGGGGCCGTCGCCTCCACGGTCGGCCACGACGCCCACAATCTGATCGTGGCGGGCGACAGCGACGGGGATATGCTGGCGGCCGTCGAAGAACTGAAACGCTGCGGCGGGGGATACACGCTCGTGAGCGGGGGCCGGGTGCTGAAGACCGTCCGCCTGAATATCGCGGGACTTTTTACCGATCGCGCGGAGCCGGACGTCTCCCGTGAGATCGCGGAGATGGCCGCTGCGGCGCACCGGCTCGGCGTCCCGGAGAACATAGATATTTTTCAGGACCTTTCGTTCCTGTCGCTCCCCGTGATTCCCGCGCTGCGCATCACGGATTCCGGCGTCTTCGACGTGCGTGCGGGGCGCTACCTGACCGGGACCTCCGGCAGAAAAATTGGGTGATGGTCTTATACAGAACACTTTGTTTCGCAAAGTCGTATTCCAAAGGGCTTGCCCTTTGGAATTTTCCCGACAAAACGGCTGTATGCTCCCATAGAGGGTGCATACAGCCGTTTTGTCGTCGGCAGTGGAATCCAGGATATTAAAGCAAAGATATTCTTTTGAAATTCTTACGGCGAAGGATAGAGTACAATAAAGTTCGCAATTTAAAAGAAGGCATAGAAAAGCCATTGG
>DAINSB010000046.1:978-14326 GCA_036741535.1 Caproicibacter sp. | reverse complement strand
CGTTCTTTACGGGTTCCTTTTTCCTTTTCGTTGTTTAATTTTCAAGGTCCCATGCCGTCATAATCCACAGAAGAGCAGAAGAAATCCTCTTTCTCTTGAGCAAATCACCGGAATTTCCACTCCGTTTTTCGACGGCTTCTCTAGTTTATCACTTTCCACATTCCCTGTCAATGATTTTTTTATTTTTTTCAGTTCCTTTCGGCGGCTGCATGCAGGGGATTCAGCCGGCCGGCCGAAGCGGCTCGGGACGATTATTCCCCGATGATCTTGATGAGTGCGTGCTTGTCGCGCTTGCCGTCGAATTCGAAATACAAGATCTGTTCCCACGTGCCGAAATCCAGCTTCCCGTCCGTTACGGCGACCACGACCTCGCGCCCCATGATGGTCCGCTTCAGGTGGGCGTCTGCGTTGTCTTCAAACCCGTTGTGCCGGTACTGGCTGTAGGGTTTCTCCGGTGCGAGCTTCTCGAGCCACACCTCGTAGTCGTGATGAAGACCGCTTTCGTCGTCGTTGATGAACACGCTGGACGTGATGTTCATCGCGTTGACCAGCACGAGCCCTTCCCGGACGCCACTCTCTCGAAGCGCCTCTTCCACCTGTGGGGTGATGTTCGTGATCCCCCTGCGCGTCGGAAAATGGAAATGCAGTTCTTTCCGATAGGATTTCATCCGAATGCCCCCCGTCCGCGGGCCGCGCGGATTCCGGCGGCCCGCCCTGTTTAAGAAACAGAGTACCACAAAAATCGTATCGCGTCCAGCCCCTACGACAACGGAAGGCATCCGGCGCGGGGCCGGGTGCCTTCTGCTGTTTCGGGATCAGGACAGCTTCCGTCTGAGCTGCTGCAGAATCTTTTTTTCCCGCCGGGAGACCTGCACCTGCGTCATCCCGAGGGCGGAGGCCGTCTCGGACTGCGTGCGGCTTTTGAAGTAGCGGAAGATGATGATCTTGCGGTCCCGCGGCTCAAGCTGGGTCACGACCTGCTTGAGGGAGATCATCTCCGCGATCTTCTCGTCCTCCGACTCGACGCCGATGTCGAACTGCCCGCCGCCGTCTTCGTCGTCCATCGTCAGGGAAAGCGGCATCTGCGCCGCGCCGAGCGCCTCGGCGGCCTCTTCCGGCTCCACGCCGAGCACCTCGGCCAGTTCCCCGATCGAGGGCGGGCGGCCCTCCCGGTCGACGAACGCCGCGGACTCGCGCGCGGCGCGGAGGGAGAGCTCTTTCAGGCTGCGGCCGACCTTGACCGTGCCGCCGTCCCGGAACAGGCGTTTGATCTCGCCCAGGATCACCGGCACCGCGTAGGTGGAAAACCGGACGCCCCGGTTTTCGTCGAAGTGCTCGGCGGCTTTTACCAGCCCGAGGCATCCGGCCTGGAACAGGTCGTCGTACTCGATGCCGCGCCCCCTGAAATGCCTGGCGCACGCATGGACCAGCCCGAGGTTCTCCCGGACTTTCTGTTCCCTATCCATGGCCGACCGGACGCCGCGCGATCGTCTTCTCCATGATGACGGAAGTACCCCGACCGGGCGCCGACGTGACATGCAGCCGGTCCATGAAATTCTCCATCACCGCGAAGCCGAGCCCCGCGCGCTCCTCCCCCGCCGTCGTGAACATGGGCTGCATGGCCTGCTGCACGTCTTCGATCCCGCACCCGCGGTCGCGTATCTTCACAACGACCCGGCCGTTGTCAAACAGCTTGCAGTTTATGTAAACTGTACCGATCGCATTCCGGTACGCATGCACGATGCAGTTCGTGACCGCTTCGGAAACGGCGGTCTTGATGTCGCACAGCTCGTCAACCGTGGGGTCGAGCTGGGCAATGAACGCGGCGACCGCCGCCCTGCTGAACGCCTCGTTGGCGGAACAGCTCGGAAACGAAAGGTTCATTTCATTCGTCGGTTTCATCGTGAATCTCCCTTCTGACCGTGCACAGCTGATTCAGACCGGAAAGCGACACGATCCGCTCGATTTTCGGCGGCAGGTTGGCGATCTCGACCACACCGTTCCACAGGCGCATCAGCCTGCACCTCCCCATGATCAGCCCGACGCCGGAGCTGTCCATAAACTGTACGGCGGCAAAATCAAGGATCAGTTTTTTCGGTTTGACTTTGGATGCGGTTTCGTCGATGCTGCTGCGTATCTCCCGCGCGGAATGATGGTCGATTTCCCCGCTCAGAACGGCTGTCAGAATATTTTCTTTCAAGATCAGCCTGACTCCCATGCTGGAGCACCTCCAAAATTGGAAAAATAAGGGATAAAAATCCCCGGATTTTTTAGCATGTCCTTTTTTCACAAAAAAATACCCGGATAGACGAAAAGAGTAAAAACTGCGATAACTTAGATCATAGTAACAAACACCGCCTGAAAACCATCGTGAAAAGGGTCGAACCGAAAGAATCATTTTGCGAGAAAACAAACAGGCCCCCGGATTTTCCGGAAGCCTACATTATATAAGATATATAAGATCATACGGGCCCGCCCCGTCTCTGCAGCACGGAATCCGCGGCCGGCCCCGGCCTCTCCGCCGCCCGCAAAACGGGAAAGGGCCCGCGGCCTTTTCAGGATTCCCGATAGACGATGACCGCTTTCAGGATCTCAAAGAGTTGCTCCTGTTTTTTGACGGGCAGCGCCTGGATCAGACGATAGCATTCCGCCGGGATGTCCGAAACGTTCCCTTTCGGCGGAATGCCCTCAAAAAGTTTTGCGAGCGGCAGGTTCAGGGAATCCGCAATCTTTTCGATGCTCTCCAGCGTCGCATTTTTTTCACCGCGTTCCAACTGCCCGATATAGGTCGGATGGACGCCGGCCCGTTCCGCCAGCGCATCCTGACTGTACCCTTCCTGCAAACGGTAATTTCGCAGGCGCTCCCCCACCCTGCGCGCCAGATCGGACATACGCTCACCCCGTAATTCCAGCTTTATTTACCCCTTTAAAAAGCATTCTATTGATATTTTCTAGCAAATAAAATATACTATAAATAGTATTTTTTACAGGATAGATACTATCGGCACTTAATTCACATTTGTTGCGAAAGAATAAAACCTCATAAGGCCGTCACGCGACCAGGGGGCGCGAAAAGGACGGCTGAAGTTTTTATCGGAAAAAGGTAGACGATCTGCGACAAATGGTCCGTGTCGGATCTGCATGAAAATCGAGGAAGCACTCTGCGAACGATTGTCGAATTTACCGATATTCTGTCGAATTGATTCAGCACGTCTTCTATGGACCGGAAACGGAGGCAACAATTTTGGACAGTACCCATGCGGTCATGCCGAAGGATTCCATCGGACCGGCGCCGCGGACCGGCGCTCTTCACGGCACCGAGCCGTCTGCCGCGGCCCGGCACGCGATGGTCCGCTATACCATGGATTTCTTTCCCGAGATCAAGAACAGGATGGGGGACAATCTTTTCGACTTTCTGCTCCATCGCCTGAAAATCATCATGACGGACGGCTTTGAAGCCGACGAGCGGATCGTGACCATGCGTCCGGACGGCTACGAGGCGTTCGTCCGGTTTCCCGGAAAGAAGGAACTGGACGACAGGATCGGCTCATGGGCGCACCGCTTCGGGGAGGTGCTGGCCGGGCTGCGGATGCCCTACGGCGTTTCCCTTTCCGCCGGGGTGTGCGAGGTCGAAGAGGCAGCGGACCTCTCCCGGCCGGGGGAATATTCGGAAAAAGCGGCCTTTGCCCAGGTCTACGGGCAGCTCGGAAGCAACCCGTTCGTACGGTATTTCAGCGCGGACGACTATCAGGCGTTCCGCCGGCGGCGGTACCTGGAAACCCAGATCCCCGACGCCGTGCGGGAGCATCAGCTTCAGATTTATCTGCAGCCGCAGTACGCCCTGGCCGACCGAAAGATCGTCGGGGCCGAAGTGCTGCTGCGATGGAACCATCCGGACCTGGGATTCCTCCTGCCGAACGATTTCATTCCCCTGTTGGAGAGCGACCATTTCATCATCCCGATCGACTTCTATGTGCTGGAAGAATGCTGCAAAATCCTGCGGAGGTGGCACGCGGAGAATTTCCGCTGCGTGCCGCTTTCGGTCAACTTTTCGAGGCTCCACGCGAGCACGGACGATTTCGTCCCGCGTTTTCTCTCCGTCACGGAAAAGTACGGGATCCTCCCGGGGGAACTGCAGCTGGAATGGACGGAAAGCGCGTTTTCGGACCAGGATGTCAAAGTCTGCCGGATTGCGGAACAGATGCGGTCGCGGGGGTACAAGATCGCCATGGACGACTTCGGTTCAGGGTACTCTTCCCTGAACGCGCTGACCAGCCTGCCCGTGGACATCGTCAAATGGGACAAAAAATTCATGGACTTCCCGGAGGGCGACCGCCAGCGCCGGTATTTTCTGAAACAGATGATGCAGGTTGCCGACAAGCTGCGCTACACGGTCATTGCGGAAGGCGTCGAATCCGCGTGGCAGGCGCGGCTTCTGCAGAAAATAGGCTGCAAATACGTGCAGGGCTTTCTGTACAGCAGGCCGGTCCCTCCGGCCGCCTGCGAAAAGATGATCCTCACAGACGCAAAGGCATCCAAACGCAAGCGGAAAAAGGCGGATGCAAAATGAGCCTGCCCGGGAAATCGGAATTCCGGAGATTGCGAAGTGCGGAAAAATGCTGTATCATAGTTGAGAGCGGCGATTTCGGCCGGGGAGGCTTTGCGATGGAACGAACAGAAATTCAGATCCGGATGGCGTCCGACGCGGATGCGGAGGAAATCCGGACGATCTACGCGCCCTATGTGAGGGATACCGCCGTCACCTTTGAATACGACATCCCTTCCCTGGCGGAATTTGCGAAGCGGATCCGGGATACCCTGCGGCGGTATCCCTATCTCGTCGCGCTGCAAAACGGCCGAATCGCGGGCTACGCCTACGCGTCTCCGTTCAAGCAGCGCGCGGCCTACGACTGGGCGGTCGAAACCACGATCTACCTGAGGGGGACATGCAGGGGAAAGGGGCTGGGCAGAAAGCTGTATCTCGCTCTGGAAGAGATCCTGAGGCGCCAGAACATTCTCAACCTGAACGCCTGCATCTCCTACGCGCCGGTGCCGGACGCCCATCTGGACAACGCGAGCGCCGCCTTCCATGAACACCTGGGCTACCGGCGGGTCGCCCATTTCACGAAATGCGGCTATAAATTCGGGACCTGGTACGATATGATCTGGATGGAAAAGATGCTGGGGGACCACCCCGCCGAGCCGGGCCCGGTCATCCCGGTCACGGCGCTGCGGCCGGCGGGAGAGGCGCCAATATCATTTAATAATTTTAACAAGACGTGATAATTTTATTGACATTGCGGCCCTCATCCGTTAAAATAGAAAGGAAGAAAAACCGGACTATGAAAGCCCGGACCGCAGGAAGTCCGAACGACGATTTGAATAAACCCATGAAGGGCTTGTGAGCTCTGCATGGGTTTAATTTTTTTGAAGGAGTATGGGAAATTATGCATATTCCAGACGGATATTTGGGGCCGCAGACCACGGTCCCCGGATTTGTCGCAATGGTTCCGCTCTGGTCGGTCGCTTTCAAGAAGGTACAGACGAAACTTCAAAGGAAAAACATCCCGACGCTCGCGCTCTGCTCCGCGTTTTCTTTTCTGGTCATGATGTTCAACGTTCCGGTCGCGGGGGGTAGCTCGGCCCACGCCGTCGGCGCGGTGATGATCGCGATCCTGCTGGGACCGTGGGCGGCGACGGTCTGCGTCTCCACCGCGCTGCTCATCCAGGCCCTCGTCTTCGGCGACGGCGGCATCCTGGCCTACGGCATCAACTGCCTGAACATGGCGGTCGTCATGCCGTTCACCGGGTATGCCCTCTATAAGCTGATCGCGGGGAGATCCAAGATCGGCAGCTCGAGGAATACCGTCGCCTCTTTTCTGGGGAGCTATTTCGGCCTGAACATCGCGGCGCTCTGCGCATCCGTGGAATTCGGCATCCAGCCGCTGCTGTTCAAAGACGCCGCCGGCCATCCGCTGTACTGTCCGTATCCGCTTTCCGTCTCCATCCCTTCCATGATGTTCGCCCATGGGGTGGTGGCCGGACCGATCGAGGGCATCATCACCGCCGTGGCGGTCGCCTACATTGCGAAAGTGACCCCGCAGGTCTTTTCCGGCAATGCCGTTCCCGCGATCTCCGAAAAAGTCTCGTTCTTCAGAAAATACCGCAGCATTCTGATCCCCATCCTCATCATGGTGGTCCTGACACCTCTGGGCCTGATCGCAACGGGCACCGCCTGGGGCGAATGGGGAACGGACGAAATCAAGGACGCCCTCGGCTATCTTCCGCAGGGGCTCGCGTCCATGTCGGACAAATGGAACGCGCTGATGCCGGATTACTCGCTCCCCGCGCTGGGGGACGGGCGCTTCGGGGCCGTCGGGGGATACATACTTTCCGCTCTGGCCGGGATTCTCCTGATCTCGGCCCTGATCCTGCTGATGTCGAAGCTGGTTTCAAAGGCCAAGAAAAATGCCGGGCAGAAATAAGATGCGGGAGCGGGAAGAAAACAGAGAGATCCCGGCGTGGCTTCTCGAGCCCTCCGGCCATACGGCGGAGGGACAGCCCCGCGGCGGGATGCATTTTCTGCGCAGGACGCTGAAAAACATCTCCGGCGTGATGACGAACGAGCTTTACTGCGAAAAATACGCCGCGAAGGACAATTTTCTTCAGATCGTCGACCCGCGCGCAAAGCTGTGCACGTTCCTGGCCCTGATGATTTTCAGCAACGTGGCGGGCCGCCTGTCCGTCCTCACCGTTCTCGCCGCCATCCCGATCGTCTACGCGAAGCTGTCCGGAATTCCGGTGGGGGAATTCTTCCGGAGGATCTGGCTGATCGTTCCTCTGGCGGTCTTTTTGATTTCCCTTCCGGGGGTCAGCAGCCTGCTGATCAAAGGGCAGCCGCTCTTTTACGTGATCCGGCCGGACGGATTCGGGATGAGGGACGGCCTTTATTTCTGCGGGGACGGCCTCGCGACGGCGTTCCGCCTCGCGCTGCGGACGGGGATTTCGCTCTCTTTCGCCTTTTTGCTTTTCCTCACGACCCGGTGGGCGAACATCACGGCCGGCCTGGAAGCCATGCATCTGCCGTCGCTCGTGGTTTCCATCCTGAATATGGCCTACCGTTACATTTTTCTGCTGACGGAAATCGCACAGGAAATGATGGAATCCAGATACCTGCGGACGACCGGCAGGCTGAGCTCTTCGGACAACCGCCGTTTTATGGCGCACAGCGCCGCGCATCTGTTCCTCAAAGGGCACCAGACCAGCGAAGAGATCTACGAGGCCATGTGCTGCCGGGGCTATACCGGAGAATCGGTCAGCCTTTCCGCCTCCGCGTTTCAACTCAAGGATTTCATTTTCATCGTCATCAACGCCGCGATCTTATTCTTACTGATTTTGGGGGAGCATTTGAAGTGACAAAAGACACCGGGACCCCTGTGTTCGAGCTGGAGGACGTCTCCTTTTCCTACCCCGGCAATCAGCCCGTCCTGAGGGACATCTGTTTCACGGTGCAGAAAGGGGAACGCGTCTGCATCCTCGGCGCGAACGGATGCGGGAAATCGACCTTGCTGAAGCTGCTTGCGGGCCTGATCGCCCCCCAGGCGGGGGTGTTCCGCGCCTTCTCCCGCACGGTCGCGAAAAGCGACTGGAACGACGACCGCTTCTCGGGCGATTACCACCGAAGGGTGGGGTTCATCTTCCAAAACGCGGACGTGCAGCTTTTCTGCAGCACGGTGGAGGACGAGATCGCGTTCGGACTGCTGCAGCAGAAGCTCCCCCTCGCAACCGTAAAAGACCGGATCGCCGACGTTTCCGCCCTGCTCGGCATCGAGAACCTTTTGCAAAAAACGCCGTATAAGCTGAGCGGAGGCGAGAAGAAAAAGGTCGCGCTGGCGTCCGTGCTGGTGATGAATCCCGAGGTCCTGATTCTGGACGAGCCCACAAACGGGCTGGACCCGAGAACCCAGGTCTGGCTGGTCCGGCTGCTGAACTCCTTTTGCGACGCGGGGAAAACCATCGTCACTTCGACCCACAATCTCGAGCTCGTCTCCAAAATATCCGACCGGGGGATCCTGTTCACGGAGGACCACAAAATCGCCGCGGACATGCGGATTTCAGAACTGGTCGGCAATACCGCCCTGCTGAAATCCGTGAACCTCGTCGACGAATTCTATTCCCTTTAGCCGGTGCGGCCGGCCGCCTTTTCTTCCAAACGGGGAAGGCCGCGCGACGCGGCGGAAAAAGGCGCCGGCACGTTTTCCGTGCCGGCGCCTTTCGTCTCAGGCGGCGGGTTCGTTCTTGACCGCCCAGTCCATCAGCTGTTTTCTCTCGCTGTCGCTGATTTTCTTCAGCGCGCCGTCAATTTTGTTCTTCAGGTCCGTGTTGCCCGGCTTGAGGGCCATGCACACATGGGTCAGCTCGGCTTCCGCCTTGAAGCCTTTGCCCTCCTCGAATTGAATCATCTTGAGACCCGGATTCGTCTTCATCGCGGAAAGGGCCGTGGGCGTGTCGCAGGACAGCATCTCGCACTTCCCGGATTCCAGGGAGACCAGCATGGTGGGAACGTCGGCCAGCGCAGGCTGCACCTTCCCGTCCGGAATCTGCGACAGGAAAGTATACCAGGAGGTGTTCTGCTGGGAGGTGCAGACCACACCCTTCAAGTCCTCAAGGCTCTTGGCGTTCGCAAATTTTCCGTTCGCCTTGACCAGCGCGACGTTGTCCGCGATATAGTAAGGGTCCGTGAAGAGGAAAGTCTTCTTGCGCTCCTCCGTCACGGTCATGCCGCTCATGCCGGCATCCACCTTGCCGGAACTCACCGCCGTGGGGATGGCGCTCCATTCCGTCTTTTCGATTTCCAGCGAATACCCCAATTCCTCCCCGACTTTTTTGAGGATCTGGACTTCGTAACCGTTGCAGAACGTGGAAGAGCCGTCGATGGCGACCGCTCCGTTGGAATTGTCCATCTGGGTCCAGTTGAACGGGACGGAAACGCACTCCATCGCGACTTTCAGCACTTTCCGGTTCGCCGCGGAAGTCGAGCCGCCGCCCGACGCGGACGCAGTAGGCTGACCGCCCGAAGAGCACCCGGCAAGGGAAGACAGCGCCGTCAGCGACGCCAGAAGGACGGCCGCCGCCGCTTTACCAAACCTTTTTCTCTTTTCCATAATCGATACCCCTTTATCAAAATCAAAAGAGGTGTTAACTCAAAAGCTCCGAGTTAACACACTTCCTTATGCATTTCAAATGCGGCAAAATTTCGAATTATTATAACATCTGTGTCATTTCCTGTCAAGATCAATCACAAAAACGGCCGTCATCCGCCGCGCAGGACGGAAACGCCGCGGCCCCGCCGGATTCAATGGAGGAACAGCCGGATCAGGAAGGTAAAAACAGCCCCCAGAAGCATGGTGGCGGGAAGGGTGACGAACCAGGCGACCACGATGTCTTTCGCCGTGGACCAGCGGATCGCCGAAAACCGCTTGGAGGACCCGACGCCCATGATCGCGGAGGAAATGACATGCGTCGTGCTGACCGGCGCGCCGATCGCCGTCATGATCTGGATCACCGCCGCCGCCGACGTTTCGGCGGCAAAGCCTTCCACGGGCTCGAGCTGGATCATGTTGATCCCGACGGTCTTGATGATCCGCCAGCCGCCGAACGACGTGCCGAAAGCCATCGCGACCGCGCAGACCAGCTTCACCAGCAGCGGGATCCCGTCGCTCGCCTTGATGAAGCCGCCGCTTACCAGGGCCAGCGTGATGATGCCCATGGTCTTCTGGGCGTCGTTGCTCCCGTGGGAATAAGCCATCAGGGCCGCGGAGCAGATCTGCAATTTTGAAAAGCACTTGCTGACGGACCGGCGCGAGGCGGCGCGAAGGAGGAAATAGAGCAGCCGCATGACGCCGTACCCGATGAAAAAGCCGATGACCGGGGAGGAAAAGAGGGGAATGACGACCTTATGCACAATATTGATCCAGTTGACGACCCGGAAGTCGCCGGACGCGACGATCGCCGAACCGATCAGACTGCCGATGAGCGCGTGCGAAGAGCTGCTCGGCAGGGCGATGTACCAGGTCAGAAGGTTCCAGACAATGGCGCCGCACAGGGCGGAAGCGATGATATACAGCCGGGGGTTGCCGTTCAGGATGCCGGAGGCGATGGTTTCGGCGACTTTGACGTTCACAAGGGCTCCCACAAAATTGAGCGTCGCAGACATCAGGGTCGCCTCCCGCGGCGTGAGCACCCGGGTCGAGACGGACGTTGCGATGGAATTGGCGGTATCGTGAAAGCCGTTGATGAAATCGAATACAATCGCGAGAAGCACAATCAGAACGATCAATAGATTCAACAACCCGGAAAACAATCCCTTCCCAATTCATAAATTTGCGGGGCCCGATTGATCTTATGTGATTCTATGTGATTCGCCCTGTAAAAATCCCCGGAAAATCACAGGGATTTCAGCCGCGCGAGGACTCCCTGCCGCAGATCGCCGGCAAGATAGAGCGAGCCGCAGACGACGAGGGCCTCCCCTTCGGGGTCCCATGCGGAAAAAGCCAAGTCGAGCGCCTCCGAAAGGCCCGCCGCTTCCTGCGCCCGCACGCTGCAGTCCCTCCAGCACCGGGCGAGCGCGCCCGCAGAGAGCCCGCGCACGGAGGAGGGCTTCACCGCAACGACGCGGGAAAAGGTCCCCGCCAGATTGCGGACGGCGGAGCGGGCGTCCTTGTCCTCCAGCATCCCCATGACGGCGATCGCCTTTTTGCCGGGGAGATAGCGGCGTACCGCGTCGGCCAGAGCGGCGGTCCCCTCCGGGTTGTGCCCGCCGTCGAGGAGGACCGGCGGGGACTGGGAAAGGACTTCCAGCCTGGCCGGCAGGCGCGCGGACATAAAGCCCCGCGCGACCGCGGGAAGCGGGATCTCCCATCCGAGGCCGCAGAGGGTCTCCCGGACGGCGAGGGCGGTCTTCGCATTTTTGACCTGATGCTCCCCCAAAAAAGGCAGCAGGAGGTCCCGGTCCCCGTACCGGAGCACGGTTCCGGACAGATCGGAACGGAGCGGGCGGGCGGCGATCCCGGAGGCCTCCACGAGGCGGCTGCGGCGCTCCGCGGCGGTCCGCCGGATGACGGCAAGCGCCTCCCGCGGCTCGTTCGGATAACAGACGGTCGGGCAGCCCTCCTTGATGATGCCGCATTTTTCCCGGGCGATCTGCGCCAGCGTATCGCCGAGGATCTGCGTGTGGTCGAGCGAGATGGAGCAGATGGCGGAAACGAGCGGCCTTTCGATCACGTTCGTGGCGTCGAATCGGCCGCCGAGACCGACCTCCAGCACGACGACATCGCATTGCTTCTGCGCGAACCAGCAAAACGCCATGGCCGTGATCAGTTCAAATTCGGAAACCTCCCGGCCGCGGGCGGCCATCTTCTCCGCGAGCGGCAGGACCTCCTGCGCGACGGACAAAAGTTCCTCCCGCGGGATCATCCGCCCGTCGAGCTGCATCCTCTCGCGGAAATCGCAGACGTGCGGGGAAAGGTACAGGCCGGTCCGGAACCCGGCCTCTTTCAGCATGGAGGCGACCAGCGTGCAGGTCGTCCCCTTGCCGTTCGTGCCGGCCACATGGACGAAGTGCTTTCCCTTCTGCGGGTCGCCGAGCCTCGACATCAGCTCCCGCATACGCTCCAGGCCCGGCTTCGGCCCGAAGCGGTGGCACGACTCGATTTTCGCGACGGCTTCCTCGTAATCCAACCAGATTCCTCCCACGCGGCGTGTCGCCGCGGCCAATCCCCGCCATTTAGTACAGCGAAAAATCCAAGTTACATTTGGCGGGAGTGTTGAGGGAAACTCCCGAAAGCACTGTTTTATCTGCGGGAGCCAGCCTTGGACTGTCCGGGCAAAAGAAAGCCTCCGCCTCCCACTGGGCTATCTGCCCGGCCTTGACAGCGCGGGCACCGCGCTATTGCAACTCCTGGATGCCCGAGCGGATGAGCGCGATGTGCTCGGCGAGCTTCCCGGCATTCTGCCGGACGCCGTCGACGACGTTCGCCGGCGCCTTGGAGAGGAATTTTTCGTTTTTCAGCTTCGCCTGCGCGGTCGCGTACTGTTTCTGCGCAGACTCCATCTCTTTGGAAAGCCTTGCGAGCTCCGCCCGCCGGTCGACCAGCTCGCCGGTCGGGATGAACAGTCTGGCGTCCGGCGTGACGATCGTCACGGCCTTTTCCGCGCCGGGGATCGCGCCGAACTCCACCCGGCTCGCCGAAGCGAGGCGGGTGAAAATCATGACGCCTTTGCGGAACGTCTCCGGCACGGCGGTGTCGATATAAAGGCGCGTCTTACGCGACGGAGGCACGTTCATCTCGGCGCGGCGGTTCCGCACGGCGCGCACGGCGTCCATGATTTTGCGCATCTCTTCCGCAGCCTGCGGGAAGCTGTGCGATTCGCTGTATTCCGGCCACGCCGAGACCATGATGGAATCGCCCTCGTGCGGGAGCGCCTGCCAGATCTCCTCGGTGATAAACGGCATGAACGGGTGCAGAAGCTGCATCGTCGAAGACAGCACCCACGCAAGCACGCGGCAGGCGTCGCGCGCGGCGGGCTCGTCGCCCGAGGTCAGCCGGATCTTCGAGATCTCGATATACCAGTCGCAGAACTCGTCCCACAGAAAATCGTAGAGCTTCTGCGCGGCGATCCCCAGCTCGAAATGCTCGAGGTTGTCGGTGACTTCCTTCGCCACGCGATTGAACGAATCGACGATCCACTGATCCTCGAGGGAGAGCTCCTCCGGAAGGCCGGGCGCGATCTCGCGGTTCTCGAGGTTCATGCGGATAAACCGGGCCGCGTTCCAGATCTTGTTCGCGAAGTTGCGGCTCGCCTCCACCTTCTCTTTGGAATAGCGCATGTCGTTCCCCGGGCTGTTGCCCGTGGCGAGCATGAAGCGCAGCGCGTCCGCGCCGTACTCCTTGATGACGTCGAGCGGGTCGATGCCGTTGCCGAGCGATTTGCTCATCTTTTTCCCCTGCTCGTCGCGGATCAGGCCGTGGATCAGCACGGTGCGGAACGGCACGTCCCCCATCTGCTCGAGGCCGGAGAACATCATGCGCACCACCCAGAAGAATATGATGTCGTAGCCGGTCACGAGCGTGTCGGTTGGGTAGAAATAGTCGAGATCGGGGGTTTTGTCCGGCCAGCCGAGCGTGGAGAACGGCCACAGCGCCGAAGAGAACCAGGTGTCGAGCGTGTCGGGATCCTGCTCCAGATGCGTGCCGCCGCATTTGGGGCAGACGCGCGGCTCCTCGCGGGCCACGACCGTCTCTCCGCAGTCGCGGCAGTACCACGCGGGGATGCGGTGCCCCCACCA
>DAINSB010000046.1:0-962 GCA_036741535.1 Caproicibacter sp. | reverse complement strand
CCTTGATGTTTTCGAGCCAGTGGAAATAGATTTTGGAAAAGCGGTCGGGCACGAATCTGGTGCGCCCGTCCTTCACCGCCTTGATGGCGGGCCCGGCCAGCGGCTCCATTTTGACGAACCACTGCTTGGAGACGCGGGGCTCCACCGGGGTCTTGCAGCGGTAACAGGAACCCACGTTGTGCTTGATCGGCTCCGTCTTCACGAGGAATCCCTGTTTCTTCAGGTCCTCGACGATCTGTTTGCGGGCCTCCATGCCGGGCAGGCCGGCGTATTTTCCGCCGTTTTCGTTGATGCTGCCGTCTTCGTTCATCACGTTGATCACGTCGAGATGGTGCCGCAGGCCGACCTCGTAGTCGTTCGGGTCGTGCGCGGGCGTGATCTTGACCACGCCGGTCCCGAAATCGCGCTCCACATAGTTGTCGGCGATCACGGGGATCTCCCGCCCGACCAGCGGCAGGATCAGCGTTCTGCCCACGAACTGCTTGTACCGGTCGTCCTCCGGGTGCACCGCGACGGCGGTGTCGCCGAGCATGGTCTCCGGCCGGGTCGTGGCGAGCTCGAGGAATCCGCCGCCGTCTTTGAACGGATAGCGGATATGCCAGAAAAATCCGTCGCGCTCGGTAAACTCCACCTCCGCGTCGGAGATGGAGGTCTTGCAGTGCGGGCACCAGTTGATGATGCGCTCGCCGCGGTAGATCAGACCCTTTTCATACAGGCGGACGAACACCTCGCGGACCGCGCGGGAGCACCCCTCGTCCATGGTGAAACGCTCGCGCTCCCAGTCGCAGGAGGAGCCGAGCTTCTTGAGCTGGGAAATGATGCGGCCGCCGTACTCTTCCTTCCATTTCCACGTGCGCTTGAGGAACTCTTCGCGCCCGATGCTCTCTTTGGTTTTCCCCTCTTTGCGCAGGGCTTCGACCACCTTTGCCTCCGTGGCGATGGCCGCATGGTCGGTGCCCGGG
>DAINSB010000045.1:0-14331 GCA_036741535.1 Caproicibacter sp. | reverse complement strand
ACCCCGTCCACGGCGAGCTGGCCGACCGCGTGATCCTGATGACCTACGAATGGGGTTATACCTTCGGGCCGGCCAGAGCCGTCGCGCCGCTGAATCTTGTGCAGCAGGTGCTTGACTATGCGGTGACCGCCATCCCGCCCGAAAAGATCCTGATGGGGATTCCGAACTACGGCTACGACTGGACGCTCCCGTTTGTGCAGGGAACTGCGGCACGCTCCCTTTCCAACGTCGGCGCGGTCGACCTCGCCGCCCGCGTCGGTGCGCAGATTATGTTCGATGAAACGGCGCAGTCCCCGTATTTCAATTACTACGATTCGGACGGCAGGCAGCATGAGGTGTGGTTCGAGGACGCGCGCAGCATCCGCGCCAAACTGGAGCTTGCCCACCGCTACGGGCTGGCCGGCGTCAGCTACTGGACGGTCAATGTGTTTTTCCCGCAGAACTGGCTGGTGATGGAAGGCACTTTCGACGTGAAGAAACGCCTGTGAGAGGCCGTTGACCGATGCGCGTCCGCATGCTGAAAACATGCGGACGCGCATTCGCGATTCCCGGCTTTGACAGGATTCCGGAATCGTGTTATAACTGTTGGGAAAGATCCCAACCGGACGATTCGGGGTTTTCCCGCGGGGATGGGCGCGGAATCCTTTCCGGGAAGGACGGGGTGCAGGATGAAAACGGTGTTTGAGATCAGAAATCCGAAGGAGAATATTTCACTCGTGACGGCGATCTGCGAGCGTTTCCCGCAGAAGCTGACGCTCACAAACGGAGAAGGCTATGCCGTCAACGCAAAATCCATCATCGGTTCGGCCTACGCGGCGGCAGAGTGGGAAAAAATCCGGCTGGAAATGGAGGAGGAGATTCCCGACCTGGTCTCCCGGCTGAAACAAAGAGGGGTGATCTAGGGCCGGATGGCAGGAGCCGTGCGAAGCCGTCGTTACCCTGCGGCCCGTACCTTCGCCGCGAGCTTTTTCGCCGCGAGGACCAGGACCAGTACGAAGACGGCGACCAGAGCGGTGAAGCCGCCCGGCGCGACGTTCAGGTAAAAGGACACGAACAGCCCGAGCATGATGTCGATCACGCTGAAGACGATGGAAAAGGCCAGGGTCGTGCGGAATCCCTTTTCCAGTTGCAGGGCGGTGGCGACCGGCAGCGCGATCATGGAGCTGAGGACCAGGACCCCCACGATACGGATGGAGGCGGCGATGGCGGAAGCCACCAGAATGGAGAAGACGTAATTGATCAGCTTGACCCTGACGCCCGCAACTTTGGCCGCCTCTTCGTCGTAGGCGATGTAGAGCATCTGGTGATACAGAACGATCAGCGTCAGAACGGAAATCGCGCTGAGGACCGCGATCAGGATCAGGTCCGCCCTCGTCACGGTCAGGATGCTGCCGAACAGGAACGAGTCCGCGTTCGCGTGCAGCCTGCCGGAGCTGATGAGGGTGATGGCCGTGCCGACGCTCAGGGCCAGCACGATCGTCAGGATCAGGTCCGTGTATTTTTTGAAATACGTGCGCAGAAACTCGATCAGGGCCCCGCAGAGGGAGGTGAACACGAACGCCCCCAGAACGGGGCTCTGGTTCAGCAGCAGCCCGAGCGTCACGCCCGCAAGCGAGGCGTGCGACAGCGTGTCGCCGATCATCGAATAGCGCCTGAGCACCAGGAAGATGCCGATACACGGGCACAGGATGGAGATAAAAATGGAAACGTACAGCGCGTTCTGCATAAAACCGTAATTCAGCATGGTCATGGCCTCCGGCTTTTTTTCAGGAATTCGTCGGCGTACTGTCCGGGGGAGCACAGGTGCCCTTTTCCGCCCACGATGTGGTAGATCTGCGTGGAGTTCGCGACGGCGGCGTCGAGGTTGTGTTCCACCGAGACGACCGTGATGCTGTGCCTGCGGTTGATCTCCCGCAGAAAACCGTAGATTTCCCGCTGACTGCGGATGTCCACGCCGGTGGATGGTTCGTCCAGAATCAGCAGGTCGGGGTCGCCGATCAGGGCTCTGGCGATCAGGATCTTCTGCGTCTGCCCGCCCGAGAGCGTGCCCATCAGGGCGTTCCGGAACGGCGCCATCCCGACCCGGTCGAGCACCTTTTCGGGAATGGCCCGGTCTTTCAGCTTCAGCAGCCTGCGGTAGGAGTTCAGCATTTCGTAAACGGTGATGGGAAAGCCGGAATTTGAGAAGTCGTTTTTCTGGGGGACGTAGCCGACCCGTTTGGCCCGCGTGGACACGGTGCCCATCGTCGGCTTCAGGAATTTTAAAAACAGTCGCATCAGGGTGCTTTTTCCGCAGCCGTTTTCCCCGACGACGGAAACATATTCCCCCCGGTGGATGTTCAGCTGAATCCCGTTGAGAACGTACGGCGGGGAGCCGGTGTAGGAAAAATACAGATTATCCGCCTGCAGCATGGAACGAAAGTCTCCTTTATGCTCTGTTTCCAGAAGATGTCGGGGCGCACCTGATAGACAGGAGCGGCCCGCCTCTATTATAAATACAAATGAATTGCATTTGCAAGTATTTTATTCCGCCGCCCCGTCCGCATGCGCGGGCCGCGCCGCCTGCGGGAGACATGCCGGTCCGGGAGCGCAGGCGGCCCCGACCGGATGAAAAAGGCCCTGCCGCGCTGGATGAATCCCTTCTGCATCCGGGCGGCAGGGCATTCCTGTGAAAGATGGAGGATCAGGCGTCCGAAAGGACGAACATGAAAAACGTCAGCACGTCGAAATAATCCTTCGCTTCAAACGCGACGCCCTTCATCCCGTCCGCTTTCGCGCCGGGGAAGAAAGAGCCGCGGTAGGCGCGGGAATGGTCGTGGAAGCGGACGGAGATCTCAAATTTTTCCGGGAGCCTGAGCAGGCATTTGGACCTGTCCTCGGAGAGGGCTTTTTCCATGCGGTCCTCGATCTTCCGCCTCGCGACGGCGGGATGGATGGAGACGGAAGCGTCCCCGATCCCTTCGCTGACCGGAACGCAGGTGATGGCCGGGATCAGTTTCGCCGCGCTTTCGCAGAGCATGCGGTCCCCGCTGACGAACACCACGGGGACGCCGAAATAGGCGGCGGTGTAGGCGTTCATCATGAATTCGCTCATGACCTGCCCGTTCAGGGTGACGAGTTCGTTTTTCGTGTTCATGGTGTGCGCGAGCGGGTTCCCGTTGGTCGCGCCGGCGGAATGGTAGCCGACCATCGCCGCGGCGTCGTAGCTGCGGTCCAGCCCCGCCATCATGGAGGCGGGCCCGCGCGTCCACCCGCGCATGATCTTCACGTCCTCCGGCAGCTTTTCGGGGTTGATGTTCCGGGCGAAATCGTGCGCGTCCTTCACCAGGATGTCCCGCGAGCCGGCCGCGATCGCCCCCCGGCAGGCGGCGGCGACCTCCTCGGTCATCTCGTCCGCGCAATAGGCGTATCCCTTTTCGCCCAGTTCCGTCTCCGGCCAGCTGACCACGCCCGCCGTGCCTTCGATGTCCGCGCTGATAAATACTTTCATCTCATTGACCTCCGTTCTGTCAGGACGCCTTCCGAAGCCGCGAAGCCGTCGGGCGCGCAAAAATCCCCGCCGGCCGGGAAAACGGCCGCCGGGGGCTGATCTTCCTCTTCTATGCTACTATCATCCGGCGGCGTTGTCAACCTGCGCCGCGGGCCGGCCGGCTTCCGCAAGGGGCGCCGAGCCCCCGCCCGGTCCGCCCGGAAACTTGACAAACCGGAAAAATCGCTTATAATTCAGATCAAATCCATGATAAGGGAGTTTCTGCCATGCGCGCACCGATCGTCGGGATTCTGGCGGGGCTGAAAAGCCACGATCCGGATCTGAACAGGATCAACAAAGCGGTTTCCGTCCATTACGCCTACATCTTATCCGTGCTGAACGCCGGCGGGCTGCCGGTCGTCCTTCCTCCCGCCGACAGCGACGAAGCCATCGCGGAGACCGTGGGCGCGGTCGACGGCCTCCTGGTGAGCGGAGGAAATGACCTGCAGCCGCAGCGGTACGGGGAAGAACCCGGCTGGGGAATGGGCCCGTTCAGCCCGGAGCGCGACCATCTGGACTTTGCCGCCATCCGCGCCGCCTACGGGGCGGGGAAGCCGATTTTCGGGATCTGCCGCGGCATCCAGTCCATCAACGTCTTTTTCGGCGGGACGCTTTATCAGGACCTGCGGCGGGAGAAGTCGTGCACGGTGAAGCATTACCAGGATTCGGAGTCGTCCCGCGCGAGCCATACGGTCGAGATCAGCCGCGACAGCATGCTGTACCCGCTGCTGGGCGGCAGGATCATGACGAACAGCTTCCATCATCAGGCGGTCAGGCGGGCCGCGCCGGATTTTTTGGTCGGCGCGCGGGCGGCGGACGGCGTGGTCGAGGCGATGGAGGCCACCCGGGGGCCGTTCGTGCTGGGCGTCCAGTGGCACCCGGAGCTGATGGCCGCGGCGGGGGACGACGCCATGGAGAAGATCTTCGGCCTTTTCGTGCGGGCCTGCAGAGAGCGGAGCGGGGAGCGGTGACCGAGATGCTGTTTCCGAAACCGCTTTTCCGGGGGGCGCGGGTGGCTCTGGTCGCGCCGTCCGGCCCCGTGCCCGCCGAAAGGCTGCAGCCGTCGGTTGCCGCGCTGGAGCGCATGGGGCTTCAGGTCGCCGTCGGCGAAAGCTGCCGCTCCTGCGACGGGTATCTGGCGGGCGGCGACGGGCTGCGGTCGGACGATCTCAACCGGGCGTTCGCCGATCCGTCGGTCGACGGGGTGTTCTGCGCCCGCGGCGGATACGGCGCGCAGCGCCTGCTGGACCGGCTCGATTTCGGCCTGATTTCCGAAAATCCCAAGGCCTTCTGCGGATACAGCGACGTGACGGCGCTCCATATCGCCCTGAACCAGCGCTGCGGCTTCGTCACGTTCCACACGCCGATGCCGTCGACCGAACTGTACCGCGGCGTCGACGGAGTCACTTTGCGCTCCTTCCGGGACGCGCTTGAGGGAAATTTTCGCGGCAGGCTCCGGAATCCCCCCGGCATGCCGCTGCGCGCGCTGGCGCCCGGCCGGGCGCGGGGGATTCTGACGGGGGGCAATCTTTCGCTCGTCGCTTCTTCGCTCGGTACGCCCTGGGAGATCGACACGAGGGGAAAAATCCTTTTCCTCGAAGATGTCGACGAGGAGCCGTACCGGATCGACCGCATGCTCAACCAGCTGAGGCTGGCCGGCAAGCTGCGGGATTGCGCGGGAATCCTCCTCGGTTCCTGGACGAACTGCGTCCCGCCGGCGGGAAAGCCCTCCCTGACGCTTCTCCGCATTTTCCGCGAGCAGATCGTCCCGCAGGGCAGGCCGGTGCTGGCGGGCCTTGCCTGCGGGCACGGCCTGCCGAGCCTGTCGCTCCCGCTGGGCGCCGCGGTAGAGATGGACGCCTGCGCGGGCGGAGTCACATTTTGACCACACCCGTGATCGTCAGATTCGCCAGGTCGCGGTCGTTTTTCAGGTCGAGATAGACCGGCTCTTTCTCGTTGTTGATCACTTTGACCTTCGGGCGCAGGCCGCAGTCCTCGTAGTTTTCGACGACGATCGCGGTGAGGCCGTTGCTCAGCAGCACGCAGGTGCCCAGCGGGAACGCCGCGACCTTTCTGGTGAAGAGGGCCACGTCGTCTGCGTCGAACAGCGTGCCCGCGCCGCCCATCAGGAACTCCATCACTTCCGAAGGCATCATGCCCGCCCGGTAGGGGCGGTCCGAGGTCATCGCGTCGAACACGTCCGCAATGGCGATGATGCGGCTCAGCTGCGTGATCCGGCCGCCGCGGAGCCCCTGGGGGTAGCCGCTTCCGTCCAGCCGCTCGTGGTGCTGCAAAATGCCGATCAGCGAGGAGATGGGAAAGCCGAGATTGGCGTTCGCGAGGTATTCGTACCCCAGGACCGGATGCTTTTTGACTTCTTCATACTCGTCCGGCGTCAGCAGCTCCGGCTTATCGATGATCTCCTTGCAGATGAAGACCTTGCCGATGTCGTGCAGCAATGCGCCCAGCCCGAGCTTGTAGAGCATGGTGACGCCCATGCCGAGCGCCACGCCCACGACGATCGAAAGGACGCCGACGTTGACGGAGTGGTAATAGGTGTAATTGTCGTAGGATTTCAGGTCCATCATGTTGACCATGACGTTTTTGTTTTCGATAATATCCTCCACAATGTCGTGCACAATCGCCTTGGCGTTGTCGGCCGTGTTCTGCCGGATCCCCATGGACTGGCTTTGCACGTACATGTCTCTGACCGCTCTGGCCGCCGAATTTCTCAGCTCGTCGTCGATGACGGCTTTGATCTCGATCTCTTCCGACAGCTTATCCGAGATATACACGCCCTGAAAGCCGTAGCGCGCGATATGCGAAATATACGCCTGCTTCAATTGCTGCCCTTCCTGCAGCAGGAGGACGCCGTCTTTTCCGTACAGGCTTTTTGCAAGGATCATGCCGTCGCGTAAACAAAGTGTCGGGACGTATCTCATAAGATAAGATTTCCTCCAAAAAAAGCAGTGTGAAAGCTCCCTTTTGTTCCTAATTCGACAGGATTCGCCATAAAGCACCAGATCATCTAATTTTAGCCCTTTTGGCTGATATTTCAAGAGGAAAAGGTAAAAATATCCGTAAGTTCTTGCATCGGGCGGGCGCGGACGGGAAGATCCGCCCGACGGCGCCGGTTTCGCGTTGGCCCGGACGATTTGCTTTTGATTCCCGAATATGATATATTGGCGACAGAAAGTCCTGTCTTTCGGTTGCGGGGAGGGGAGACGTTCCATGCCGTGGGGACACAGCAAAAGCGAAATTGTGCGGCAGGCCGACGAACTTGTCGCCCAACTGAAAAATAAGACCTACCATTCGCCTTTCGCCCGGGATTTTGCCGAGGTCTATATTGAGGGCGGGAACGGCCCCGAAAGAAACGGGCCCGCTTCGCCGGGGGCTCCGGTCCCGCAGCGCCCCGCGGACCCGATCCGTGGGCGTTTCATGCAGATGCGCCGCATCGCCCGGCGCTCCCGGGCCGCGGGCAGCCTGAGCGGTTCCGGCGACGGGCTGCAGGCGGTGTCGTTTTACAAGCAGGCGAAGTTCATGGAAGATTTCGAGGACGATTACGGGGGGAACGCGCCGCTTCTGATGTATTTCCCGACTTACGACAGGATGAGTTACGAGCAGCTCCGCACCTATTTCACCTGGCGCGGCAGGGTGCGGAAGGGAGAAGTCCGCAAAACCTCGTTTTCGTATGTCTTTCTGTACCTGTACGAGCTGATCAACCGGGTCGGCGTCAGAGACTGCGTGGACGGCATGGAAAAACTGGCCTTTGTCTGGGAGAAGTACCGGGTCTACGAAAAGAAGCTCGACGTGTACATGAACGAATGGGTCAAGGATTATTATATCACCAACGAATTTTCCGCCCCGTTCGGGGAGATCCTGCAGAAGACCGGGAACCTGCGAAAGTTCTACCGCCCCTCGGCCGCGGAGAGCCTGCTGAATTTTTACGCCCCCTATTCGGACTACAAGATCAAAAAATCCCGCTTTTACACGCCGGAGACGGCGAAGAAGATCGACGCCTGCTTCCGCGACGTGGCCGGGTCGCTCGACGACTTTCTGCGCGGACAGGGCGGGGAGTTCGAGGACCTGATCTTCTACAGCAAGAGCAATACGTGGGTGCCGTTTTCGCGGGCGCTGTACTGCTCGTTCTGCGGGCAGGCCGCGAACCGGACCGTGCAGATCTCCGAAACGGAACGGTACCGGTGCGAAAACGGGCGCTGGACCTCTTCCCGCTATAAGATCTCGAAAGAGAACGGCCGGCTGCTCCTCGGGTATATTTTCAGAAGGATCGAACAGTTCTACCGGAAGGCGGCGAAATACCGGTACAAGCTGACCGCGGACCGCGGCAAGATTTCGGCGGAGGCGCTCCGCCCGCTGGTCCCGGACCCGGAGAGATTGTTCCGGCGGATCGATTCCGCCATCCTCGAGCACGACAGGCGGTCGCGCAGAAAGATCGTGACGGTGGACGCCGCACGGGTCGAATCCATCCGGGAAAGCGCCTTCAGGACCCAGGAAAAGCTGCTGGCGAGCGATGGGGAGGAGGCCCGGGCGGACGAAGCGCGGACCGCGGCGGCCCTTGAAACCGAACGGCCTGCGACTGCGGAAGAGGCGGACCGCCAACCGGCGGCCGGCGACGGCTGGGAAGCGTTTGCCCGGTCGCTGGACGGGACGGAGACGGCCGCCGTGCGGATGATTTTGCAGGGCGCGTCCCTGCCCGACCTGCACGCCTGCTGCAGAAACGCCGGCACCATGCTGGAGGTGCTGGTCGACAAGATCAACCAGAAGGCGATGGACGCGGTACAGGACTCGGTCATTGAGCTTTCGGACCGCATCGCCGTCTTTGACGAATACAAGAACGATCTGAAGAGGGTGATCCGCATTGAATGCCGGTAATCCGCCGAAACGCATCACCAGCACGATCCTGAACGCGCTCAAGGGGGGTGTCGTCCCCCGCGTGGGGCTGGAATATATCGCCGTCGGCCGCGACCGGGAGATCGACGCACTCTTGCACGACATCGACATCATCTCGGACGGCGGCGCGGCGTTCCGCTTCATCGTCGGCAAATACGGCAGCGGAAAGAGCTTTCTGCTCCAGACCATCCGCAACTACGCCGTGGAAAGGGGCTTCGTCGTGGTGGACGCCGACCTCTCCCCCGAAAGGCGCTTCGTCGGCACCAAAGGGCAGGGGCTCGCCACCTACAAAGAACTGATGCGGAACATGTCGACGAAGACCAAGCCGGACGGCGGCGCGCTGCCGCTGATTTTGGAAAAGTGGATCTCGACCGTCAAGACCGAGGCGGCCGTCGAAAACGGCGTTTCCGCCGGTGACCCCGCGTTTGAAAAGCTGGTGGAAAGCCGCATCTGCACGGTCGTGAATAGTCTGGAGGGCATGGTGGACGGCTTCGATTTCGCAAAGGCCGTGCTGCTTTACTGCCGGGCCTACAACCAGGCGGACGACGCGATGAAGTCCAACGTGATCCGCTGGTTCCGGGGCGAATATCCCACCAAGACCGAAGCGAAGCGCGACCTCGGCATCAATTTCATCGTCACCGATGACAGCTGGTACGACTTCATCAAAATCTTTGCCGAATTCATGGTGCGCGCGGGCTACCGGGGCATGCTGGTCCTTGTGGACGAGCTGGTCAACATCTTCAAGATCCCCCACGCCGCCACCCGGCAGAGCAATTATGAAAAACTCCTGACCATGTACAACGACGTGCTGCAGGGCAAGGCGAAGCACATCGGCTTCCTGATCGGCGGGACGCCCCAGTGCATGGAGGACAAATACAGGGGGGTCTTCAGCTACGAGGCGCTGCGCTCCCGGCTTTCGGAAAGCCGTTTCGCGTCGGAAAACACCAGGGACCTCCTTTCCCCCATCATCCGCCTCAAAATGCTGACGTACGACGAGGTTTATGTGCTGATCGAAAAGCTGGCGCAGATGCACGGGCAGCTTTTCGGCTATGCCCCCACGGTCACGCACGACGACCTGATGTGCTTTTTGAACGCCGAGTACAACCGGGTCGGCGCGGACACGCACATCACGCCGAGGGAGATCATCCGGGATTTCATCGAGCTGTTGGATATTCTTCTTCAGAATCCGGGCAGCACGATGGCGTCGATCGTCAACGGCGGCGGGTTCGTCCCGTCCAAGGGCGCGCCGGAGGAAGACGCGTTTGCGGAGTTTGAGGTATGACGGACGTATTCGACCGGCTGGCCCCCTATATCCAGGATTTCATCTACGCGAGCGGCTGGACGCGGCTGCGGGAGATCCAGGTCGCTGCCTGCAACGTGATCTTCGACACGGACGACAATTTGCTGCTGTCTTCCGGGACGGCTTCTGGCAAGACCGAGGCCGCGTTCCTGCCGGTCCTGACGGAGCTGTATCACCATCCCTCGAGCTCCGTGGGCGTCCTCTACATCAGCCCGCTCAAGGCGCTGATCAACGATCAGTTCCGGCGGCTGGACGACCTGCTGCGGGAGTCCGGCCTGCCGGTCTGCAAATGGCACGGCGACTCCTCCGCGGCGGAGAAGAACCGGATGCTCAAGTCCCCGCAGGGCATCCTGCAGATCACGCCGGAATCCCTGGAATCTTTGCTGATCCGCAGACGGGGCGCCTGCCTGAAGCTGTTCGGAGACCTGAGGTTCGTGATCATCGACGAGGTCCACTCTTTCATGCGCGGGCCACGCGGGGTGCAGGTGCTCTGCCTGCTGGAAAGGCTGCAGCGGATCACCGGGAACGTGCCGAGGCGGATCGGCCTGTCCGCCACGCTCGGCGACGTCGGGGCGGAAGATCAAGCTGCTGGTCCAGCGTTTTGAAAAGAAAAACGCCTCCCCGGGCAATCCCCCCGCGGGCGGCGGCGCCCCGACGGACGAGGGCGATCTGCAGCATTTCGAGTATCTGTACCGCATGACGCTGGGCAAAAAGACCATAGTGTTTGCGAATTCGCGGGAAGAGATCGAGTTCGTGATGGCCAATCTGCGGCAGATCGCCCTGAAACACAAGACGCCGGACGTCTACCGGGTCCACCACGGCAATATCTCGGCCGTCCTGCGCGAGCAGGCCGAAGACGAGATGAAAGCCTCCGAAGAGAAGATCGTCACTGGCGCGACCGTGACGCTCGAGCTCGGCATCGACATCGGCTCCCTGGACCAGGTGGTCCAGATCGGCGCCCCGGCGACGGTGTCGAGCTTTGCGCAGCGGCTCGGCCGCTGCGGCAGGCGGGGACAGATCCCCCAGGTGCTTTTCACGTTTGTGGACGACGTCCACGCGGCGGCGTCCGACGCGCTGGGGCCGATCAACTGGGGCTTCCTGCGCACTATCGCGATCATCGAGCTTTACACGCGACAGAGGTGGATCGAGCCGTTGTCCCCGGCGAGCTATCCGTATTCCCTGCTCTACCACCAGACCATGAGCACGCTGCTGTCGGAGGGGGAGGCCACCCCCGAGCGGCTGGCCCGGAACGTCCTTTCGCTGAGCAGCTTCCGGCATATCCCCCCCGAGGACTACAGGCTCCTGCTGACGCATCTGCTCTCCGTCGGGCAGCTCCAGAAGATGGAGGACGGCGGCCTGATCATCGGTCCGGCCGGGGAGAAGGTCGTCGGCGACTATCATTTTCTGGCGGTGTTCCAGGTGCCGGAATACTATCTGGTGAAGGACGAGAGCCGCGCGATCGGCACGGTGGATAAGATCTATCCCGTCGGCATGCGCTTCGCCCTCGCGGGGCGAACGTGGGAGACGACGGAGATCGACCGGAAGGCGAAGGTCCTGCTGGTCAAACCCGTGCCCGGGGTCTCGACCGTGGACTGGGACGTGGACTTCGATTCGGAACTGCATACGACGCTGGTCCGCAAGATCAGAAGCATTTTGCAGTCCGACGACTCCTATCCCTATCTCGGCGGCTCCTGCGGCGAACGCCTGAAGGAGATCCGCAGCCTCGCGCGCCATGCCGGCATCCTGACCCGTCTGGTCACGAAGCTGTCGGAGAACAGGTACGCCGTCTTCCCCTGGGTCGGGACGCGGCAATTGTTCACGCTCCACTTCCTGCTGCTCCAGCGGGGCATCCGGAATAAGATCCCGTGGCGGACCAGCGTCTATCTGGAGGTGACGTTCCGCGGCGGCATGCCGGGGGCGCAGGGGTATCTGGAAGGCGTCATCCGGGACATCGCCGCTTCGGAGACCGACCTTTCCGGGCTGTCGCTGCCGAAGAGTGTTCAGATCGAGAATAAATACAACGAGTGGATCCCGCCCGAACTGCTGCGGAAACAGTTCGTCTTCGATTTTCTGGACCCTGCCGGGCTGAAAAAGTCACTGGCGGATTTTTGGCCGAAAACGTAAATCCTAAAGACGCCTTGGACGCGCAAAACGGCTCCCGCTGCAAAAACGGGAGCCGTTTTATGGATGGGCCGCGCCGGTTCGGACGGAAGGGCTCTTTTAGGCCGCGGCTTCGGGCCGGCGGTAGACCAGGAAGTGCGTGAGGATGGCCAGTCCCTGGAAGGCGAACCCGACCCTGCAGACGCCGTACCAGCCGAGCTGCTGAAAGCTGAGAGTGCCGAGAAAGGAGCCGGCCGCCCCGCCGAGAAAGTAGGAAAACATGTAGACGGTGTTGTTCCGGCTGCGGTTCTCGTCGCTGAGCGCCTGCACCCGCGCGCTGTTGGAAACCTGACCGCCCTGGTTGCCGAGGTCGAGCAGGATCACCCCGACGATCAGCCCCCAGATGTGGAAGCCGAACGCGCTGAAAAAAAGATACGCCACCGTGGAGAAGATGATGCCGATGCCGACCGTATAGCGTGGGTTTTTGCGGTCGGCCACCTTGCCGACCAGAGGGGCGGCGATCGCCCCGGAAACGCCCGCCAGCCCGAACAGGCCGGCCTCCCTGGCCCCCATGTTGAAGTGGGGCGTCTCCAGCAGGAAGATCAGCGAGGTCCAGAAGGCGCTGAAAGAACCGAACATGAAAAAACCGTTCCAGGCCGATTCGCGCAGCGAACGCTGACTTTTGATCAGGCCCGGGATGGAGAGGAGCAGCCTGGAATACGACATCTGCGGATTGACTCTGCTCTTCGGCAGGCCGAATTGGACGATGGCCACCAGAAGGATCATAAGTCCGCCCCCGATGAAATAAACGACCCGCCAGCCCACGGCGTCCCCCACGATTCCGCTGAATGTCCTCGACAGCAGGATCCCGATCAGCAGGCCGCTCATCACGTCCCCGATGACCTTGCCCTGCTGCGCCGGCTGCGCCAGCTGGGCGGCATAGGGAACGATCAGCTGCGGCACGATGGTGGTCAGCCCGATGATGAACATGGAGACCAGCAGGACCGCGTAATTCGGCGACCACCCGGCGACCAGCAGAGCCGCGGCCACCACGACCAGCATCCGCAGGATCACCGATTTGCGCTCCGTCATATCGCCGAGCGGCACAAACAGCAGCAGGCCGAGCGCGTAGCCGATCTGGGTCAGCATGGCGGCGATGCCGGCGGTGTTTTGCGAGACGTGGAAGGTCGCCGCGATCTGCCCCTCCAAAGGCTGGATGTAGTAGAGATTTGCCACCGAAACCGCGCATACGGTCGCCATCAGGAAGATGGTCGACCCGTTGAGGACAAACGCAGGCTCCCTTTTTTGTTCCAAATCAAAAGCCTCTTTTCTGTGGATGTGGGCGAATCATGCGATTTCAGAAATCGGTGCTTTTCAGAGCCGTTTCAAAACGCAGGAGAAAGTCCGCCAGGAAGTCCCGCTGTTCCGCCGTCGTGCCGGCCAGGATGCCCTCGACGATCTCGCTGTATCTTTTGTGCGCGTTCCTGTGGTTGCAGGAGGCGGTCCGCCCTTTTTGGGTCAGCTGCAGCAGAACGATCTTGCCGTTTTCGGGGCTTGCGCTTTTTACGATCATCCGCTTCCTTTCAAGGCGCTTCGCCGTCTGCGACGCGGCCCCGCGCGTGATGCCGAGCAGCCTGGCCAGACCGGAAATGTGCAGGCCCGGATTTTCATCGATGCACTGGAGCATATGGATCTCGGAGTGGTAGAGCTCCGTGTCGACGCCGAACGTCCGGGCTTTGCTGTCCCGTTCGTAGAATTTGCTGATGACATCCAGCAGAACTCCGCAAATCTTTCTCGCATCGTTTTTCATGGCAATATTGTATAGCAGATATACAATCTTGTCAAGACGGCAAAGCCCCCCGCCACAGCTTGGAGCGTATCTTTTCCCTTTGGGACGAATGAATTTATCGCACTTGCCAGCGCCGTCGGATGGGCGGCAACGAACGCCCCAATCGAGAAAATATTTATTTTTGAATAGCCTGACGAAACGATAAGTTATAGCTTTGATAGAGCCTGTGTCCTCGACTCGTACAGAAACGGCAGACAATCAGGATTTGGTTGTCTGCCGTTTCGCTTCTTGAATTGACGGAAGTCAGGCCCTCAACAGAGTGTGTAGAGTATGTGATTGGTTGTACGATGTTGGGCGGACCTGCCAGAAGGTTTATTTCTCCGTGACGGTCAGGCGGCTTCCGTCGCAGTCCACCGCAAGCGTTCCCCTGGGCTTCAGCCCGCCGGAGACGATCTTCTGCGCGATCAGCGTTTCTACGTTGCTCTGGATGAAGCGTTTGAGCGGCCGCGCGCCGAATACGGGGTCGTATCCGCTCGAGACGATGAAATCCTTCGCCGCTTTGGTCAGCTCGATGGAGAGCTGTTTGTCCGCGAGGCGGCGTCCGAGGTCCGCGATCAGCAGATCGACGATCTTGTAGATCTCCTCCCTGGTCAGCGGACGGTAGAATACGATGTCGTCCAGCCGGTTCAGGAACTCCGGGCG
>DAINSB010000044.1:0-14417 GCA_036741535.1 Caproicibacter sp. | reverse complement strand
CCGCCTGAGCTACCGGGCGGCGCTGAAGGAAAGGAGGTTAAAAGCCAGAGCCCTTGTAATCAAATTCACTGATTATACTGTATCACAATAAAAGTACCGGGGAACGCCGGTTTCCGCCGGAAAGTGCCGGAAAGCGCCGGCTTTTCAGCGTACCATGCCCGGAAAGACCACCTGGTCGGACATCATGGTCAACTGCAGCAGAGCAATCCGAGCCCGCTCCCGGGTTTGGCTTTCACTGAGCTCCACCTTCCCGGCGATTTCCTTCCACTCCGGCCGCCGCCGGTATTTCCGGTTCCGCTGGTCCCCCATGTACCGCAGCTCCAGGATATACCGGTCCGTCGGGTCCAGCTTCCCGAGGGCGACGCCGAGCCAGTTTTTGGCGTCCCGCAGCTCCGCGATGCGGCGGGAGCAGGCTTTGATCTCATCGTCGTAGTAGCGCGTCTGGTCCGCGAGCGCCATCGATGCGGTGCGGTCCCCGGGCAAGCCTTTGCCGCCCGGCAGCCCCGTGAGGTTGACGGACGGCAGCGAGATTTGGGACTTTTCGGCTTCGCAGTTGCGGATGGTGTCCCACTCTTCGGCGATCATCTGCGGGATGTCGTAGTAGATTCTGAGCAGATTTTTCACTTCGTCGACCGTCATGGTACCATCCTTTCCTGCAATCTATCGATCAACCTTTTCGTAATCCTCACGGTCGAATGGCAATTTCAGTTCATCGATCACAACATCATCGACGTGCTTCCAGAAGATTTCATCCCTTTCAGCGTCTTCGGCCGCTGACGAAATCGCCCCGAGAAAATTTGCCGCCCGGTCATGGCCAAAGCCAAATTTCTCACGCAAAGCAATCAGGGACAGCTTCATGTACCGCCGAAAGTTTTCGTTTGTGATGCTTGCATCATACTCGCGGACGATCTGCTTCTGGCGGTGAGTCAGGCGCGCAGCGGCCGGGATATGGGCTTTCATGGCTACTTCGCCTCCCACAGCCTTACGTCCGTCTTCGGCTCGTCGGCGTACTCCTTTGTGACCTGCGCCAGAACGACCTGGGCATCGTCCTTGTAGGCGAACCCGTTCAGCGCGTCGCAGATGATTTTCACCACGTTGTCGCAGTCCGGCTTCTTCGCCGGCCTGATTTGCCCGGCCAGCATGGCGGCCTTGACGCGCTTGCTCTTGCTTTTCGGGACCGGATACCGGGCGGTGATCCGGATGCCGACCTGGGCGTCGTCGGAAAACTTGAACCCGCGGGCGGCCGCCTGATACCGGGAGCGCGTCAACTCCTCGTAGCGCACCGTCTTGTCCGGGGTGTATGTAACGCTGGCGCCCGTCTTGATGCGTACAACCTTCGGCCGAGCCTTGCCCTGCGGCGGGCCGGGGATCGTGAAATGGACTTCGCTCACGGCTCAGCCTTCCTTTCAAACTTTCCGCACGCCTGGTCGTAGGCATTGACGCGGCCGCGGGGATTCTCGCGCCTGAAGAACCGGATGCAGTAGCGCGCCCGGATTGTCTTGTTCCCATTTGCCAGACAGAACCGGCATTCCCGGCAGGTGGCGTCCGGGACCGTGCCGTAGACCTTCTGCGGCGTGATGTACATGCCCTCGTTCCTGATTTTGCGTTTCATGCTTTTTGCCTCCTGTAATCCGCGGCGGTGAGCGCCACGGCCCGGTAATGGTCGGAGCACAGTCGGCTGTATGCCCGGTCCCCGCAGGTCTTCCGCAGCTCGCCGTCCGTGAGCATCAGATTGCTGGTGATGATCGTCGGTCTGTTTTCCCGGTACCGCTCGTCGAGGATAACCATCAGCTCCTTGCGGGTCCACTCGCTGGACTTTTCGGCGCCGAGATCGTCCAGAAGCAGCACCTGCGCCGCCATCGCCTTGTCGAGAATGTGCATCTGGTCAAGTTCGTCGGCGTTCCCCGGCATCAGCAGCTCCAGCTGCTGAGGAACGTTCCAGTAGGCGGCGCGGTATCCGTCCTCCAGCGCACAGTTCAGGACCGCGCAGCCGAGGTGCGTCTTGCCGCAGCCCACGGCGCCGATGAGGATCAAACCGCGGCCGGCTCGGAAATTTTCTTCCCGGTTCAGCAGGTAGTCTTTCACCGCCTCGAATGCCTGCTCCGTCCCGGGGAGGCGCCGGTACCCTTTCAGCGTTGCATCGGAGAACATCTCCGGGATCTCCGCCCACTCCCGGCGTTTCCGACGTGCCTCCTCCCGGTCCCGCGCCTTCTTGGCCGCGTCCTCGGCCTTGATCTCCGCATTCCGGCAGGCGCAGGGTTTTTTCACTAAGACGGTGCGGCCGTCCTGCGGATCCGCGAGACGGACCGCCATGATGTGCTCGCCACATTTCGGGCAAATTTCTCCGGTATCGAAAATCCGGTCCCGCAGGCGGAAAAGCGGGACCGATTCTGCAGGCGGTTTTTCATTCATGCTCTCAACCTCCAAAATTCCGGTATCGTTCCGGGTCGGTCAGGTCCGGGCCCTGCGTGGGCGGCCGCGCCTTCTGCTCCCGGTCCTCGTTCTGCAGGACGCTGCGGACGTAGGACGCCGATCGTCCTTTGCAGCGCGCGGTCTCGCCGATCGCACTCAGGATCCGGTCGACGGGGTACTTCCCATAGAGCTCCTGCAGGACGGACCCGTCCTTGGCCGACGGCATCGGGTTGACCTTTTCCTCGAATGCCTGACAGACCGATCCGAAATCCGGCCCCGCCCCGCCTTTGTCCGTGGACGCCGCTTCCTCTACCGTGGATCCTGATGGGGTGTTTCTTACACTAGGCTTATCTTGGTTAGGTACTGGTACTGGTGGGGTTATACCCGCGCGCGGGTTACGCCTTTCTGCTTTGGACATTGGACGGACATTTTCCGGACCGTCCGCGGACATTCCGCGGACGTTTTGCGGACGATGCGCGGACGTGTCCGGTCCTTTCGTTTGTTTTTCAGCGGATGATCCGCGCCGTCTTGCGGCTCTTTTCCGCTCCGCGTCCCTGCGCTTTTCGGACAATTTGCTCGTGTAGTCCGGCCAGTCGTGCAACCGGTACTGGCCATCCCCGAGAGCGTCCAGCCAGCCGCATTCCACAAGGGGCCCGACAAGGGCGGAGGCCCGTCTCACCGGCCAGTCCAGCGCGAGGGCGATCCCTTCATCTCCGATTGCCTTGAGACTTCCGTCCTCATCGGCGCAGCTGAGCCCCCAGGTCCACAGGTCAACCAGGATCCCGACCGCTTCCCGGCGGCTGACCTTCAGCGCCTGCGCAAGGGCCAGTGTTTTCGGATGCCGGGGCATTTCCTGATGTAATTCAATCCAGATACTGTTCAGCACGCTGCGCACCGCCTCTTTAAAATACCGTGACCGGTTTCCCGGCCGACCTCTCGATTTCCCGCCGGAACTGCTTCGGATCCGCGTTGTTTCCGGAAAGGTGGATCAGACAGATCCGCCGGACCGTGCTCATGTCGTTCGCCCGGAGGAAGTCCTTGACATTCTCCAGCCCGAAGTGCGACCGCATCAGCCGAGGCTTTATGGATTCCGGAACCCGGCCGGCCGCTATGCTCTCGTCCAGCAGCGGCAGGCTGTAGTTGCACTCGACCATGACGATGTTTAGGCCGCGAAACGCGTTCGGAATGTAATAGGTATCCGTCGCAAACAGGAGCTTCTCGCGGGCCGCGCGGGAATAGAGCAGGTACCCGACCGGTTCCGCCGCGTCGTGCTCCGTCTCAAACGGCAGGAGAATCCAGCTTGCAAGCGAAAACTGCTCCCCGGCGCGGACGGTGTGGACCCGGTAGGGATTTTTAATCGCACCGTGCCGGTCCTCGATCCCGCCAAACGTGCCGGAAGTCATGTAAAGGTCAATCCCGCGGGTCGCAAGATCCGCGGCGCCTTTGGCGTGGTCCTGGTGCTCGTGCGAAATCAAACAGCCGGCCACGCGCGGCAGGAGATTTAAATATCCGGCAAGGATCTTTTTAGCGGGAATGCCCGCCTCCAGAAGCAGGGCGCTCTCGCCGTCGTCGACGGCGTAGCTGTTCCCGGAGCTCCCGGAGGCAAGGCATTTGACGTCAATCATACTCATCAAAAGCCTGGAGTATAGCCGGAGGATGGCTTTTTCTCGGGCGCCGGCGCGGGCCGACGCTTTGGTCCCTTCGGCGACTGGCCCTGCGGCTTCTCCAAGGGAGTTTCCGGGGCAGGACCGGCGGACCCGGGGGCTTCCTCGGAGCCTTCCGGGTGGTTGGAATCCGCACCGACGGGCGGCTCCTGCACTTCCCCGGTTTCCTGATCAACTTTGATATCAGTCGGGACGGCATTCGCTTCTTTTGCAATTTTCTTCTGCACTTGCTCCGCGGGATCCACGTCGCGATAGGCGTCGGGGCTGAGCTCGACGACCTCGTCGGCGCTGTAGATTCCCATGATCATATCCGGGCAGTTTAGGCGGCCGAAGAACGATGCGGCGCGGTACCGGATCATGACTTCCGGCATGGTCTTCCATTTGGAACCGTTCCGGCCCAGCCAGCCTTCTTCCTTCGCCATTGCCATGGTGATGGTCGGGCCGACGACCTTGTGGCCGTTCATATCCTCCGCCCAGGCGTAGCAGGACATGCTCATACCGGTCCCCTGCAGATCGTACTGAAGCTCTGTTTTGTATTTGCGGCTTGCGTTGATCATGGCCACGATGTACTGACTGCTCCAGGCCGGGCGGCCGTTGACGATGTAAAGATTCTGCATAACCATCATTGGGCTGGTATTCAGCCGATTGGCCATTTCAAGGGCAATGATGCAGTTTCCAATGTTGTCCTGATAGTCCTTGGGGACGATGGTGGAGCTCGCCAGGGCCTGCGCCATACGCTGCGCGACCTGAAACTCCTTAAGCCCGCTGAAAATGTTTGTGCCAAGGACAATGTCCTGTACCGGTGTCTGGGTTGCGGCGGTCATTTCCTTTTTTCCTTCATTCATGATACTTTATCCTCACTTTCAATTTTGACGGCCTGCCGGATGATTCCGGCGTTGATGGCCTGCTGCGCGGTGTGCATCTGCAAATTTTGAAACCACGCTTTGGGTTCAATCCGAGTTGTCCAATAAACGAGGTCCTGCTCCATGAGTTCATTCAGACTGTGGACTTTGGGCCCCGGGCGGTATTTCCGCTTCATGACCTTTCCGCGCCGCCTTTCCGAGGATTGTTTTTGCCCGGTCCCGGAAGGGCGCAATTTCCGCTTCCGGGACGTCAATCTGCGTTACCGCGCCCTGGGAAACGCCCTGTTTTCCCTCGACCTCCACCAGGTCGCCGATCGCGACGTCGACGTTGGAAAAGTAAGTATATTCGCGGCCGGCGGGTTTTCCGTGCCGCAGAAACCGCAGCTTAATAATGTTTGTCATGCATGATCCTCCTTCTCCACTTCTTCTCCGTCGGTATACGGCGTCTGATCTTCCTGCGCGTTCGGATCGCTCTCAAAGCACTCCACGATCCCGGTCTTGCCGTCCACCGTGGCCGTGCCGCCTGCGGGCGGGATCTCCCGGCCGGGCTGCAGCTCGTCAAAAGAGAGCTGATGCTCGCGGTCGGCCGGGACGATCGGATTGCCCTGGGCGTCGAACTGCAGCTCCACCGCGTTGCCGACGATCTTCTGCGGTTTGACGGTGTAGTTGATCTTTCCGGACACCGCGCCGCTGAAAATATAGGAGCCGGCGCCGTTCGCATCCTCAAAAGTCACCTTGACGGTCATCTCTCCGTCGCGCTGCTTTTTCGCGTGCAGCATGGCGACGAGGCGGTTCAGCACGGTATCGGCCGTGGCGATGACCGCGTCGAACTCGGGACCGCGCAGGGAAAGCGGATCTCCGGTCACTTCAGCGGATTCTCCAGCTTCCGATTCCTTTTCGTCGTCCCCGGAAGCGTTCTGCCAGTCGCAGACCTGCGACGGCGCCTCCGGCGCATCGTTCGCGGAATCGTCTGAATTGGCCTCGAAATCGGGCGCTTCGTCCGCTCCATCCTCGGAATCGGCCTCATTTCCATCGGATTTGGGCGCATCGTCCGCAGAACCCGCGTCCGGCCGGGTGAGCTCCTGATACTCTGCAAGCTCCTCCATGCCGTCCGGGCCGATGTCGTCCGGATCATTCTCCGGCCGTTCCGTTTCGGGCTTTTCGTCAGGCCCGGAATGCTCGGCGGTAAACTTCCGCTTCAGCGCGTATCCGTCCAGAGCGTTCTGGGCTTCCTCAAACGCGTCAAAATCCGGGATGGCGGAAACTTCTGTTCTCATACCGGCGGTGACGGAATCTGCCGTTGAAGCCATGAAGGCGGTAAACTTCCCGTTATCCTCCCGACGGTCTACGAAATACCGCCAGTCTCCGTGTCTGTAGGCCATCCCGGCCGGCTTTGCTTTTCCCTGTGCCAATGCTTTGGCCTCCTTAATCTGATTTAAAACGATTTCCTTTTCCTGCTCCGGGGTGACATCCTTTCGGACAAGGCAGTCGGCGCCGGCGGGCAGGGCCCCGGGGCGCTCGCCTTCCGAACGGAAATAACGGTCGATCAGTGTATTCCGATCCGCTTCGCCCTTTTTATTGGAAGCAAAGCCGAAACTGTATGGCCATCTGCCGTTCTCCGGCGAATCCATGCCGTGGATGGGGTGCTCATAGGTGTGACCGGGCAGCGTGAGGTAAGCCTTGATGAAAGCCCGGATGAATCCGAGGTCCAGCGTCCGGACGTGGAGCGCGGCGCCTTTGGAATCACAGCAGTAGGCATCCGTCTGGTAATCCAGCACCTTGCTCCCACGGCAAGCATAAGCGTCGACATTCTTCCCGTTTTCACGCCAGCACTCCTTCTGAACGAAAGGGCAGCCGTAGCATTCGTGCGCGGGGCCGTAATCCGGCATCCGGAAACCAGTCGTGCCGGCCCCCGTATTTTTCTGAAAAGTGCGCCCGCACTTGCAGATATAGGTGGTCAATTCCGCCCGCCTCCCTCACAACAGAAGAAATCATCCGTCGGGCCCCAGTCCTCCATGACCAGCTTCGGAGGCATGGTCCGGCTGCAGACGGCGCAGCCTTCGCCAATGTAGCAGAAATCGTCGCATTGGTCGCCACAGAATTCGGGGCGCTGATTTTTCACGACGCAACCTCCGTTCTCAATTTCCGGTCCGCCGCCGAGACGTGAAGCCGGATTACCTGGGCGTCGATCGGCAAATACTCCGTGACCGATTCGGCGTTGTCGATCCAGACCGGGACCAATTTCCCAAACACACGGCCGAGCGTATGGATGATGTCCAGACCGGCGTTCAGTCGGGCGGAACTGTTCAGATTCCGCGTGTACTCGATCCCGTTGACGGTCGCCTCGCAGCAGGGCCTGATCCCGCCGTTGACCTGCTTTTCAAAGAGCTTCCAGCGGACCAGCCGGAAGGATTCGTTAACCTTTTCCTCGATGTCTTTGGCCTTCTGCTGCGTGAACTTCTCCGCAAGATGCAGGCCATTGTCGCAGGTCGCCAGCAGCCCGGAAAGCTCGGATTCCTGCTTTTTCAGCTCGGCGATCCGCTGATCCTGCCGGGCGATTGCGTCGCGGTTCAGCGCCCGCTTTTTGATCTCGTCCAGTTCCGCCGTCACATTTTCGAGCTGCTCCCGCAGCGCGGCCGCGCGCTGGCCGGCGGCCTCCGTGACCGTATGAAGCTGGCGGTCCGCGTCGTCCAGCTTTTTCTTCAGGGCGGCATATTCGCCGGTGGAGGAGAACGGTGCCGGCCGGACGTACTGCTTCGCGAGCCGGTCCAGGCGTTCCTGGGCGCTCTTCAGATCCCGCCGGTCCGCCTCGAGCGCCTGCTTCTGCTTTTCAAGATCCCGTTCCATCCCGTCCCGGGTGGTCTTGAGGCCCTTCCCCTTCTCCTCCAGCTCCCGGAGCTTCCGGGCTTTGTGCTCATTGAAATCGGCCCGGATCTGTTCCTGTTTCTCGGGCGGGTATTCCTGCCCGCAGGTCGGGCAAATATTGCCGGCAGGATCAAATTCGAGCGCGAACGTATCGACGCACTGTTTCCGCAGACCGTCCATCTCATCGGCAAGCTGCGCGGCAAAGCTCTCTCCCGTCCGGATGCCGTTTTCCAGCGCGGCAATTTCTACGGACAGCTTCGAGATCAGGGCCCGCGTGTTTGCCGCTTCCGTTTCGAGCCCCGCGTTCCCGGCCGCCGTTCGGCGGCTGTATTCCGCGGACGCTTTGGCAATTTCAGTCTGCACGTCGGCAATCTGCCGCCGGAGAGCCGACGCGGACTCCCCGCTGCGCAGCGCGCTGATTTCCCCTTCGAGCCGGATCTTCTGCTTCTGCAGCTTCAGCATGGCCGGGCCGTCGCCGGGCTGCGGCAGGTCGTCGGGCTTCGCCTTTTCCGCCTCGTCGATCCGCCCGGGGATCCCCGCAAGCTCCTCGTTGATCTTGCGGCGCCGGGCCTTGGTGATCTCGACGTACTCGTCGACGGATTTATATCCTATGTACCCTCTGAGAGGCTGCAGGTCCGTATGAGCGTTAATGATTTCCCGGTCGTCGAGATCCGGGGCAAACGATCGGATTAGCAGATCGCGCCGTTCGTCCCATTTCAGCTTCCCGGGAAACAGATCCGGGTCCGTCAGCAGCCGGAACGTCTTCTCCTCGCAGAGCCCCGCGACAAAGGCGGTATAGTCCTTCATAGGCTTTGGCACGTCGTTGATATAAAACTCGGTGGTGTTGCCTTTGAGCTTCCGTTCCGCCTCGCCATTTTTGCGGGTGAAGACCTGGTGGTAAACCCGGCGGAGCGTGAATTCTTTGCCGTCGTCCCCGATAAACTTCCCGGTAACGGACGCTTCCAGGCCGTCAACGACCCGGCCATGCTCATCCATGGGAAGAATATCGAAATCACTGCGGCCGGAAGAATCCTTGCCGAACAGCAGCCAGAAATACGCGTCAGCAACCGTCGTCTTGCCGGTTGCGTTGTCACCGTAGATGTCGGCGTCCGCACCGTTTGGAGCGAAAGAAAACTGCCGCAGGCCTTTGAACTGATTGATGGAAAGCGATAAAAGTTTCATACCCATATGCCTCCCTTGACGCCGGAAATAATGACTGCTATACTTTGAATAGAGTTATTTTCTTTGCTGCTCCTAGTGTTACCAGCGCCGGGAGCGGTCTTTTTTTCTGCCTCGCGATACGCGGCCTTCAGCAGGCCGGCGCCCGCCGTAAAGGTTGCCCGATCAAATATGTCGGCGTCATACAAGGCGCAGAGATAGCCGGATCCGATATCATATTCCCGTCTGGCTTCCTCCGACGTCCTGCAGCCGGCAATCAGTCGCGCCTTCAGCCGGACTTCCTGCGAAGCATTGCGGAAAACCGTTTCTTTCTTCATGCCGTTTTCTCTCCTTCCTTCAGCTGATTTCTGATGATTTCCCGGTCCGCCGCGGCGATCGCCAGCGTCCCGCGGGACAGCCGGTCCTGCCCGACGGCTTCGGCAATCAGCATCGCCGCGCACTCCGGATTCTGCCGGCGCGCATCAATGCAGCCCTTCCGGTCGGCCATGCGGTACTTCCGGATCGTGTACCGGACCGCCCGCGTATATTCCGCCGCGGTCAGATCCCCGGGGACCCGCCGCGCCACCAGGCGATACAGCCGGACTGCGCCGATCGCTTCCCGGCGCCGACGGACTGCATCGAGAGCCCGGATCTTGCCGATCAGCCGGAAGATCCCGCCCAGAAGAGCGCCGCAGACCAGGACAGTGCCGCCGATGATCGACAGGCAGATCAGCAGATCAACCATCGACTTCGACATGGTGGTCCTCCCTTCCGAGCAGCCGGTCGACCGAGGTGCCGAGGGCCTGTTTGCGTAATCTCATGACTTTTTCTCTCCTTCCGGTTTGCGGGAAAATGCAAATAGCGCTTGCTGATATTTCGCGCTGAGTTCTCTGATTTCGTCCGGTACAGTCTGGCCCTTCCTTCTCGCCGATTCCCACAATGCCAGAAATTTTTGAACGCGGACAAAGGCCAGAAAGTCCTTTTTGGAGATATCAAATCCCCTCAAATCATAAAATCCTTGAATCGGCGCATATTCGCAGCGGGCGGTCATGGCGCGGGCTCCGGAGGATGGACCTGCTCCCAGGTGATGCCGCCGTCCAGCGCCTCGCGCGCAAGTCTGATCTGGTCATATAGCTCATCAAGTCTGGCGGTCCGCTTGTGCTCAAATCCGACTTGTAGGGATCCGGGCCGCAGGTCGCTCTCAATGGTGCCAACCGGCTTGCCGCCCTCGTCAATCAACTTGTACACGCGGCCCTTGCCGATGCTGTCGTGGTTGTCAACGATGAGGATCACACCGCTCGGCATCTGGATCAGTGCGTATTTCATGGATTTTCACTCCTTTCTGTCGCGTCCTCCGGGCGGCGGGCTTCGTAGCGGTCCGGGAATTTCCGGCAACACCCATCACAGGCAAGATACCCAAGCCCTCCTCTGAGATTCACGCAACCTTCGCACGTCAGCGGCTTGTTTTCCGGGGCGGTGCGGCGGTTCCAGTCCGCCGCCGCAAATTCTGCGGTCGGTTCCAATAGGCCAATCGTCGCGGCACAATCAAGGTTCGTGCAACTAACCGTGTAAAATCCTCCGTGGTCAGTGATTTTCGCTTCGCCTCCGCAATGCGGGCACGCTTTCAGTTCTTCCATCAGCTTTTTCTCCTTTCCGGGCGGCATCGAGATAATAGACCGGATCCTTCCCTGCGTCCTTCGCCGCGTCAATCAGGGCCTCCGTCAGCTCGTCTGCGCTCCAGGCGTCCGGTTGGTATTTATGCAGGATGATCTTGCTGCCATCCACGGAGATCTCCATCGGCGTCCCTTCCGGCAGATGGAGCACCCGCCGCAGCTCCTTCGGCAGCACGATCCGACCGAGCGAGTCAATACGACGTACTATGCCGGTCGATTTCATGGGCTTGTCCCTCTTTTCCCCAGGCGCTCCCGTATCGGGAGCGATTTTCTTTTATTTCTCTTTCGCTTTCGCGGCTTCCTGCATTTCTTTGAGCTTCTCCGGATGGCGCTCATAGAACTGCCGATAGATTTCCCGGACCCGAAGCCGTGTGAGACGGTCATCCTCCGGCGTCCGGTTCGGGTTATGGACCGCCGTGCAGGTGAATGCCATATTATCATCTCCTCGCAAAAAGGTATGAGATATTGGTTGTACAACTTGACGAGCTTGCAAATATTTCCTCTCCGCGATAGAATTGAGGCAGAAAGGAGATGATTGTGAATGGACAAAATGTCTAAAGAAGAAATGCTAATTAGGACAGCCGCATCCGCGCACGATGGGAACAAGATGCAAATTTTTACCGATTTTGGACTTATCGAATGCGAACTAAATTTTTTGGTATCCCAGAAACACATAGACGAAAATAAGCCCTGCACACCCATGCAGATTTCTTTATCAATGGATGAAGAACCGGATATACAGAAGATGCTTGAAGAATCAGATAGTCCCCAGCACGAATTTGTTTTATTGAAAAATGCCGTGATACATTATCCATCAGGAGGCAGATGCTTCATGGCCGAATTAGCGCTTTTCTTAGATTCGATCGAAGGATTTTCAATTGGTCGCATGGGCGCCCCACAGCCGGTGCCTCACAATTAAACACAGAATTACTTCCTTTGCCGTCTTTGAGTGCCAGCTCAAGGGCGGCAATTTCTTTCGGTTCGCCTTCGATAGTGATCTTCATCTTTTCACCTCCTTCCGCTGAATTGGCGGCCAGCGTCGGGCTATGCGCTACTGCGGCCGTCTTCATCAACATTGAGGCCAAGAAGATAATCAATCGTGCAATTAAATAATTTACGCATGGCAATCAGCGCGGCGGTCGGAATTGGTGTTTTCCCGTTTTGCCAGTTTGTGAGTGTCTTGGGAGTAACGCCTATTTGATTTGAAAGTTCAGATTTAGTAATTCCAAGGCGCGCCCGTTCTGCTTCTATATTGGGATACCTCAACAAATCACCTCCCGTCTAATTACCCATTTTGTGGAACCGCTTATATAATATACCCCGTTTTGTGGAATGTCAAGAGATAATTACCCGTTTTGTGTAATTTGTTATTGACAAACCGAAATTGAGAGCATTATACTGAACAACGAAGTGAGGTGAATTGCATGCGGGAAAATGGATTTTTGAGATTGAAACAATTTCGTTCTGAACTGGGATTAAGCCAAAAAGATTTTGCAAATTCAATTGGGTTGAATCTTTCGACTTACAATAATTACGAAACTGGTGCAAGAGAGCCAAATTCTGATTTTTGGATTGCAATTTCTAAAAAATATGGTGTTAGCATAGACTTTCTGCTGGGGCTATCCAATAGGAACTCCCCAACCTTAGTGCGGCCCGAAGTGGTGGAATGGACATCCGCCGAATTTAGCCACATAAAAAAATACCGCTCCCTGACCGATAGCGGTCGGAAAGCGGTTGACACGGTAACCGAAGTCTTATATGAAGCCGAAAGCTCAAAAACCACTGACAATATGATACGGATTAACGTGCGCCGCCTGCCGCTCTATGAGGTAAAGGCCAGCGCCGGGACAGGCAACCCGCTTGACGAATCGCCGTATGAGATCGTCGAGGTCGGCCCGGAAGCGCCGCTACAGACCAGCTTCTTGCTGAAGGCCGGCGGCGACAGCATGGAGCCGCTGATCCGGGACGGCGAAGTGCTTTACATAAAGCAACAGGACTATGTGGAAGACGGGGAAATCGGTATTTTCTGGTATGACGACAATGTCTTTGTGAAAAAACAGGAACGCAGAAGAGATGAATTGTATCTTACATCCCTGAATCCAAAATATCAGCCGATCAAGATTGCAGATGATTCCATACATTGTTTCGGGAAAGTTTTGAACAAATAATGCGCCGGGTCATGCGGTACAGGAAGCCATCCCAAAGGGATTAAATCATCAATGGAGGCTGGGAATAAAATTTGGAAGCGATCTATACTCGGCAATCGGTCTTCAAGAAAGATTCCATCAGCATCGATGGACAGATCGACCTGTGCAGGCGCGAATGCGCCGACAGGAATCCCGCTGTTTTCTCGGACAAAGGATATTCCGGCAAAAATACCGATCGGCCTGATTTTCAGCGCATGATGGCGGCCGTTGAGCGCGGGGAGATCAGTAAGATCGTCGTTTACCGCCTGGACCGCATCAGCCGCTCCATCACTGATTTCGGACGCATCTGGGAAACGCTGAGCGCCCACAAGACAGATTTTGTCTCGGTCAGCGAAAGATTTGACACAACCACACCGGTCGGCCGTGCGATGGTCTACATTATCATGGTGTTCGCCCAGCTGGAGCGCGAGACAATCGCAGAACGCGTCAAGGATAATTACTACCAGCGCGCAAAGCGCGGGGCCTTCCTCGGCGGTCCCCCTCCGTTCGGCTTCCGGATCCAACGGACGGTCATTGAGGGAAAAGCCGCTTCCATGCTGGTGCCCGACAAACATATCGCGCTTGTGAAAGAAATCTTCCGGCGCTATGCCTATTCCGAAAACTCCCTCGGGAAGATCGCGTCGTGGCTGACCGCTCAGGGTATTCCCGGCATCGGCCGCAAGACCTGGGACAGCGTCTCGATCAGTCGCATCTTGCATAATCCATCCTATGTGCGGGCCGACGCGGACATCTACTACTACTATCGCGGCAAAGGCATGATCCTCTATAACGACATCAGCGAATACACGGGCCAAAAGGCGCTATGGCTTTTCGGCAAGCGGGACCGCAGCGCCGCGAAATACACGGACCTCCGTGATCAGTTGCTGGCTATCGCAGCACATGACGGCATTGTGGATTCAAATACATTTCTGATCTGCCAGCATAAGCTCGAGGAGAATCGTCAGATCAAGAATACGGGTGCCGGAAAATACACCTGGTTGTCCGGCCTTGTGAAGTGCGCCGGCTGCGGATATTCCCTTCGCGTAATCCATACCCACGGCTATCTCTATTTTTCCTGTTCCGGCCGGACGAATCTGCACCTGTGCGACATCAAGCACACGGAGCGAATCGACGATGTTGAAGCCCAGGCCACTTCCCAGATACAGGCGGAACTCGATCGGCTCGCCACTTTACACACTCCCACGATTCCGACCGACGCCCACAACGTCGAAAAGATCGAGGTTGCGAAGATCGACGATCAGATCAGCCGCCTGGTGGACCGGATGGAGGAGGCGAGCGACGTCACGATGCGGTACATCAATCAGCGCATCGCAGATCTCGATGATAAACGGCAGAAATTGCTCAAAATAATAGACGCGGGGCCAAAGCATCCCCGGGTCGAACTGCCGGATTGTCTTTTTGCCGATCTCGATTTTGATGCCAAAAAAGCCCTCGCGCACGAGCTTGTTACCCGGGTGGAAGTCTCGCCGGAGCGGGCAACAGTATTTTTTAAATAGCATATTACTCTTATATCATACGTTTCGACGTCCCACTGGATCGGATACATATGGAGGTCCTGAACGGTCCTGACCACCG
>DAINSB010000043.1:0-14631 GCA_036741535.1 Caproicibacter sp. | reverse complement strand
TCCATCATCGGCCCCTCCGGGTGCGGGAAGACGACGCTGCTGCGCCTGATCGCGGGCCTCGACACGCCCGAAGAGGGGCAAATCACGCTGGAGGGGAAGAAGATCACCGCGCCCGGCCCCGAGCGCGGCTACGTGTTCCAGCAGGGCAGCCTGTTCCCGTGGCTCACGGTGGAAAAGAACATCGCCGTCGGCCTGAAGGCCAGGGGTGTCTACAAAGAAAACAGGGAAGACGTCGCCCGATTTATCGACCTGATCGGCCTCGAGGGCTTTGCGGACTCCTACCCGCACCAGATCTCCGGCGGCATGGCGCAGCGCGTGGCCATCGCGCGGGCCCTGATCAACCGGCCCGTCGCGCTTCTGCTGGATGAGCCGATGGGCGCGTTGGACGCCTTCACCCGCGCCGATCTGCAGGATAAGCTGCTGGAGATCTGGGAAAAGAACGGCACCACCATGGTCCTCGTGACGCACGACGTGGACGAGGCCGTGTATCTGAGCGACCGGATCGTCGTGATGACGCCCCGTCCGGGCAAGATCAGCGAGATCATCGACGTCGATCTGCCCCGGCCGCGGGACAGGGCCGCCGACGACTTTACGGCGCTGCGCGGGGCCATCCTCGAAAAGCTGCATCTTGCCAGCACGCGGCCGCAGCCGGAATACGTCATCTGAAAGGGGAATGCCGCATGAAAAACCGCATCGTTTCCGGAGCCGGCGCGATCGTCGCCGGTCTGCTGATCTCGGTCGGCCCGCAGACGATCTTCAAGCTCGACCCGCCGATGGAGGACGGGACCTGGATGACGTGCCACTGGACCGGCCGGGCGGAGCTCGGCCTCGGTCTGCTGATCGCGGCGCTGGGGATTCTGCTCCTGCTTTTTTCCTCCGCCGAAGCGCGCCTGGGGCTGAGCCTCGCGGCCGTTCTCGCCGGCGTTCTCGCCGTGCTGTATCCCGCCGTCCTGATCGGGGGGTGCGGCATGGAAAACATGAGGTGCCGGAGCGTCACCTTCCCGGCGCTTTACATCATCGGTAGTCTTACAATGATAGGTTTTGCGCTGAACTCGGTCTATTTGGCTCTTTCCGTCCGGAATCGGAAAAAAGGGCATGGATCATGAGCGGCGAAAAAAATTTTCTGTCCTTCGCTCTGGGCGACCTGCTGCGCCGCCCGTTTCGCACGGTGGCCCTGCTGTTCCTCGTCTGCGCCCTTTCGTTCGGGCTTTTTGCGGGCTCGCTGATCTCCCTGAGCCTTCAGAACGGAACGGACGCGCTCTCGAAACGCCTCGGGGCGGATCTGCTGGTCGTCCCGCGCGGATACGAGCGGAGAACGCAGGGGATCCTGCTGGGCGGCGAGCCCAGCACCTTTTACATGGACGCGGCGTGGACGCAGCGGATTGCCGGGGCCAAGGGCGTCCGCGCGGCCTCGCCGCAGCTGTTCGTCGCCACTCTGAACGCGGACTGCTGTTCGTCTCCCGTTCAGATCGTGGGCTTCGACCAGAAGACCGATTTCACGGTGGGCCCCTGGATCGGCAGCGCGCGTCCCGGGCCGCTTTCCATGGATGAGATCGTGATCGGGGGAGCGGTGAACGGATCGGTCGGCGGCAGATTCAAACTGCTCGGCCGATCCTACGCGGTCGCCGCGAAGCTGGACCGCACGGGAACCGGCTTCGACTCGTCCGTGTTCATGACGCTGCAGGCGGCCCGGCGGGCGGCGGTGGATTATGTGAAAAAGACCGGCGGCGCCGAGGTCCCCGCGGGGGCCGTTTCGTCGGTCGCCGTGTCGCTCCGGGACGGCTATTCCGCCGGCGACGTGGAAGACAACATCGGCGGCGCGGCGGACGCCGCGCACCAGAAAATCTCCGTGATCTCCGCGGAAAAATTCGTCGGCAGCCTCTCCGGCAGCCTGCGGAGGACGATCGGCTTCGCGGCTGCGCTCTGCTGCCTGCTGTGGGTCCTGTCGGTCGTGGTCCTCGCGGTCGTTTTTTCCGTGGCCCTGAACGAGCGGAAGCGCGAATTCGGCCTGCTGCGCTCCCTGGGCGCGACGAAAGGCAAACTCGTCTCCCTGGTGCTTCTGGAAGCCGGCGGGGTCAGCCTGGCGGGCGGGATCCTCGGCGTCGGGCTGGGTGCTCTGCTCCTGCTGCCGTCGGGGGCGTTCCTCCAGCAGAGCCTGAACCTGCCCTATCTGCAGCCGTCGGCCCCGCAGCTTGCAGCCCTTGCGGCCGCGAGCCTTGTGCTGGCCTTTGCCGCGGGTCCCGTCTCCACGCTCGCCTCCGTGGTCAGGCTATGCAGGGACGACGCCTATTTGGTCATCCGGGAGGGCGGGATATGATTTTGACAGCCCGGAATCTCGTCAAAGAGTACGCCCGGGGCGGCAAGCCGTTCCGGGCGGTGGACGAAGTGTCGCTCGGGATCGGGAAAGGGGAATTCGTCTGTATCGAGGGCCGTTCCGGCAGTGGAAAAAGCACGCTGCTCAATCTGCTGGCGGGCATCCTGACCCCGACTTCCGGAGAAATCCGCTTCGAGGGGAAAGACTACGGCGCTCTCGACGACAGGGAGAGTTCTCTTCTGCGCAGCACGAAGCTCGGCTATATCATGCAGGGGCAAAGCGTCCTGCCGAACCTCACCGTTCTGCAGAACGTGCTGCTGCCCTTCGTTTTTTCCCGGCGGAGTTGCGGCCGGGAAAAGGCGCTCTCGCTGCTGGAGAAGGCGGGGCTCCTCCCGCTTGCGGCGCAGTACCCGCAGGACCTCTCCGGCGGGGAGATGCGCCGGGTTTCCATCGTCAGGGCGCTGCTCCCTTCCCCGGAGCTGCTGATTGCGGACGAACCGACGGGTGATCTGGACGCGGAGACCACGGAGGAGATTCTGGATCTGTTTCGGGCGGCCACGAAAGAGGGGACCGCCGTCCTGATGGTGACGCACGACAGGGACGCCGCCCGCTTCGCCGGACGTCTTCTCACCATGCAGGCCGGCAGGCTGAGCGCGGCGGACCCCCTCTGAGCGAAAGGGCGGCTTGCCCGGGCGAAAGGGTTGCCTGCCCGTGCGCCCGTTTCCCGTCAAGCGAAGAACGGCTCTCCGTTTTCGCGGAGAGCATCGCAAAATTTTATATGGTTTCAGCTGTCCCCCCGATGCCGTTTCACGGCCGGGAGGCTTTTTTTATGATGATCATCCGTTTTTCGTCAGATAATCGAAAAGGCGGCCGATATACGATATAATAGATCATGCATCGAAGGGGTGGGGAGAATCCGGTGATCGGCGTATTCGTGAATGTCCTGGCGGTTGTGATAGGCAGTCTGATCGGCCTTGTGTGCAAAAAGGAAATCCCGCAGAAGTTTACCGAGGTCATTATGACCGGTATCGGGTTATGTACCGTTTATATCGGCATCTCGGGAGCCTTGAAGGGGAAGAACACGATCATCCTGATCGTCTCGGTTGTGATCGGCTCCGTCATCGGGACCTGGATCGACCTGGATCAGCGGATCAATTCTCTGGGGGAGTGGATCGGCGCGCGCTTCCGGGCGTCCTCCGGAAAATCCGCCTCGATCGCCCAGGGGTTTGTGACCGGCAGCCTTTTATTCTGCGTCGGGGCCATGACGATCGTCGGTTCTCTGGACGCCGGTCTCTCCGGGGACAATAAAATGCTTTTCACCAAATCCGCGCTCGATTTCATCTCCTCGATCATGCTGTCGGTCAGCCTCGGCGTTGGCGTGCTGTTTTCCGCCGCCTTCGTTCTCGTGTTTCAGGGCTCCATCGTCCTTCTGGCGCGGGCGTTGCAGCCGGTCTTGACGGCTTCCGCCATTGCCGAAATCACCTGCGCTGGCTCTTTGCTGATCATTGCGCTCGGGCTGAATATCATCGGCCTGACCAAGATCAAGGTGGCGAATTTTTTGCCGGCCATCGTCGTCGCGCCGGTTTTATGCTGGGCCGCGGCGCTCCTGTAAGCGTATATGTCCGTGATCAGTGGTAGAAGCATAAGGGCCAAACTGTAGAAAATTTAGCCTTTATGCTGAATTCTTTATTCTGATGTGAGGTGGCAAAGTTGGCGATCCGTGAGTTCGACTTTCCGGTCAGGCGGATTTTTTGGAGCAATCTTCTGCTGATCCTCTGCTGTGCGTTTTATCTGGCCTGGTGGCTGCTGGCTTTCAAACCCGCCGGAGCGGTCCGGGGCGTGAAAACGGGATGGCTTCTGATCCCGGCTTTCGTTGCGGGACTGGCCGCGATCATTCTGGCGGTCAAAGGGATTCAATCCGCTTCGATTCGTGTAACGCTGTTCCCGGGCGGGCTGCTTTTATGGGGCGGCGTCGCCGCGTATTTCATCTTGCTGACGGTCACGGCTCTGCTCTTCAAGAGGCAGGTGACGACGGAACTGTTCCTCGTTGTCGGTTGGGCGGTGCTGGCGCTGTCAGAGATCAACGCGCTGTATGGAGCGGGGCGGTTCTCTCACGGACCGGCGGTCGCCTTCGCCGTCGTGATCGGGGTCGCCACGCTGATCAATCTCGTCTGCTATGTGCTGTACTACCATCTCGGAGCCCGCGCGGGGTATGTCGACGGCATGATCCCGCTTTTGATGGTGGCGCTGGTCACGGCCGGTCTCTCCGTCGCCATGGCGGTCTGACCGGGGAATTACTTATTTGAGCCGCTGATTGGTCCCGAAAAAACCGTTCCACGGATCCTCTCCGCCGATCCTCCTGAGCGCGTCCGCCATGCCGACGCCGTCCGGAGCCACCGAGTCGAGCTCTTCCCATGAGATCGGCATGGAAACGCGGGCCCCTTTTCTCGCCCTCAGGGAATAGGGGGCGACGCTCGTGGCGCCTCTGCCGTTCCGGATCCAGTCGATGAAAATCTTGTTTTTCCGCTTCTCTTTTCTGACGTTGCTCGTGTAGCGGTCGGGCCACTTCTGCTCCATCACCTGGGCGATATGCTCGGCGAAATCGTGAAACGCGTCCCAGTCCGCGGAGGGCTCGAAAGGTACGACCACATGGTATCCTTTTCCCCCGCTGGTCTTGAGGTACGGGACCAGCGAAAGCTGATCGAGGATGCTTTTGAGATCCTTCACGCCCCGGCGCACCCGCCCCAGGTCCATCCCCGCGTCCGGATCGAGGTCGAACACCATCACGTCGGGTTTTTCCGGATTTTCGACGCGGCTTCCCCAGGGGTGGAATTCCAGCGTGCCCATCTGCGCTTCGGCGACGAGCCCGGCCGCGTTCTCAAGATAGAAGTAGGCTTCCTTTTCTCCGTTGCTGCCCGTCACCGGCACCGTGACGATCCCTTTGTCCGTTGGGCCGGGATGCTTTTTAAAAAAGCAGGTCTGGCCGATCCCTTTTGGGCAGCGCACAATGCTGAGAATCCGGTGGCCTACATACGGCAGCATGCGCTCCGACACTTTCGCGTAGTACCGGACCACGTCCGCTTTCGTGATTTTCGGGTCGTCGAAGATCACCTTGTCCGGGTTGGTGATCCTGACCCCTTCGATGGTGATGCTCTCGCCGTTCGTTTCCATGGATTCCTCCCGATCCGCAGCGGATCGCTCTTCTTCCGGCTTTTCCTCCGCGTCTTCCCTTCTGATCTCCCCGGGGTCCTTGTCCGTCCGCAGGCCCTTGAAACTCGCCTGCCTCAGCAGGTTGTCTTCGGTCCACTGCGCGAACCTGACCTCCGCGACCAGCCGGGGTTCCAGCCAGGTGATCTTTTCATGCGGCCTTGCCTCCGGCGCCTGTTTGAAGGGAGAAGTTTCCCTTTTAACGACTGCAAATTTCGCCCCGAGCTCTTCCCGGTCGCGGGCGGTGAAGCCCGTCCCCGCCCGGCCGGCATACATCAGATCTTTGCCCAGATAGACGCCGAGCAGAAGCGAGCTGATCCCGCCCGTTTGCTTCTCCGACCGCGTATAGCCGCCGATGACGAATTCCTGCCGCTTCCCGCATTTCAGCTTGATCCAGTCGCCGTTTCTCGTCCCGCTGTAGACGGAGTCGGCCTTTTTGCCCACGATCCCCTCGAGGTTCGCCCGGCAGGCCGCAAGGAAACTTTCCTTCCCGTTTCCCCTGACGTGCCGGCTGTAGCGGAGGTTTGCCGGCGCATCCTCCATCAAAGTTTCCAGCGATTCCTTCCGGTCGATCAGGCGGCGCCCCCGCAGGTCCGCCCCGTCCAAAGCCAGAAGATCGAAAACGATGTAGGTGAGGTTTTTCCCTTCGGGCTCCCGCAGGTAGTTCTGCAGAGCCTGAAAATCCGTCCTGCCCTCCGCGTCCGCGACCACCATTTCCCCGTCGAGCACCATCGCCCTGCCGGCAGCCCAGTCGGTGAGGGAATCGGCGATCTCCCGAAACCGGCCCGTGTCGTCGTTGCCGTTTCGGGTCATGAGCCGGACGCCGCCGCCCTCCAGATACGCAAGGATGCGGTAGCCGTCGTATTTCAGCTCGTAGAGCCAGTCTCCGCCCTCGGGCACCGCTTCGACCAGTCTGGCAAGCTGCACCTGCGTGCTGCCGAAGGGATTCCGCGCAATTTTTTCCTCCGCCCCCGCCGCGATCTCCGCCATGGTGCGCCCGGTGCGGATGCTGGCGGTGAATCCGGAGATCCCGCCGCCGGTCCCCGCGTACCCATCTCTTTCCTTGAGCAGAAGCCAGTTGGCCCGTTTCTCACCCGGTTTCGGTTTCATCCGGACCAGGGCCCATTTCCCCTTGAGCCTCCTGCCCTTCAGAACGAACTTGAGCGAGCCCTCTCTGAGCCCCGCTTCGGCGTCCGCCTGAGGTTCCCAGGTGCCCTCGTCCCACAGCATCACCGTTCCGCCGCCGTATTCCCCCTTCGGGATCGTCCCCTCGAAGTTCCGGTATTCCAGCGGGTGGTCCTCCACCTGAACGGCGAGCCTTTTGTCGCGGGGGTCGAGCGACGGCCCCTTTGGCACCGCCCAGCTTAAAAGGACGCCGCCCCATTCGAGGCGGAAGTCGTAGTGGGCCCTGCGGGCCATATGGCGCTGAACGACGAACCGGAGTTGTTCTGCGGGCTTTGATGCCTCGCCCGCCGGCTCGAGGGTCCTTTCAAAATTCCGCTTCCGGTTGTACCGGCTGAGTTCCGCCATATGTCACGCCGGGCCTTTCTCTTTTTTGGCCTGCTCGACGCTGGCCTTCAGGGCCTCCATCAGGTCGATGACCTTTCCCGCGCCCTCGGGCTTCGCGGCGACGACCTCTTTGCCGGAGATCTTGGTCTCGATCAGCGCCCGCAGCTTTTCCTGGTATTCGTCCTTGTATTTCGAGGGGTCGAACGGCGTGTCCATCGAATTGATCAGCGTCTTTGCCATTTTCAGTTCCTCTTCGGAGACTTCGGGCTTCGCGTACGGCTTCTGAAGCGCCCGGATGTCGTCGGCGTAGAACATCGTGGAGATGAGGATGCCGTCCTCGCGCGGGATGATCGCCATCAGCGTGTCTTTCGTGCCCAGGACGGTCTTGCCGATCGCGATCTTCTGCTCCGCCATCAGCGCCGCGCGCAGCAGCTCGAACGCCTTTTCGCCCCCCGTCTCGGGGAAAGCCTGATAGGTCTTGTCGTAGTAGACAGGGGAGATCTGATTCAGTTGGGCGAAGTGCAGGATCTGAATGGATTTTTCTTTTTCCGTCTTGATCTTTTCGATCTCTTCGTCCGTGATGACGACATATTTGTCGTCGTCGTACTCGAAGCCTTTCACGATGTCCGCCGACGTGAGCTCCTTGCCGCAGTGGGCGCAGGTCTTTTTGTACCGGATGCGGCTGTTGTCTTCCTTGTGCAGCTGGTTGAGATGGATGTCGTTGTCCTGCGTGGCCGTGACCATCGCGATCGGGATCGCCACCATGCCGAACGTGATGACCGATTTGCGCGATACCATAGTAGAGCACCTCCGGGCTTAGTGTTTCCGACTGTCCGACAGGTATCCAATAGGGTTGGGCGGAATTTCTCTTTAGCTGCTTTCCTTTTCCACCAGGATCCACGGGATGATCTCCGACTGGACCTCTTTTCCCTGGAGCATGTCCACGAGATGCTCCGCGGCGATGCGGCCGGTATGCTTCGAGCCGTGGGCGAGAGACGTGATCTTGACGCTGCAGAACTCGCTGTAAGAGGTGTTGTCGAAGCTGACCACGGCGACATCTTTGGGGACCCGGATCCCCGAGGAAAGCAGAAGGCCGATGACAGAAAAGGCGATTTCGTCGTTATAGCAGACCACGGCCGTGACGCCGTTCATCCTGTTATGGATGAAGTCCTGCAGCAGCGCCGTGTCGCGGTGCTTCAGAAGCTGATTTTTTTCCTCCGTGGTATACCACAGGACATGGGAATCCGGCAGGGGGAGGCCGGCGTCCCGGAAAGCCTTCAGAAAGCCGAAGTAGCGGTTGTGGCCTTGGATGTCGTCGCTTTTGAAAATGCCCGCTATGTTGCGGTGGCCCTTTTTCAAGAGAAGCTGCGTCAGAAGGTAACCGCCCTGCGAATCGTCGTCTGAAATGCAGATCGCCCCCGGCAGCGCGGCATAGGAGCCGTGGAAAAACACGACCGGTATCCCGGATTCGCGCAGCTGCCCGTAGAGGTCGAGATTCGGGTTCGGCAGGGCGGACCGGGTCCCTTCCACCAAAAGCCCGCAGATGGGGCTCTCCTGGATCTCTTTGAGGGCCTTCCGCTCCACATCGACCTGATTGTGCGTGCAGAACACCATGGTCGAATAGCCGCTACGGGCGAAGATGGCCTCGGCGTCCTGCAGGATGGAAGGGAAGATGTAGTCGTTGATATAGGTGGTGAGAATGGCGATGCTGTTGCCGTGAGCCGGCGCGGAATCGCGGACATAGGACCCGCTCCCCTGCCGGCGCTCGATCAGCCCTTCGCTCGAAAGAAGGGAAAGCGCGCGCCTGACGGTCTGGCGGTTGACCCCGAAGGCCTGCGACAGTTCCATCTCGGTCGGGAGGCGCATGGTGTTCTGATAAAAGCCCTCTTGGATCTTCGTGCGCAGGGAAGCGGCGATTTGTACGTATTTTGATGGCATTCGGTATACTTCCAATCATTTGTCTAGTCAAATTTTCGTCGAAAATCCGCTCTTGATCCATTGAATATTTGTATGCTTTCTTTTTTTGGATAGATTTTATCTTACCATAAAAACGATTGGCTGAAAAGTCTGCTTTTGAAATTGACCCTCGAATTTTTTCAAAAGTTGCCTAAAAAATTTTTGCAGTTCCTCTTATTTGTTATTTTATCCACAAATAGACGTCTCTTGTTTCCAGAATTGGAAAACTCCGAACAAATAAATTTGTTTACTTTTTTTGAGATCCCGAAAAATTTTCCGAAGCGGGAAAAGGATTGGAACTGGGCTGGCAACTGGGTTTTGTCCCGCTGGAAAGGCCACATATGTATGATATTTGTCTATATTTTTGAAAAATATTGTTGATTTTAGATAGGATTCCTGTTAGAGTAGGGAAAGAGGAGTTTAGCCAAAATTTTATGAAAAGGAAGGATAAAACTATGAAAAGATTCGTAGCTGCCTTTTTGGCTTCAGCGATGGTCCTTTCCCTGGGTGCCTGCAGCAACGCCGGCTCAAGCACCGGAACGTCTGCGGCGTCGGGGGCGCCGGCGTCGGCGGCGGGGTCGACCGGTCAGGCCGCTGCCAGCACCGGAGGCTCGGGGCCCATCAAGATCGGCGTGTCGATCTGGAGCTCCACGGACGTTCTCGGCAGCCAGTGCAAGACGGTCCTCGACCAGGCGGCGAAGGCGCTGGGGGACGTTCAGCTGCAGTATGTCGACCAGGGCCACGTCTCTGAAAAGGTGACGGCCAGTGTGGAAACCTTGGCGGCGGCCGGATGCAAGGGGATCGTCATCTGCAACTCGGCGGATTCCGAGATGGCTTCCGCCATCAATACCTGCGACCAGAACGGCGTTTACCTCGCGCAGTTCTTCCGCATCATCAGCAAGGACAGAAGCCCCCAGATTTACGCGCAGGCGCAGAAATCGAAGTATTTCGTGGGCGCCGTGCACGAGGATGAGGTCGTCAACGGCTACACGCTCGCCAACATCCTCATCAACAAGGGCAAACGCTTCATCTGCCTGGAAGGCTGGACGCCGGGCGACGCGACGTTCCTGCAGCGTTGGGCGGGCTATAAGCAGGCCGTCAGCGAATGGAACCAGAAGCACCCGGGCGACAAAGTCACCCTGACGGATCCCGTTTACGCCAACACCTCCTCCGAAGAGGGCGCGAAGGTCGCGACCTCCTTCATGAATTCCTATCCCAAGATGGACGCCCTGATCGTCGCGGGCGGCGGCGGTGATCCGCTGGTCGGTTCCGTCGGCGCGATCAAGAACGCGGGCAAGACCGGGAAGATCGCCGTCGTTTCCACCGACTTCCTGCACGACCTCGACGCGCAGCTCGCGAGCGGCGGCATGACGGCCGAATCCGGCGGCCATTTCTGCGACCCCCTGTATGCGCTGATGATGGTCTACAACACCGTCAAGGGCAAATACCAGACCTCGACGGATCCGTCTTCGCCGGACAGCTTCCGCGAGATCAAATTCCCCTATCTGTACGTTTCCTCCAGCGCGGACTACGCCACCTATAAGAAGTATTTCCTCGACAGCCCGCCTTACACCGACGCGGAGATCAAGGCCATGGGGAACGACACGTTCGACCAGCTGAGCAAGCGGGCCGCGTCCCTCAGCCTCAAGGACGTGCAGACCCGCCACGGCGGCTGAAACAAAAAATAGCTTCGTATTCCCGACAGTTTGAGCGTCTTACCGGACCGGCGGCGGACTCGCCGCCGGTCCTATTTCAGATAAGTGGGTGATCAAATGGATTCTAAAGACGCAAGATCCAGATTGAAAACGGACCGCTTTCTCGGGCGGTACACGGGTGTCTTTCTTCTTCTGCTGCTGGTTTTGATTTTCTGGGCGGTTTTCAAGATTCTCACCCCCTCCAACTTCGGCTCGCCGGACAAACTGGTCTCTTACCTGCAGACCAGCCTGATCTACGCCGTCGGCGGCTGCGGCTTCTATTTCATCGTGGTGATGGGCCTGTGGGATTTCAGCATCGGCGCGAACGTCGTGCTGGGGTCCGTTCTGGCGTGCTACTTCGCCCAGAGCATGGGGTACTGGGGCGTGGTGCTCGTACCGATCCTCTGCGGCACGCTGATCGGCCTGCTCAACGGCATCGTCTACATCAAGCTGCACATCCCCTCCATGATCGTGACGGTCGGGCTCGCGCTGATCTATGAGAGTCTGAGCGTATTCGCCGCTCAGGGGGAAGAGAGGGTCCTCAGCACCTCGTACCGGGCCTTCGGCTCCTACCCGGCGAACCTGATCCTTGCGCTGTGCGCGTTCCTTTTGACCGCTTTGCTCGTGCGATACACCAAAGTCGGGACCTATACATACGCGATCGGCAGCAACGAATACGTCGCGAAAAACATGGGCGTCAACGTCGACCGGTACAAGGTCGTGGCCTTTGTTCTGTGCGGATTTTTCACCGGCATCATGGCCATCCTGACCATCAGCTACGGCACCTCCATGACGGCGGCCTCGAGCCTGTCGTCCATGAGCCGGAACTTCACGCCCCTGATGGGCACCTTCGTCGGCCTCGCTTTCAGACGGTACGGAACGCCGATTCTCGCCATTGTGATCGGCGAGTTCATCATCGCTCTTCTGTTCAACGGCTTTGTCGCGCTCGGCGCCCCGACGACCATCCAGAACGTGGTAACCGGGCTCGTACTGCTCTTAATCGTTGCGCTTACGACGAAACCCGTCAAAGGCGCGGTTGTCAAGTGAGGTGGCAAAGTGATGAGTGAAGAAATGCTCAGATCGGACAACATCAATAAATATTTCGGCGCGAACCATGCGGTCAGCGACGTTTCCCTGTCCTTTAAGAAAGGGGAGATCCACGGGCTGATCGGAGAAAACGGCTCCGGCAAGTCGACGTACGTCTCCATGCTGACCGGAATCTACCCGATCGACGGCGGCAAATTCATTCTGGAGGGCAGGGAGCTGGCTATCAGAAATCAGGTGGAGGCAAACCGGAACGGCATCTCCATCATCGTGCAGGAGATGGGCACCCTCTCGGGCCTGACGGTGACCGACAACATCTTTCTCGGGAACGAGGACCGCTTCGTGCGGCACGGCATCAAAAACACCGCGGCCATGAACCGCAAGGCCCAGGAGCTGCTGGACCAGTTCGGCTTCGGCCGCATCAGGGCCACTTCGATGATCGACAATTACGACTTCGAGGACCGCAAGCTCGTCGAGATCGTCAAGGCGACCTATTTCGATCCGAAGGTTCTCGTGGTGGACGAGACGACCACCTCGCTCAGCCGGGCCGGCCGCGCCGAGCTTTACAAACACATGAAGCGGCTCAAAGAGCTGGGCAACACCGTGATCTTCATTTCCCACGACCTGGCGGAAGTGATCGAACAGACGGATTCCATCTCCGTGCTGCGCGACGGCCAGCTGATCGACACGGTCGAAAGCAGCAAAGCGACGGAGGGCCAGCTCAAGCGCCTGATGGTCGGCCGCGAACTGAGCGACCGGTATTACCGCACGGATTACGGCGAGCCGGTTTCAAAAGAAATCGTGCTCTCCGCCAAAAACGTCTCCGTTCCGGGGCAGATCCGGGGCCTCAGCTTCGAGCTCCACCGGGGCGAGATCCTCGGCATCGGAGGCTTGAGCGAATGCGGCATGCACGAAGTCGGCAAGGCCGTGTTCGGCGCGTCGTTCGACCGCACGGGCGAAGTCACCCTGGCGGACGGGACCGAGATCAACTCCATCCCGAAGGCGATCCGGCACAGCATCGCCTACGTTTCAAAAGACAGGGACAACGAATCCCTGGTCGTCAACGATTCCATCCTGGACAACATCTGCCTTCCTTCGGTGAAGGAGCTGGCCGTCGGGCACGTGCTCCTGAAGAAAAGGCTCTCGGCGTTCGCCGAAAAGTACGCGAAGCTGATCAGCGTCAAAATGAGCGGCATCGACCAGTTCGTCTCGGACCTTTCCGGCGGGAACAAGCAAAAGGTCGCCCTGGCGCGCTGGCTCGGCAAGGGGTCTGACATCCTTGTGCTCGACAGCCCCACCCGCGGGATCGACGTGAAGGTCAAGGCGGATATTTACGCGCTGATGACCGATATGAAAAAACAGGGAAAATCGATTATTCTGATTTCGGAAGAGATCCTCGAGCTTCTCGGGATGTGCGACCGTGTCCTCGTGATGAAGGACGGGGTGCTCAGCGGTGAATTCGAGCGGGACCGTTCGCTCACCGAAGAAGACTTCATTGCGAAAATGGTCTGAGGGAAAGGGTGTATCGTATGACAAAGTCGCAAACCGTTACAGAGATGAAAAAGCCCCGCCGGAAATATCAGGAATTCATGGATAACCCCGCCACGCGCAACATCCTTCCCGTCGCCGGCCTGATCGTCATCATCCTGCTGTTTACATTCCTTACGGGCGGAAAGATCATCCAGCCTTCCAACATCCAGCTGCTGCTGAGCCAGACCTATATGCTGATGATCGCCGCGACGGGGGTCTTCCTGATCATGACCATGGGCTGCCTGGATTTTTCCCAGGGCTCCATGCTCGGCATGGCGTCCATCGTCATCTGTTATCTTTCCGCCTACAGCATTCCGCTGGCGATCCTCGGCGGCATGGTCACGGGCGCGGCGATCGGAGCCATCAACGGCTTCTTCCTTGTGAAACGGAAGATCCTGTCCTTCATCGTCACCATCTGCACGATGTTCCTTTTCCGCGGCTGCATCGCCTACCTGACGACCGACAACCCGGTCTACGCCGTGGGCGACATCTTCAGCTACAACACCATCCCGGTCAAATTGGGCCTGACGGTCGTTCTTCTGCTGCTCGTGTTCTTCTTTTTCCATTTCACAAGGCTCGGCTACACCCTTAAGGCGATCGGAGCCGGCGAGCAGGCCGCCCGGTTCGCCGGGATCCGGGTGGACCGGACGAAATGGCTGATCTACATCCTGGCCGGCGCCATCACGGGCCTGGCCGCCTTCATCAACGTCATCAAGGTCGGCTCCGTCACCTCCACGGGCGGTTCCATGCTGGAAACGGAGATCCTCATTGCCCTTGCGCTCGGGGGCCTGCCGATTTCTGGCGGCGCGCTGGTGCGCTTCTCCAATCTCGTCGTCGGCGTTCTGACCTATAAAGTCCTTTCGACCGGCCTCAACATGCTCGGCCTTACGACGGAGATGCAGCAGCTCATCGAAGGGATCATCTTCCTGATCGTCGTGGCGGTCTTCAGCGACAGAAAATCCCTGCAGGTCATCAAGTAGAATGGAAGGAGAAGAAGCTCTATGGGCTCCTTGAAAAAATATAGATTCCTCTTCGTCGTCGGCAGCCAGGACCTCTACGGCCAGGACGTGCTGAAAACCGTCGACGAGCACGCGAAAGCCATGGTGGACGGCCTGAACGCCGACCCGAACATCCCCTGCACCATGGTGTTCCACCCCGTGGTGCGCAATTCCGACGAGATCTACGCGGCGATGGCGGTCGCGAACAACGACCCGGACTGCGCGGGCGTCGTCACCTGGATGCACACGTTCTCCCCGTCGAAGATGTGGATCCGCGGGCTGCAGGCGCTGCAGAAGCCCCTGCTGCACGTGAACACGCAGTTCAACCGCGACATCCCGTGGGACAGCATCGACATGGACTTCATGAACCTGAACCAGT
>DAINSB010000042.1:0-15271 GCA_036741535.1 Caproicibacter sp. | reverse complement strand
CAGTGGTTCCGGGAGAACCGCCCGTCGGTCTGCCGGCGGGGCGCGCTATCTCTTATGCCCCACGGGCTATCTGGTCCTGAAGCTGACGGGCGTCTACAGCATCGACCATTCCAGGGCCGCCAGCACGATGTTCTACCATATCCATAAAAAAAAATGGGACCCGGAACTGTGCCGCTATTTCGGCCTGCCGGCGGGGATCCTCCCGCCGATCTTCAAGTCCTGCGACGTGGTGGGGCGCGTCCATTCCGCCGGTGAGTCGGCGACCGGATTGAAAGCCGGGACCCCGGTCGTGGCGGGCGCAATGGATTCGATCGGTGCCCTGATCGGCCTGGGGGTTGGCAGGGAGAAAGGCGCGCTGATTCTGGGCAGCGTCGGCCGGATCTGCATGGAATCGGAAAAATTGGATATGCGGTTTATGAATACCGTCAATTTTGATGCTTCCGGCACCCTGCTTATGACGCCTGTAAACAGCACCGGTGTTTCCTATCGATGGATCAGGGATATCCTGTTCCCAGGCGACGGGCGCACGGATCTTTTTCGGGCGATGGACAGGATGGCCGAAAAAGTCCCCGTCGGCTCCGGCGGGTTGCTTTATCTGCCGTATCTGAGTGGAGAGAGGTCCCCCATCTGGGACCCTCATGCGCGGGGAGGGTTCCTCGGCTTGACGGTGGACCACCGAAGAGAGCATCTTCTTCGGTCGGTCCTGGAAGGCGTCGGTTTTGCACTCGCAGAAAATTTTGAGATCTTGAAAAACGACCTGAAAGTGGACCCGCCTTTCCTGGTCGTAGGCGGCGGAGGGGCAAAAAGCGAGGTATGGGTCCAGATCATCAGCAACATATTCGGGAAAGTTTTTCAAATCCCGGCTGAAAAGGAAACGGAGACCATGGGCGGCGCCATTCTGGCCGGACTGGGCACCGGTGCCTTTCCCGATCTGGAATCGATCCGGGATACCTGGAACAGGGTGGTCAAAGTGGTCACCCCGCAAAACGGGGCCGTGGAAAAATACCAGAAACTACTGGCTGTTTTCAAAAAACTTTATCCTGAGAACCGATTTATCTTTGAGAAACTATACCAAAATCAGTTCTGAGGCGTCGGCCGTGATTCGAAATGGCTTCTTTTTTTTCAAAAGCCTTTGAAACGCTTTCCGTTTTTGTCCCGAAACCGGCCGCGGGTGTGCGCTTTTGTTATATCACTCCATTCTCCATTGTAAGCCGCCGATTCTCATCCTTGTATTCCTGCAACGATACTGCCGGCTTTCGGCCCCGTTTTTTTGCTTTGGGCAGACCCGTTTTGAATGGCTTTCCATATTCTTTTGCAAGTCCCCGCCGGGTGGCTCCGGCTTTATGTTTCGCTACAATCTCATCTGTGATTGCCTGCGGTGTATTCCGTGTCCCTTTTTCTCTGGACATAGGAAGACCTCCTGTCGTATTTTCATTCTACGGCAGAAGGTCCCTTTTGTCATTGTCTGTTTTTCACGGACCTATGCAGAAGAAACGTCTTCCACAGCCCTTCTGTTGTCCGCTCATGCGCGGAGAAGCGAATTCAGCTGCTCCAGCACGTCGTTCACGTCGATGCCGATCACCCTGCACACGTCCGCCAGCGATTCCATCTGGGAAACCGGGCAGCCCAGGCAGGGCATGCCGCATTCCGTCAGGACGGAAGCGGTCTGCGGGTACTTCTGCACGATGTCCCCGACCGGCATATCCGCCGTGATTTCGGACCCGGAGGCGGACTTTTCGGGGAAGAAGAGGTTCCTGTCGCTTTCCGCCGTGCCGATGCCGGCGATCCCGAAGTTTTCCACCAGAACTTTCGCCACGTTGGGGGAAAGGAAAGCCGGGAGCGTGGGGCCGAGATGGATGTTCTTCACGCCGAGCGAGAGCAGCGCCAGCAGCACGATGACCGCCTTCTGTTCGTACCAGGCGATGTTGTAGACAATCGGCAGGTCGTTTATATCCGGAACGCCGAACAGCTCTTTCAGCTTCAGCGCGATGAGGGCCAGCGAATACGAATCGTTGCACTGGCCGGCGTCCAGGACCCGCGGGATGCCGCCGATGTCGCCGAGGCCCAGCTTGTTGTACCGGTATTTCGCGCAGCCCGCCGTGAGAATCACCGCGTTTTCCGGCAAAGCTTTGGCAAACTCGGTGTAATAGTCGCGGGATTTCATGCGGCCGTCGCAGCCCGCCATGACCACAAACTTCCGGATGGCTCCGGACTTCACCGCCGCGACGATCCGGTCGGCCAGCGCCAGCACCTGATGGTGGGCGAAACCGCCGACGATCGTCCCGTGTTCGATCTCCGTCGGAGGGACGCAGCGTTTGGCGTGCTCGATGATCCCGGAAAAATCCTTTTCCCCGCCGATGCCGCCCGGAATGTGCCGGCAGCCGGGATAGCCCGCCGCGCCGGTGGTGTAAAGGCGGTCCCTGTAGCTGTCCTTCGGCGGCACCAGGCAGTTGGTGGTCAGCAGGATGGGGCCGTTGAAGCTCTCGAATTCCTCCCGCTGTTTCCACCAGGCGTTGCCGTAGTTGCCGATGAAGTGCTTATATTTCTTGAAAGCCGGATAGTAGTGGGCGGGCAGCATCTCGGAGTGGGTGTAGACGTCCACGCCGGTGCCTTCCGTCTGCCTGAGCAGCATTTCCAGATCGCGCAGATCGTGGCCGGAAACCAGTATGCCGGGGCGCGTCCCCACGCCGATATTAACTTTGGTGATCTCCGGATCGCCGTAGGCGGAGGTGTTGGCCTTGTCGAGGAGCGCCATGCCCTTGACGCCGTAGCTGCCGGTCTCCAGCGCCAGCTCGGTCAGGTCCGCGATGCTCAGGGAGTCGTCCAGCGTCTTTGCCAGCGAGCTCTGGATGAAGCCGTCCACCTCGCCGTCGTCCTGCAGCAGTGCGTTGGCGTGGCTGGTGTAGGCGGAAAGCCCTTTCAGGCCGTAGGTGACGAGTTCCCGCAGGCTGCGGATGTCCTCGTCCTTCGTCGAGAGCACCCCCACCTCGGCCGCTTTCGCCGCGAATGCGGAACGGTCGGCGGTCCAGCGCGCGACCTCCGGAAGAGCTTCCGGGCGGCCGACCTGAGCCAGCAGTTTCTGTTTTTCGGCGAGCGTCTCGACGATGCGGGCGGCGATCGCGTCCGGGTCGAAGTTGGCGTTGGTGATGGTGGTGAACAGGTTGAGCGTCACCAGATGGTTGACGTCGGGCGGCACGGACTTCCCTTCGGCGCGCATCCGTGTGGTCACGGCGGACAGGCCCTTGGTCACGAACACCAGCAGGTCCTGCAATGCGGCGACCTGCGGTTTTTTCCCGCAGACGCCCACCCGGGTGCAGCCGGTGCCGCCGGCGGTCTCCTGGCACTGATAACAGAACATGGTCTCTTCCATGAAAGCTGCCTCCCTTATCTTGATCTCATGTTTTTTGACGAGTTCATGATACCAGCCGCCGTCAAAAAAATCCGTCACATATGTTACGGATCTGCAAAATTTTTTTCAGATTTCCCGGAGTTTTTCAAGATCGGCGATCTCGATCCGCCTTTTCCGGATTTTCAGAAGCCCTTCCCCCTGCATTTTCATCAGCTCCCGCGAAAGGGACGGCCGCGTCACGTTGAGAAAATCCGCCAGCTCCTCCCGGTTCATGGGAAGCGTGACCCGGCCGTCGGCGGAAGCGTGCTGCAACAGCACCCGGGCGATCTTCTGCCGGAGGGTCGCGCAGGACAGAATCTGCAGCTTCTGATTCAGCAGATAGGCCTTCTGCGCCAGAATGGTCAGCATGTTGGTGATCAGGCGGGTGTGATAGTCGCAGTTTTTGCCGCAGGTACGGCACAGAAAATCCTTCGGCATCCGCAGGATCCGGGAAGGTGCGGCGGCCCGGGCGTAATGGTCGTACCGCGCCCGGTTCAAAAAGAGGAAGACCTCGCCGAACAGCTCCCCCGGCCGGTCGAACGTGGCCCGGATGCTGCGGCGGCCGGCGCCGGAATCGCTGCAGACGACCACCGCGCCTTCCAGCAGGATCAAAAGCCGGGTGGGCTCATCCTCCTGCGCGAAAACGATCTCGTCCTTTTCATAGGAGACGATCTCCGAACGGCTGCACTGCAGACAGGCGGCGATCTCCTGTTCCGACAGGCCGGAAAACAGCGGGCATTCCTTCAATCCGTCGATCATGGTTTCTCCCTCCGCGTGTTTCGCCGCCTGCCACGGCGATTTTTTCGCATAAATCAGCCGCTCGATCGGGGTGGAGACAAGGCGGCGGCCGGCGGGCTTCCCGTACACTTCGGCCAGCTTCTCATTTTTTCCCAGCCGTATTTTCCTTTCCCCTCCAGAAAATTCCGGAGGACATACGTGAAAACCATCCGGCTGCCCGGCGCGGCCCGAATATTTCGTTCAGTCGGGCCCGCTTTTTCCGGATGGTCCCGGGCTGGTCGAGCTCCCAGACCGGAACGCCGGCAAGCGCGGGCAACCGGTAGGCGCGCGTGTCGAACCCGGCCCCGAGATTGACCGCCGCCTCCACCCGGCTGCGCGATTCCGTGATTTTCTCATCGATATACCGCTTCCGGCACAGCATGCAGGTCCACAGGCCCGGAGCACTTCCGTCGCTTGCGCGGATCATCCAGTTCCGGACGGAGCGGAACCGGCGAGCCCCAGAAACGCCCTGCCGGACGGCAGAATCCGGCCGGCCAGATCGTCCCGAACGATGCGCTCTTTCTCGGGAAAATACTGCTCGACCGCGACCAGCGCCGTCGGACCGGCGCCCGTTTTGGCGGCTTTCTCTGCCATCAGGATCCCTCCCCGCGGTTTTTCGCGGTCCTTCCCTTTTGCCCCTGCGGGAACTGCGCGAGAAGATCGGAGAGCTTCACCCGGTCCAGCCGGGCCTCCATTTCTTCCTGCATCCCGCCGTAGAGCCGGCCGAGGATCCCGCCGATATGGGCGCCCACCGGGCAGTCGACATTGATCCTCGTGTGGATGTCGAACAGATTCCGATGCGGCTCCACGGCACGGAACACCTCGAGAAGCGATATTTTTTCCGGCGGTTTCGCCAGCCCCGTCGCCCCGAGCCCGGTCTGCACGTTCAGGATGCCCGCGGCCTTCAGCCTGCTCATCAGCCGCCGCACCAGAGCCGGATTAGTGCCGATGCTGCCGGCGAGGGAGTCGGAGGTGACGGGGCAGTTTTCCAAAGCGACCATGCACAGAATGTGGAGACTCACCGACAGCTTGGAAGAATACATGCACATCCCCCGCTTTTTTGTAACTATTATAGTTACTAATTTTCGGATTGTCAAGTCATTTGACAAAAATCGGCGGAGAGCAGAAAAATTCTTCCCGGCGGCGCGGGGGGACCAGATCCAGCCCGCGCCGGGCGGCTTTCGGAAGACAGCCTGAAATCCGGGCCTTGTGGAAAAAGGCCGGATTGCTTTGCGGGGACTGCAGAACACCGACGACGGCAGCACCGCCCATCCCAAAATCAAGGTCCGGGTGACGGTTGACAATTCGGCGGTCCTCGAGAAAAAGATCCTGGAAAATCAACTGGATTTCGCCCTGATCGAAGGGACGGACCATTCGGACCGGATCGTCTTCCGCGAGTTCAAAAAGGACGAGCTGGCCGTGATCTGCGGGGCGGACAGCGCCTATGCCGGGCGGGACGAGCTGTCGCCGAAGGAACTGCCCGGCCTGCCGTTCCTGCTGCGGGAAAAAGGGAGCGGCACACGGGAACTGTTTGACAGCACCATGCTGACCCACGGCATTGCCATCGAGCCGGTCTGGGAGAGCGTCAGCACGCAGGCCATCATCCGGCGGTCGCCGCCGGCCCTCGGCCTCTCCGTCCTGCCCGGACGGCTCGTGCGGCCCGACCTGGAGCGCCGCAGCATCAAACGGCTGACCATCAAAAACGTCCGGTCCCGGCGGGCCTTTCCCCTGATCTACCACAAAGACAAATTTTTGACCCGATCGGCGAAGGAATTCATCAAACTGTGTGGCCCCGATGCCGTCTGACGAGGGACATTTTACACGCGATTTCATCCGTGTTATACTTTCAGTCAGGAAAGGGGCTGTTCTGCAATGAAGACGATCCTGTGTTACGGCGATTCCAATACCTGGGGGTTCGATTTCCGGGGCGGCAGGTTCCCGCGGGAGGAACGCTGGCCGAACGTGATGCAGCGGGAGCTGGGAGAAAAATTTGATGTGGTCGAGGAGGGGCTGAACGGCAGGACCGCCGGGCAGGACGACCCCGACGACGACTGCCCGGAGGCAAAGAACGGCCGAAGGTTCCTGATCCCCTGCCTGCGCTCCCACTTCCCGCTCGATCTTATCATCCTGATGCTGGGGACGAACGATCTGAAGGTACGTTTTTTCACCACGGTCGAAAAAGTCGCCGAAGACGTGGGCGCGCTTGCCGGGACGGCGCGGGCGGAGCTCGGAGCCATGCAGGGATACGAGCCGGAGATCCTGATCGTCGCGCCGACGCCCATCGGCGACACCATCGAGGACTCGCCCTTCGGAGAGGCGTTCGGGGGGAGGCGCGCGATCCGGCCCTCCGTCGAACTGGCGGACGCCCTGCGCAGGACCGCGCGGCGGGACTCCTGCCATTTTCTGAACGCCGGGGAGATCACCGAACCCAATCCGGTCGACGCGGTCCATTTCACCCGGGAGGGACACCGTCTGTTCGGAACGCAGGCCGCGCGGAAAGTGAAAGAGATTTTCGCGCGGGACTCGCTCGGGTGAGAAAACGGGCCAGAGCATAGCTGCGACTGTAAAAAGCCACTGTGACTGACAGCGTTCCTCAGAAAGGTATGCGTAATCAAACCGCGACGCGGTGCCACACCGTACCGTTCAAAAGCCATGCGTCGGCCAAGAGGCGCATGGCTTTTTTGATTCTTCGGGGCGGGCGGGCATAAAGGAACCGGAGCGGCGCAAAATAGGTCCGGAGGTGTTCGATTTTGGGAATCACTTTATCGCAAAAAGAAAAAATGTTATTGGAAGACCAAAAGAGCCATGAGCAGATCTGCATCGAAAAATACAACAAATACGCCGGCCAGGCGCAGGACAGCCAGTTGAAGCAGATCTTTCAGACGAACGGGCAGCAGGAGCGGACCCACCTGGATACGCTGAACCAGCTGCTGAGCGGAAAAATCCCCGACATGAACCAGCAGCAGAATCAGAGCGCGGCACAAGCCCCGAATCTTTCCCAACCCGGCGCGTGCGGCCTGTCCGATCAGGACATGTGCTCCGACGTGCTGATGACGGAAAAATACGTTTCGGGGACTTACGATACCGCAATTTTTGAATGCCGGGACACGAATGTCCGCGATGTCCTGAACCATATCCAAAAAGAAGAGCAGAAGCACGGCGAGGCGGTCTTTCAGTATATGCAGGGAAAAGGGATGTACCAGGTCCAATAAGATCCGGCGCAGAAAACCTGCCTACGCGCGGATGACCGCCCCGGGGATTTCGATTTCAGATGGCCAGATGCTTGGCCGCTTTTACGGTCTCCGGCGTGCAGATCACGTGCTTCAGCCTCGAGGCGCTTCTCACGGTGTTCGCATCGGTCACGATGCATTCCGACATCTCGACGCCGTCCTCGAGGACCACATCGTTCCACAGGATGCTGTTGGCGATCCTGCATTTTCTCCCGATCACGCCGTTGTCCCCGACCACCACGCGGGGCCCCACGACGGCGCCGGGCGCGATGCGCACGTTTCGGCCGAGATAGATCGGCCCGCGCAGCACGGCCTTTCCGCTGATGCGGGCGTCCAGCCTGCTGTATACCGCGCGCTCGTGGAAGTTGACCTCGGGCAGCCGCAGCCCCCCGTCGAAACCGTCGCGGTGGGCCTGGATGTATTTTTCCGGGGTCCCGATGTCCAGCCAGTAATGGCAACCCCGGTAGACGGCGATCTTCCGCCCCCGGGCAAGCAGCTTCGGAAAGAGCTCCCGCTCCACCGACACCGGGCGGCCGGACGGGATCTGCCGCAGGACCCGGGGCTCGAAGAGATAGACGCCGGCGTTGATGAAATTCGAGACGGTCTCGTGCGGCGCCGGTTTTTCCAGGAACGAAACCGCGTATCCGTCTTCGTCGTATTCGATCACGCCGTAGGCGGAGGGATTTTTGACCCGCGTCACCGCGATCGTCACATCCGCTTTCTTCCGTTTATGGTAGCGGAGCATCGCGCTGAAATTGATGTCGCTCAGCACGTCGGCGTTGAAAACAAAGAACGTGTCGTCAAAATACCGCTCACAGTTCTTGATCGCGCCGCCCGTCCCGAGCGGAAGGTCTTCGTCCGCATAACGGATCTTCAGACCGAAATCCGACCCGTCGCCGAAATACCGTTCGATGGCCTCCGGCCGATAGCAGACGCTCAGCACGACCTCGTCGATGCCGTGCATCTTCAGGAGCTCCAGGTTCCGCTCCAGCAAGGGCCTGCCCATCACCGGCACCATCGGTTTCGGAACGCCGTCCGTCAGCGGCCGGAGCCGCGTTCCCTCTCCTCCTGCCAAAAACAACGCTTTCATGCTTTTTTCCTCCTTTCACGTCCGCCGGACCGCGACCCGGGCCCCGTCCCGAACACATGGGCGGGGCCGCCTAACGGTATAAAACAACCGGGCTTTACGGCCACTTCATGCAGCAACTGTAAAACCCGGAATCCTGAATCGCCTCATTCAGTTGTTCGTCTGAAGTGCCGTTTTCCCATCCATCAGGCTCTCATTTCGCTCGTGCGGTGACGCACTTTTTTTATTTCTGCCGCCCAAAAAGCCGCTCACAGGTCATCGCCGGGATGTACCCGGACCAAAAACCGCCCCCCGGCAACCTCCGCGGCTCTTCGTTAGCACTCATCAAATCTGAGTGCTAACAATATTATGTTAACTTCCCGCCGGATCGTTTGCAACTTCGATATTTCGCCAAGAAGTCCAATGCAGGGCGATTTCAACAGAATACAGATCAAAATCTTTATGATTCTTACGATTCCGCCCATAAACGGCTTTGACAGTTTGAAAAAGCCGTGTTATATCAAAACGAAGAGTTAGCACTTTATTTTTCCGAGTGCTAACTCTTCGAATTTAAGGCCGCTGTCCGCGGCGGTTCCGAGAGGGACCGGAGAAACGACTCGGGCAGCCTAAACCGAAAAAACGATCGGGCGAACCGCCGGTTGATGGAACTGTGGAAGGGACAGCCCGTTCCGGCCCGGCGCGCGTCCCGCGCCCCCGGCAGCCCCAAGGTCGCGAAATCCAAAATAAAAATTGAAAAGCGCGGTCGGCTGGTATAAAATAGGAATTGCTTACGACAACATTTCAGATCAAGAGTGAAAGGGAGCGAAAAGATTGAAAAAGAAGGGGATTGCGTTCATACTGGCCATGGCCATGGCCGTTCTGTCCGTCTTTTCCGCCTCTGCGGCGGCCGCCGCCCCGCAGATCAGCAGCGCCGACCTGACCCTGAAAACGGGGGACACGGCCGGTCTGCGCGCGACGCTCGGAGCAGCCGACATCACCTACGGCGCCATCTGGACTTCCGATACGCCGGCGGTCGCCACGGTCCGCGACGGGACGGTGAAAGCCGTCGGACCCGGCACGGCGAACGTGACCGCAACCACGGGCGACGGCCGCAGCGCGCGCTGCCGGGTGCGGGTGGCGCTCGCCGGAATCGATGTCTCCTCCCATCAGGGGACCGTGTCCTGGAACGACGTGAAAACCGGCGGGATCGGCTTCGCGCTGCTCCGCACGGGATACGGGGACGAGGCTTCCCAGGCGGACGGCACGTTCGCCGCCAACTACGACGGGGCGGTGGCGGCCGGCCTCAAGGTCGGGGCGTACCACCTGAGCTATGCGACCACGCCGGACGATGCGATCAAAGAGGCGAACGTCTGCCTCGGCATCCTCGCAGGCCGCCGTCTGGATTACCCGGTATTTTTCGATCTGGAGCCGAACGTGAACGGCCATGAGGACCAGGCGGCCCTGACGAACGACCAGCTTTCTGCCGTCGCAGCGGCGTTCTGCAACACCGTCGAAAACGCCGGTTACCGCGCCGGGGTCTACAGCAACGTGTACTGCTGGAACGACCTGCTGACCGGCTCCTCCCTCTCGGCCTACGACAAATGGGTGGCGCATTACGGCGTCAGCGAGCCCGCCTACGGCGGCGCTTACACCGTCTGGCAGTATTCCGAAGAGGGCACGGTGCCCGGCATCGCCGGCGCGGCGGATCTGGATTACTCCTACCGGAACTACCCGAACGCGGCGGCGGCCTCCGACATCTCCCTTCTCTCCGACAGCCCGGCCGCCATGACGCTCCGCAGGGGCAAGACCTATACGTTCAAATTCATCCCGAACGGGATCTCCGCCGCACCGGCATTCACGAGCGGAAACGCTTCCGCCGTAAAAATCGTCTCCCAGACCCGGTCGGGCGGATGCTATTACGTCAAGATCCGGGCGGCCGGCGCGGGCTGCACGTCGCTGTATTCCCGGCTGTCCGGCCAGAAAGCCGTCCGCCGCTGCGTCGTCACCGTAAGCTGACGCAGCGGGAATCCTCCGGTCCGAAAGTGCGCCCCGCGGCACAGCGGCGGACGGACCGGAACGAAAGCCCGGAAAGGCGCGGGAAAGCAAAGCCGGGCGGGCCGGAAGGGGTCCGGCGGAATATTTTACCGATGCCCTGCGGGGTGGGAAACCGAGGGAAAGGTCCGCAGGGATCGGCGGGAGGTTTTTTATGACTAAAAAAAGCGCGCTGGAAATGCTCCATCGAGTAAAAGACGGGAGCCTGTCCCCGGAAGATGCGGTCCTGAAGCTGAAAATGTCCCCGTTTGAAGACATCGGCTACGCAAAAATCGACCGGCACAGGGAGCTCCGGCAGGGGGCCTCCGAAGTGATCTACGGGCAGGGCAAAACGCCGGAACAGATCGCCGGCATCGTGCAGGCGATGAGAAAACAGAGCGGGCAGAACATCCTGATCACCAGGATGTCCGCCGAAGCGGCCGGACTTCTGAAGGAGATCCCCCAGTTTGAATATCACCCGCTCCCCCGCGTCGGGATGGTGAAGCAACAGCCCCCCTGCGTGAAGGGCGGAAAGATCGTGGTGGCGACGGGGGGCACGTCGGACATGCCGGTCGCGGAAGAGACGGCCCTGACCGCCGAATTTCTGGGGAACGACGTGGTCCGCCTGTACGATGTCGGGGTGGCCGGCCTTCATCGGCTGCTGGGGAACCTGGATGTGATCATGCAGGCGTCCGTCGTCGTGGCCATCGCCGGCATGGAGGGCGCGCTGGCCAGCGTGATTGGCGGCCTTGTGGACTGCCCGGTCATCGCGGTGCCCACCAGCATCGGCTACGGGGCGAATTTCGGGGGGCTGTCCGCGCTTTTGTCCATGCTGAACTCCTGCGCCAGCGGCGTGAGCGTGGTCAACATCGACAACGGGTTCGGCGCCGGCTACCAGGCGAGCATGATCAACCATATGAACTGCTGAGAAAGGGAGATCCCGATGAAAACGCTTTATCTGGAATGCAATATGGGCGCTTCCGGCGATATGATCATGGCGGCCCTTTTGGACCTGTACGACAAACCGCAGGAGTTTATCGACCTGATGAACGGCCTCGGGATTCCCGGCGTCCGGCTGAGCCAGGAAGAAGTGAAAAAATGCGGGGTGCGCGGCCGTTCCGTACACGTCCTGGTCGGCGGACGGGAAGAAGCCTGCGGCGACGAGGACCCCGGCGCATCTCCGGACCACGCCCCGGAAGAGCACGGGCACCACGGTGCGCATCATTCCCGGGAAAGCGTCCGGGCCCTGATTGCGTCGCTCCCGCTTTCCGAAAAGGTCAAAAAGGACGCCGTCGGCATCTACGACTCGATCGCGCAGGCGGAGTCCGAAGTGCACGGCCAGCCGGTCGGCGAGATCCATTTTCACGAAGTCGGCGCCGTGGACGCCGTCGCGGACGTGGTGGGCTGCTGCCAGCTCATGAACCTGCTGGCGCCGGAGATCGTGACGGCGTCCCCCGTCTGCGTCGGCAGCGGGGAAATCCATTGCGCCCACGGCATCCTGCCGGTCCCGGCGCCCGCGACGGCGGTTCTGCTGCGCGGCGTTCCGGTTTATGCCGGCGAGGTGCGAAGCGAGCTGTGCACGCCCACCGGAGCCGCGGTGCTGAAGCACTTTGTCTCCGCGTTCGGGCCGATGCCGGCCCTCCGGATCGACAAGATCGGCTACGGAATGGGCAAAAAGGATTTTCAGACGGCCAATTGCCTGCGCGCGTTTCTGGGCGAAAGCGGCGTGCAGAAGGAAGACGTGGTCGAAATCAGCTGCAATCTGGACGATATGACGGGCGAAGCGATCGGCTTTGCGGTCGACCGGCTGATGGAGGCCGGCGCGCTGGATGCTTTCGTCACGCCGATCCTTATGAAGAAAGGACGCCCCGCCCAGATTCTGACCTGTCTCTGCCGCCCGCAGCAGGAGCAGTTTTTCGCACAGATGCTGCTGCATGAGACGACGACGCTCGGAGTCCGTTCCAAAGCGTGCAGAAGGACCATCTTATCCTCGGAGATCCGCCCGGTGGACACGCCCTACGGCGAGATCCGCTGGAAAACAAGCAGCGGGTACGGGATCAAAAAGGGAAAGGCCGAATATGAGGACATCCAGAAGGCGGCGGCCGATCACCACGTCCCGTTCGAGACGGTGCGGCGGGAGGCCGAATTCGCCGCCCGGTCCGGGGACCGGGAAAAATAGAGACGGTCACGATCCGTTTTCGCCGCCTCCGTTTTCCCAATCCCGAATCGCGCTCAGGAACCGCATGCCATATCGTCTCGCCTTCACTTCGCCGACGCCCGAGACCTCCAAAAAATCCGCCATGCTGTGAGGGCGCTTTCTTACCATATCGGTGAGCGTCGCATTCGAGAAAATAACATAGGCGGGGACATTTTCCGTTCGGGCTACCCGAGCCCTCAAGGTGCGCAACGCCTCATACAGACTGTTTTCATCCGATTCAGACGACGGCGAAGCGATCCTGTTCCCTTCGGCCGAGCCCGGATGCTCCCCTTGCTTTGCCGCTTTTTCCTGTATGGCGACCTGCATTCCCTGGAACAGAATGTCCCGGGAACGGCTCGTCAAATGAAGAACCGGATATTTGTTTTTCGTCAGCTCCAGATCCCCCTCGGACACCAGAAAATCGATATAATCACGGATTTTCCTTTGGTCGACATCGCGCATGATCCCATAGGTCGAAAACCGGTCAAGCCCGAGCTGGCCGATCCGTTTTACATGGCTGCCGTGCAGCATCTGCACGATCAGCGACACCCCCAGCCCGTAAGGGTATTTTTTCTCCACCCGCGCCACGGCGGAAAGGATTTTCTGCGCCTCCGTGGTGATGTCGCGCCGGACGTACCGGCTCTGACAATTTCCGCAATTTCCACAAGCTTCAATCGGTTGTTCCCCGAAATATTCCAGAATGTACGAACGCAGACAGCGCGTGGTCTTACAGTAGCCCACCATTTTGTTGAGACGATCCAGATCCCGGCGCAGCACCTGCTCGCGTTCGGACTCGGACAGATTTTCATTTTCGTTGGAATTTTGAATCAGGAATTTTGCCGTCTGCACGTCCCCTCTGGAAAACAGAAGGACGCAATCCGCATGTTCGCCGTCGCGTCCGGCACGCCCGGCCTCCTGATAATAACTCTCCAGATTTTTCGGCATATTGTAGTGGACGACAAAGCCGACATTGGATTTATCGATGCCCATGCCAAAGGCATTCGTTGCGACCATCACACGTTTGCGGTCATAAATGAAATCGTCCTGATTCTCTCGGCGCGTTTCCTCTCTCAACCCTGCGTGATAGCATGTGGCGGAAACGCCGCGGCGATTGAATTCGGAACAGACCGATCCCACCGTTTTGCGGGTGGCACAGTACACGATGCCGCACTGTTTCCGGTGCCGGGCAAGGAAATCGCAGAGATAGGCCAACTTGTTTTTCGGCTTCGCGACTTCAAAATACAAATTCGGCCGGTCGAATCCGGTGGTCACAAGCAGCGGCCTGCGGAGCCGCAGCAGCCGCACAATATCGTCCCTGACCTCCGCGGTGGCCGTAGCGGTGAAAGCGCCGACGGCGGGACGCATCGGCAACCGGTTGACAAAATCTGAAATTTTCAGATAGCTGGGCCTGAAATCCTGCCCCCACTGGGAGACGCAATGCGCCTCATCCACGGCGACAAGCGAGATGGGAACATGGCTGGAAAGGCTCAAAAAATCCGCAGTCGTCAGCCGTTCCGGCGCGACATAGATAATTTTATATTTTCTGTTCTCCGCCATCTGAAACACCCTGCGATACTGTGCGGCAGAAAGCGACGAATTGATGCAAGCCGCCGAAATTCCGGATTGCGTGAGTGAATTCACTTGATCCTTCATCAAAGAAATAAGCGGCGATACCACCAGCGTCACACCGGGAAGCAGCAGCGCGGGGATCTGATAACAGACGGATTTTCCCGCTCCCGTCGGCATCACGCCCAATACATCGCGGCCTGTCATCAGGGCATCGATCAGTTCTTCCTGCCCGCGCCGAAAGGCAGCATGTCCAAAATATTGTTTTAAAGCGGCCGCCTTATCCATCATTCGATGACTCCTCTGTATGTTATGGGAAGGGATCAAGTCCGTCCATCACCTGATTATAGCAAATTTATCGATATTTTTCCAATGCGGTTGCCGGTTTTTGCATCGAACCGCGGGCAGGTGACCGGCCGCCCGCAAGGCGGGGGGTTACGAGCTCTAAAAGGGTATAAAACTGCCAGCGCCTCGACGGCGCTGGCTCAGGCTGTAGACAAACGCCGTTTGGGATTTAGGCCCAGACGGTGTTTTTAACGGTTCCGGCCCGGACTTCGGGTTTCTCGATTTCCAGACCGCCAGCTTTTTGAGATTCATGCAGGCGAAAGTGGTTTTCGCGCACGCCGCAAGGGCCTTTATCCGTTCGCTCGGTTCAGCTTCTTTTTCCGGTTGGCGGTTCCCTTCATCATGTTTGTTCAGAAGGCCGGATGCGCCCGCCGAAGGAAACGAACGGTGGCCTGCACGGAAAAACGCGGAACGAGAACGGAGCGCCTGTTTGTTTACGAAATAGCTGATCGGACAAAGCTTTGTGGAAATATGACAGATGTCACTGACTTATTTACACATTTAACAATACTCTTTACAACAAGTTGACAAAAAAATCAAATTGTCTATGCTGAGATGTTAGGGATCCGTGATTTTCAGAATCTGAGCAAGCGCGGGTCGCCGGGCTTTCAGGGGGAAAGCCGTTTCAGGCGGCAAAAGGAGAGCAGAATAGGCGCCATGTACACGATGGG
>DAINSB010000041.1:6478-15432 GCA_036741535.1 Caproicibacter sp. | reverse complement strand
GACACCCCGGAGGCGATCACCCTTTCATGCTTCGAGCCGGTGCGCCGCGAGGTCGCGCGCATCGCGCTGGAACACCTGATCGCCGACGGGCGCATCCATCCGGCGCGCATCGAAGAGACCATTGAAAAAGCCCGCCGCGAAGTGGACGCCACCATCAAGCAGGAGGGCGAACGCGCCGTTCTGGAAGCGGGCGTCAACGGCATCCACCCCGAGCTCGTGAAGCTGCTGGGGCGCCTGCGTTACCGGACCAGCTACGGGCAGAACGTGCTCAACCATTCGCTGGAGGTTTCGTACCTCGCCGGCATGATGGCTTCGGAGCTCGGCGTGGACCCGACGCTCGCCCGCAGGGCGGGGCTGCTGCACGACATCGGCAAGGCGCTCGACCATGAGGTCGAGGGCTCCCACGTGGACATCGGCGTCGAGGTCGCCAGGAAATACAAGGAGAGCGAAGCCGTGGTGCACGCGATCCAGGCGCACCACGGGGACGTGGAGGCCAAGACCGTGACCGCGTGCCTGGTGCAGGCGGCGGATGCCGTCAGCGCGGCAAGGCCGGGGGCGCGGCGCGAAAACGTGGAGAACTATGTCAAACGCCTGGAAAAGCTCGAAGCGGTCGCTTCCTCCTTTGAAGGCGTCGAACACAGCTATGCGATCCAGGCCGGCCGCGAAATCCGCATCATGGTAAAGCCCGAAGTGATCAGCGACGACGACATGGTCCTTCTGGCGCGGAACATCTGCAAAAAAATCGAAAGCGATCTGGAATATCCCGGGCAGATCAAGGTAAACATTATCAGGGAAAGCCGCGCGATCGAATACGCGAAGTAGGCGCGATGCCCGCGCGGTCAGGCCCCGCCGGGCGGCGGGAGAGTACGGGGAAACTCCCGGCGGCATTTTATATTATACACAGCCGGTCGAAAGCGTCTCCAGGGGCAAGGCATAAGAAATCACAAGGAATCGCTCCCGCAGAGGAATTGCGTCTGCGGGAGCGTCCCTTAACCCTCCCGCCAAGGGAGGCTTATTTTTTCCGCCGCGCTGAACGGCGGGGCTTGACAGCGGGTTACCCGCACGGAAAGGAAGTCCATACAATGAACGTTCTGGCTATCGGAGACGTGGTGGGGAGCATCGGATGCCGTTTTCTGCGGCAGCATCTCTCCACCGTCAAAAAACTGAAGGGGATCGACCTTGTGATCGTGAACGGCGAAAACTCCGCCGACGGGAACGGCCTGACCCCCGCTTCCGTCCAGTATCTTCTCGACAGCGGCGTGGATGTGGTCACCTCCGGCAACCACAGCTTCCGCCGCCGCGAGAGCTACGGGCTGTACGACTCGTGCGAATCGCTGCTGCGCCCGGCGAATTTTCCCCCGCTCGCGCCCGGACGCGGCGTCTGCATCGTCGACAAGGGCCGCATCCGGATCGGCGTCGTCAACCTGATGGGGGTCGTGTATATGGAGAGTATGGAATCCCCCTTCGACGCTGCGGACCGCATCCTGGCAGAGGAACATCTTCCGCCGGTGACGCTGGTCGATTTCCACGCCGAGGCCACGGGGGAAAAACGCTCGTTCGCCTGGTACCTGGACGGCCGGGTCTCCGCCGTTTTCGGCACGCACACGCACGTGCAGACGGCCGACGAATGCGTGCTGCCGAACGGCACCGGCTATATCTCCGACCTCGGCATGACGGGGCCGGTCAACTCCGTGCTGGGGGTGAAACCGGAGCTCGTCATCCAGAAAATGCGCACGAAAATGCCCGTCCGGTTCGACCTTGCGGACGGGGACTGCAAGATCTGCGGCGCCGTCTTTTCCATCGACGAAAAAAGCGGAAAAACACTCTCTGTGGAGCGACTGGAGATCCGATAACCGGTTCTACTAAATTGCATAAAAATTACTTATGTATGTCGATTATTCTTAACATAATGTCCCTTAAAAATTCTTTTCAAAAATTTATTAGCATAAATTTTAACAATTTCAGCAAAAATTTTATGATAAATCACACAAAACCTATCCACATTTTGTGATAGTTTTTTTCAAAATGCTCTTGAAAAATTCTTTTTTTGGATTTATTATATTAAATGTTCTTGCTGCAGAAAAAATCGGTGACATTCCAAAACAAGTTGGGGGATGGATTATGGAAATACTTAAAGTATCGTCAAAATCAGCGCCCAATTCCGTCGCCGGCGCAGTCGCAGGAGTCATCAGGGAATCCGGTGCAGTAGAGCTTCAGGCAATCGGAGCCGGCGCGACCAATCAGGCCGTCAAGGCCATTGCGATTGCGAGAGGCTACCTCGCACCGTCCGGAATCGACGCCATCTGCACCCCTGCGTTTGCAAGCGTCGCGATCGACGGGGAAGAGCGCACAGCCATCAAACTCATCGTGGAACCCCGGTAGGCCGCAGAATGGAATTTCCCCACATTCGCTGTGGGGATTTTTTTTACTGCCCGGACCTTGCCCGGGCATGCAATGCCTTGGGACGGCGAACCTGACGCGGTGGCACGCCGCGAAATTAATTCCGATTGAATCGAGCGCACGGTTATGATATAATAGTCCCGTTAATTTGTGTTTTTGCGGTGCGGGCGCCGCCGCTTTGAACTTGAGGGAGTGCTGAAAAGTGATAAATGGAACCAACCTGAAACAGGCTTTCATTTCCGGAGCCAACAACATTTTAAAACATAAAACCTCGGTCGACGAGCTGAATATTTTTCCCGTGCCGGACGGCGACACGGGCACCAATATGTCGATGACGATCTCTTCCGCAGTCCGCGCCCTCGAAAAGTGCGAGAGCGCCTCCGTCTCTGAGATCGCCCATACCGCCGCGGGCGCGCTGCTGCGCGGGGCAAGGGGAAACTCGGGGGTGATCCTCTCCATCCTGTTCCGCGGCTTCGCCAAAGGTTTCGAGGGCAAGGAAACCGCCGACGGCGAAGACCTTGTGGCCGCGCTGGGCATCGGCGTGGAGGCGGCCTACAAGACGGTCATGAAGCCGACGGAGGGCACGATCCTGACCGTCGCGCGCGTCGCCTGCGAAAAAGGGCAGGAGGCCGCAAAGGACAGCGACGACCCCGTGGCGGTGTGGGAAGCCGTCTGCCGGGGAGCGGCCGAGGCGTTGGAACAGACGCCGGACCTCCTCCCCGTTCTGAAGCGGGCCGGCGTCGTGGATGCCGGCGGGCAGGGACTCTGCTACATCTTCGACGGGATGCTGAGCGTGTTCCGGGACGGCATCACCATCGAACCGGAGGAAAGGGAAAGCGCCGGAGGCGAGATCTCATCGGACGAATTCTTCCGCAACGCCGCCGCCGAATTCGATCAGGAGATCCACTACACCTACTGTACGGAATTCATCGTGGGCCGCGACCCGGCGTGCAAAAAAGACCCGGCGGAGCTCCGCGCGTTCCTCGAGACGATGGGCGACTGCGTGCTGGTCGTGGACGACGACGAGATCATCAAGGTGCATGTGCACACGGAGAACCCGGGCAACGCGCTGGAGGCCGGCCTCGCCTACGGTCAGCTTCTGACCGTCAAGATCGACAACATGAAGGAGCAGCACCGGAAAGCGGAGGAGGAAGAGCGGGCGGTCAAAGGGAAAAGCAAGGCGCCGGAAGCGGCCGAACCCGTCGGGGAAGTGGGCTTTACGGCGGTCGCGGCCGGGGACGGGCTGAAAACTCTTTTTACCGACCTCGGATGCGGGCAGGTCGTGAGCGGCGGCCAGACCATGAACCCCAGCACCGAGGAACTCGCCGCCGCCGTGCGGGCCACCCCCGCCAAAACGGTCATGATCCTTCCGAACAACAAGAATGTCATCCTCGCGGCGGAGCAGACGGTCCCGATCGTCACGGACCGGAAGGTGATCGTGCTGCCGACTCGAACGGTGCCGCAGGGCCTGTCGGCGCTGCTGGCCTACAACCCGGACCTCTCGACGGAAGCCAACACCGTGGGGATGATGGAAGCCGCCTCCGGCGTCGCGACGGGCACCGTCACCTACGCCGCCCGCGACTCGGAATTCGGCGGGCGCAGGATCCGGAAGGACGACACGCTCGGCCTTGTGAACGGAAAGCTGGAGATCATCGAGCACAGCCGCGACCTGGTGCGAGTCTGCACGAAGCTGACGCGCTCCATGGTGACAAGGAGCACGGCGTTCATCACGCTGATCTACGGCGAGGGCGTTTCAGAGGCAGCGGCCGGCGAAGCCTGCAACCAGATCAAAGCCAAAATCAACAGCGAAATCGAGGTAACGCTTGTAAACGGCGGGCAGCCGGTGTATTACTTCCTGATTTCGGTGGAATGACCGTTTCTGCGGCCGTCGGGGGCGACAATGGCCAGTCTGTATCGCATCCGGATCCAATCTCTGAAAGGCGTCGGTGAAAAGCGCGCGCAGCTCTTCCAAAAGCTGGGCGCGTCTTCTGTCGGCGCCCTGCTTCGCCTGTACCCGCGGGCCTACGTGGACCTCAGCCGTCCCCTGAAGATCCGGGAGGCCCCGCTGGACGGGCCCTGCGCGGTGCGCGCCGCCGTCGTCGAAAGCCCGTCCGGGACCCGCATCCGCGGCGGCATGACCCTCTACAAGGGGAAAGCGGACGACGGCGAGACCTCCTTCGGCCTCACCTTCTTCAACAACCCCTACGTCCCCCAGATGCTTCAGGAGGGGAAAACCTATCTGTTCTACGGCAGGGTGAACGCCAATTTTCTCAGGCGGGAAATGGTCGCTCCGGAATTTTTCCCCGTGGATTCCTCCCCCGCCATCCTGCCCGTCTACCCGCAGACCAAGGGCCTCAGCAGCAGAAGCATCGGCAGCGCGGTCCGGCAGGCGCTGGACCTTCTGCCGGAAACGCTGCGCGACCCGATCCCCGCCCCGCTGCAGAAGCGGTATTCCCTCTGCACGCTCCGCTTTGCCTTGCAGAACATCCACGCCCCGTCTTCCCTGGAGGCGATGCAGACCGCCCGCCGTCGGCTGATCTTTGAAGAGCTCCTGCTGCTGCAGCTCGGGCTTTTCCTGATGAAGAGCGGCCGCGCCCCGCAGAGCACGCTGCGCCTTGTGCACGACCGGTCGGAGGAATTCTTCTCCCTTCTGCCTTTCTCCCCCACCGGCGCGCAGCGGCGCGCCGTGCGGGATGCGGTCGGTGATATGGCGGGCGGGCGCGTCATGCGGCGCCTGATTCAGGGCGACGTGGGCTCCGGGAAAACGGCGGTCGCGGCGGCGCTGTGCTACTGCGCCGTGAAGGACGGCATGCAGGCGGCGCTGATGGCCCCCACCGAGATCCTCGCCCGGCAGCACTACGAATTCTTATCTGACATCCTGAAACCGGCCGGCATCGGCGTGGCGCTGCTGACCGGCTCCGTCAACGCCGCGCGGAAACGCGAGCTTTTGGCCCGCCTGGAATCCGGGGAGACGGGCCTCGTCGTCGGGACGCACGCCCTGCTCTCCAAAGGGGTGCGCTTCCACCGCCTGGGCCTGGTTGTCACCGACGAGCAGCACCGCTTCGGCGTGGCGCAGAGGGCCTCTCTCGCGGCGAAAGGCGATCATCCCCACCTGCTCGTGATGAGCGCGACGCCCATCCCCCGCACGCTGGCGCTGATGATCTACGGCGACCTCGACCTCTCGGTGCTCGACGAGCTGCCGCCCGGCCGACGGAAGGTCAAGACCTACGCCGTCGGCTCCGACAAAAGGGCGCGGGTCTTCGCATTCCTGGAAAAGCAGATCGAAGAAGGGCACCAGTGCTTCATCATCTGCCCCATGATCGACGAAGGCCCGGACGACATGGCGAGCGTGAACCGCTACGCGCGGGAGCTGAAGCGGAAATGGCTGCCGGACCGCCGGATCGCCGTGCTGCACGGGAAAATGAAGCCGCGGGAGAAAAACGGCGTGATGCGCAGTTTTGAGGCGGGGGAGATCGACGTGCTCGTCTCCACCACGGTCGTCGAAGTCGGCATCGACGTGCCGAACGCGACCGTCATGCTGGTGGAAAACGCGGAGCGGTACGGCCTCTCCCAACTGCACCAGCTGCGCGGGCGCGTCGGCCGCAGCCGCTACCAGTCCTACTGTATCCTGATCTCCAACGCGCGGAAAGACGAGGCCCTCGCCCGCCTTTCCGTGATGTGCCGCACGAACGACGGATTCCGCATCGCCGACGAGGATTTGCGCCTGCGCGGGCCCGGCGATTTCTTCGGGTACCGGCAACACGGCCTGCCGGTGCTCAAAATTGCCAGCATGTCGGAGGATCTCGGCGTCCTGCAGCAGGCGCAGGCGGCGGCGAAAGAGATCCTGCGCGGCGATCCTTCCCTCGCCCGGCCGGAGCACCGGTCGCTGCGTGCCGAAGTCAGGCAGCTTTTCGCAACTAGAGGATTAGCGGATTAGATATTGGAGGATTGGAAAAGGCATGTTCTCCGCAGGCCAGGCGCGGAGTCTAACACTCTAACTTACTAATCTCTAATCCACTGCTTTAGCAGATGACGCCTTTTTGCGGGCAGGTCCTCTACCGGGACCACAAGGCTGAAAACGGATACGTTCTTGTAGGCGATCCTGCGGTCCACGTGCGTGGAACCGAAAAACCACCGGCGGTACCGCACTTTTTTCGCGATCTGCCCGAAAAAGGCCTCGAGCTGGTTCTTATTCTCGCGATGCGTGCCCGGGGCAAGGATGAGATCGACGCGCGGGGGAGGTTCGTGCGAAAAAATATAGTCCACCTGCATGCCCGCCGCCTTCAGGTTTTCGACGCCGGCGTGCATCTCGTCAAGAGTGGGCATCTCGCTGTCCCACCAGGTCTTGGCCTCCATGCGGAGCTGCTTTTCCGGGCTTTCACCCCCGCCGAACGTGAAGATCTTTTTTCCTTCTATCTCATACACCTGCCCGCGGAGCAGATGGTACAGGCCGCCGCAGATGTGCTGGGCCTTCCCTCCGCACCAGTCCTCAACGGGATAGCGGGACAGGAGATCAAAATTCTCATGCGTGCCGTCCAGAAAAAGGAGACTGTACCGCTGGGAGCCGAGCTTCTTCAGAATTTTTTCTTCCTTTTTCCCCCCGTCCCAGATAAAGCCGAAATCGCCGCAGACAATCAGGGTATCGCCCCGTTTCACCTTTCGCATCTCCGGAGAATGAAAGCGGCAGATTTCGCCGTGCGTGTCACCCGTTACATAAATCAACGCGGTTTCCTCCAAATTGCCAAGTCTTAGGCTGCCGATCAAGCCGCGCGGGAGCACTCCTTAGACTGTCCCGGGCACTAAAACGCCTGTACGCCTACGGCGGGCCACAACTATGGCTTTCAGCAATAAGCCTGACACTTCGCTGACACCTTACCTCTGAAACGCACTCGGCCGGTTGTGTGCAACTTGTGGGCAGGCTCAGTCTGGCGGGCCAAAGGAAGCGGACAAGTCCGCCGGGTTAAGATTTCGTTACCGTGCTTTATCTTTTCCCCATTTGCTGCTATACTGAATCAATATAAGGCCCGATCGTCCCGCCGTCGTCCCTATCATATCACATCGGAGGCAAAATTTCCATGAAAAAAACGCTGTCCCTTCTGCTCTCGCTGGTGACGTCCCTTACAGTTGTATTCATGCCGACGGCCGCGCATGCCGCCGACTTCAACATAAATTTTCCCACCTCTTCCGCGGCCATCGTCCTCACCAACCTCGACACCGGCACCGTCGTATACCAGAAGAACCCCAACGAGAGGCGGGAGCCCGCTTCCACCACAAAGATCATGACGTTTATCGTCGCCAGCGAGCGGATCAAGGACCTGCAGGGGACGAAGATCACGTTCACGAAGAAGCTCTCCAACGAGCTTTCCGGCACGGGCAGCTCCATGTCCGGCCTGCAGATCAACGACGTGCTCACGGCCTACCAGCTCCTCAACTGCATGATGGTCCCGTCCGGAAACGACGCGGCGCTGACGCTGGCCGACTATGTGGGCGGCGGCGACGTGCAGAAATTCGTGGACATGATGAACGAGAAAGCAAAGGCGCTGGGCTGCACCGGCACCCATTTCACGAATCCGCACGGTTTGCACGACGCCGGCCACTACACCACGGCGGCCGACCTGAGCAGGATCACGCGCTACGCCATGACGCTGCCCTATTTCATGCAGATCTGCTCCCAGGTCTCTTATGCGTATACCCCCGTGGGCGGGCCGGACGCCGGCAAAAACAGGGCGCTCTTCACGACAAACTATATGATCAACAAAAATGCGCCCGACGGCAACGGCAAGTATTATTACATCTACGCGAAAGGCATCAAAACAGGGCACACGGACGAATCCGGCTACTGCCTGGTTTCGACCGCGGCCGCGGACGGCTACAGCTACCTCTGCGTCGCGCTGGGCGCCCCGTCGGTCGATTCCGCCGGCAAAGAGATTGCGACGCGCGGCGAAATGGTCGACAGCAAAAACCTCTACAAGTGGGCGCTGACTTCCCTCGAACTGAAAAAGGTGATCAGCGCCGACGATTCGGTCGGAGAGATCAAACTGAACTACGCCTGGAACAAGGATTCCCTGCTGCTGAAGGCGGAAAAGAGCTATTCGGCCATCCTGCCCAAGGGCGTGTCCGCGGGCAGCATCATCATCACCAAAAACGTTCCGTCTTCCATCGACGCCCCGGTCAAAAAAGGGCAGATCGTCGGCACGGCGACGGTGAGCTACGCCAACCAGACGCTGACCACCATCAATCTGGTCGCGGGGGAGTCGGTCGAGCGCAGCGAGCTGCTGCATACCACGGATGTCGCAAAATCCATCTTCACTTCGCCCTGGTTCCTGGTCATCGTCGCCATCATCATCCTGTTCGTCATCATCTATATCATTCTGGCGATCATCTACAACCGGAAGCGCAGAAACCTCAGGAAAGTAAAGAAGTACAGAAAAATGTAGCGGCGTGTCGCCGCTCCCAGGCCGCGCCGTTCAGCCGGCCGGAAATTCCGGGCTGCGATCGGCGCGAGAGCCGGGGGACGCTCCCGGCGGCGCCGCCTACCCACATAGATAAAAAAA
>DAINSB010000041.1:0-6468 GCA_036741535.1 Caproicibacter sp. | reverse complement strand
GGCCTTATCCCCCACCAAACACAACGGCGGGGCTTGGCTGCGGCGACACGCCGCACGCCGCTACTTCAGTTCGACTTCCGCTCCGACTTTGACGAGCTTCTCTTTCATCGCTTCGGCATCGTCCTTGGAAACGCCCTCTTTGATCGTCTTCGGCGCGGCGTCCACGAGGTCTTTCGCCTCTTTCAGGCCGAGACCCGTCATTTCGCGGACGGCCTTGATGACCTGGATCTTCTGCTGGCCGATGCTCTTCAGGCAAACATCGAAGGTGGTCTTCTCTTCCGCGGCGGGGGCGGCTGCCGCAGGGGCGGCTGCGACGGCGACCGGCGCGGCGGCGGAAACGCCGAACTCATCTTCCAGTGCTTTGACCAGCTCGGAAAGCTCGAGGACCGTCAGGGATTTGACATCCTCGACCAACTTGGTAACTTTTTCAGACATGATGATAAACCTCCATCCATTTCATTGTAATCAGACAAGTCACGCGGGCTGCTGCTGTTTCTCGGCAATGGCATGCAGCGCGACGACCAGACCCTTCATGGTCCCGTTCAGCACGGTCACGAGTCCGGAAATCGGCCCGTTCAGGCCGCGGAGCACTTCGGCAACCAGGGCTTCTTTCGAGGGAAGGGTCGCGAGGACCTTGATCTGGTCCGGTTCGACGACCTTCCCATCGATAAAGCCGCCCTTGATGTGGAACGTCTTGCTTTTTTCGGCGAACTGGTTCAGGATCCTGGCGGGCGCGACATAGTCCTCCACGTTGACGGCAACGGCCGTCGTCCCTTCCAGAACGGAATCCAGGCCCTCGATGCCCGCCTCTTTCAGGGCCAGACGCAAAAGCGTGTTCTTGACCACCTTGTAATGGCTGTCGGATTCGCGCAGGTCCCTGCGGAGTTTCGTATCCTCCTCCACGGTGATGCCCCGGTAGTCGACAACGACGCCCGTATGCGCGGCCTTCAGCTTTTCAGCCAGATCGGCGACTTGTTTCTTCTTCTCTTCCAGCACTTTCTCGCTTGGCAAACAATCTCACCTCCTAATTGGAATGTCAGTGGATTAGATCCTTAGAGGATTGGAAAAGGAACACGCTCAGCGGGCCGGATGCAGAACCTAACACACTGACTTGCCAACCCACAAATCCTCTAAATAACAGAAAGGCCTTTTCCGCATACCGCGGAAAAGGCCTTAGCACGCAAACGCAACAGGGACCTTCTTCTCGGCAGGCTGGAATCGGACTCCATTACGCAAAAGCACCTGCTGTCTTTGAATAAAGGACAGTTCTTATAATCTGGCTTTGATTATACCGCAAAAAAGCGGAAACGTCAAGGAAAATCAGGCGAATTTGTTCGGGTTGATGCGGATGCCGGGGCCCATGGTGGAAGCGACTACGCAGGAGCGGACGTACTGGCCCTTGGAAGCCGCCGGCTTCGCCTTGACGATGGCACCCAGCAGCGTGTCGAAGTTCTCTTCCAGCTTGTCTTTGCCGAACGACACCTTGCCGATGACGCAGTGAATGATATTGGATTTGTCGAGACGGTACTCGATCTTGCCGGCTTTCGCTTCCGTAACGGCTTTGCCGACTTCGCGGGTGACGGTGCCGGCCTTCGGGTTCGGCATCAGGCCGCGGGGCCCGAGCAGCTTGCCGAGACGGCCGACCAGGCCCATCATGTCCGGCGTGGTGACGAGGATGTCGAAATCCATCCAGTTTTCATTCTGGATCTTGTGGACCATCTCTTCCGCGCCGATGAAATCGGCCCCGGCCGCCTCCGCTTCCTTCGCGGCTTCGCCCTTGCAGATGGCAAGCACGCGGACGGTCTTGCCCGTGCCGTTCGGAAGGACGATGGCGCCGCGGACCTGCTGGTCGGCGTGGCGGCTGTCGACGCCCAGCTTGACATGAACCTCGACGCTCTCGTCAAATTTTTTCGTGCCGGTCTTCACACAGAGGTCCAGCGCCTCCCCGGAGTCATAAAATTTCGTGCGGTCGACAAGCTTTGCGCCGTCGGCGTATTTTTTCCCGTGTTTCATAGGTTTTCCTCCCTGTCAAGTGGTAAAATCGGATTCAAAGTTCCTCCCACCGGGGACGTTACTCGGCGACTTCAACGCCCATGCTGCGGGCCGTGCCGGCGACCATGCGCATGGCCGCTTCCACGGAAGCCGCGTTCAGGTCGGGCATTTTCGTCTCCGCGATCTTTTTGACCTGTTCCTTGGTGATCTTCGCCACCTTGGTCTTGTTCGGCGTTCCGGACGCCTTGTCGATCCCGCACGCTTTCTTGATGAGAACCGCCGCGGGCGGGGTCTTCGTGACAAACGTAAAGGAACGGTCGGCGTAAACCGTGATGATGACCGGGATGATCATGCCGACCTGGCTCTTCGTGCGCTCGTTGAACTCTTTCGTAAAGGCCATGATGTTGACGCCGTGCTGGCCGAGAGCAGGGCCGACCGGCGGCGCCGGCGTCGCTTTGCCGGCAGGGATCTGGAGTTTGATGAAACCAGTGACCTTCTGTGCCATTTTTGACTACCTCCAAAATTCGTGGTTGATGGCGGAACGGGAGAAATCACCGTTCCTCCCACCGGGGCAAGCCCCTCGTGAACAAGCGGTCGCCCGCCTATCGCCATAAAATCATTCCATCGCCTGAGCCTGATGCAGCTCAAGCTCCACCGGCGTCTCGCGGCCGAACATGGAAACCGTCACGCGGACGCGGTTCTTTTCCTTGTCGATCTCTTCCACGACGCCGACGAACCCTTCGAGCGGTCCGTCGATGATCTGCACGGAATCGCCGACCCCATAGGAAACCTCAATCTCTTTTTTCTCGACGCCAAGCCGCGCGACCTCTTCGTCGGTCAGCGGGATCGGCTTGGACGACGGACCGACAAAGCCCGTGCAGCCGCGGATGTTCCGCACGACATACCAGGACTCGTCCGTCAGAATCATCTTCACAAGCACATAGCCGGGGAAAATCTTCCGCTCAACCTCGCGCTTTTTTTCGTCCTTGATCTCCGTAACGGTCTCGGTCGGAACGAGCACCTGTTCGATCAGATCGTGAAGCTGCCGGTTATCCACCGTTTTCTGAAGATTGGAGGCAACCTTGTTTTCATACCCGGAATAGGTATGCACCACATACCATTTCGCTTCGTCAGGCAACGAAAACACCTCCGTTCGATTTCATTATTTCGCAACGTTCATAATCAAGCCGAGCAGGTTGATCAAAAGCGTGTCCAGCCCGAAAACAAACGCCCCGACCACCACGATGGTCACGAGAACGACGCCCGTCCTCTTCATCACGGACTGCGGAGTCGGCCAAACGATTTTTTTGACTTCGCCCTTCGTATCGCGGAAAAATTTTGCGAGCGAATCGCCGGCCCTGACAAAAAAATTCTGTTTTTTCTCAGCCTTTTCAGCTTTTTCGGCCATTTTCAACTTTCCCCCTGTCCGGATTATTTTGTTTCGCGATGGAGCGTATGCTTCCTGCAGAATCTGCAGTACTTACGCATCTCGAGCCTGTCCGGATCATTCTTTTTATTCTTCATCGTGTCGTAATTGCGCTGCTTGCATTCTGTGCAGGCCAGGGTAACTTTGACTCTCATGACGGCACCTCCCGCTTGACGGAAAAATTTTAGCCTCCTGACCGGGGGCTTCGGCCTCCCTCCGGGTAAATGGATACAAAAAAATAACCCCTTTACCGAGGTATAAATATCATAACACAACGGCGCGGGTCTGTCAAGAAAAATCTGCGCGCGCCGCCGGGAGTTTTTTCCTCGGCTCTCCCGCCGGCGTGACGCGCGGGCACCGCGCCGCCGCGCTTACCGGTCCATCTCGTTCAGCGTCTCCGCCATGATCTTTTCTCGTTTTTTCTGCTTTTCGGGCTTTACCTTCTTTCCCTTCATCTTCACGCCGGATTTATAGCCCTTGGCCAGTTCCTCGCCGAACTGCGGCGCGAGGTTCGCGACGGCGGCGGCGCTGAGACCGTTGAGCAGCACGATCGTGATGATGGAGCGCACGTCCAGGTCGCCGTTCACGTACTGGTCGCTCAGGAGCGTGCAGGCGCGGGAGATCCGGTCCTGATCGGTCCCCGCGGAACAGAGGGCCTCGAGGCGCGGCAGGAGCTTCTCGCGGCCGAACGTCACCGCGCGGATGTCTCCGTAGGCCGCCTTTTCCTCCGTGATCTCGCCTTTCAGGTCCGGAAAAATATTGACGAACCGGTTGTAAAAAAACAGAGGGTCGTTGGCGTCGTCCTCCGTTTTTTTCTTTTTCTTTTTGTTGCGTACCGCGGCGATCTGCTGAGGCCCCTTGATCGTTTCGACGAAATCGTCGGCGATGCTCCGCGCCTCTCCGGGGGCGTCCGTCTCCGGGTCGTACAGCCACATGGAAACGGTCTTCCACCTGCCTTCCGGCTCATGGTCGGCCACATCGCAGGAGCGGAGCTCAAACCGCTTTTTCGCATCCCGGTAGAGAACGCTGTAGGCATTGTTTTCGCCCACATAAACCACGGACAGGCCCTCTTCCCCCTGCGCGGGATTCCCTTGGCGGCGGTAGCCCAGCCCGTTCAGGACCTCCCCGGTTTTGTCGGCGACCAGGCCGAAAGTCTTCTGATCCAAAACCCATCAACTCCCAATCATAAGCTATAGAAGTAAGCCGTCGCGGGCGGATGCCCGCAGCGCCGGCACCCGGCCGGGCCGCGCAACCGATCGCGATCCGCGCGATCTCCCGGCGCCCGCCCCGCCCGCAGACGGCGGCACGTCCCTCACACATCATAATCATCAACAATTCTGATATTATACTACATAATGAAATCTTTGTCACCATACATTTGTATACGCGGCCAAAAAAGATTGCACCGCCTGTGCCGATGTGCTATGATAAGTATTCGTAGGATTCGGTTCGGTTGCCGCCGCATGGTCGGAAATCCAAATGTTTGGGGGAACCTGCATGCAAAAGAAAAAAATCGCCGTTCTGTTCGGAGGATGCTCCGCGGAATACCGGGTATCCTGCGTTTCCGCGTTCTCCGTCATCCAGAATCTGCCGAAGGAAAAATATGAGATCGTCCCCGTCGGGATCACCCAGGACGGGCGCTGGATGCTGTACCGTGGCCCGGCCGACGCGATCCCCGGCGGAAAGTGGGAGCGCGACCCCGCGAACCTTCCCGCACTCCTTTCGCCGGACCGCGGCACCGCCGGGCTTGTCGTCGCACAAGCCGGGGGACTGCGCACGGAGAAAATAGACTGCGTCTTCCCCGTTCTGCACGGAAGGAACGGCGAGGACGGAACGATCCAGGGCCTTCTGGAACTGAGCGGGCTGCCGTTCGTCGGGTGCGGAACGCTCAGTTCGGCCGTCTGCATGGACAAGGCGATCACCCACGCGCTGCTCGCCAACGCGGGCATCGCCGGCGCGAAATACCTGTGGTTCTACGGCAACAAATACCCGGGCGGCAGGGAAAAGATCAAAATCAAGGTCGGCGCGCGGCTGGGCTATCCGGTGTTCGTCAAGCCGGCGAATTCCGGCTCTTCCGTGGGCATCACGAAGGTCATGCGCGAAGAGGAGCTGGACGCCGCGGTCGAAGCGGCGATGAAGGAAAGCGACAAGATCCTGATCGAGGAAGCGGTCGTCGGCCAGGAGGTCGAGTGCGCCGTCCTCGGGAATCTGAGCCCGAAAGCCTCCGACGTGGTCGGCGAGATCGTCGCCGCCGCGACGTTCTACGACTACGACGACAAATACAAGTCCGGAAAGGCGACGCTCAACATCCCGGCGCACCTCGACGCCGACGTGGCGGAAGAGATCCGCTCGAAGGCCGTCTACGCGTTTCGCATGCTGGGGTGCCGGGGACTCGCGCGCGTCGATTTCTTCGTGCGGGGCGGCAAAGAGGTCCTGCTCAACGAGCTGAACACCATCCCCGGCTTCACGCCGATCAGCATGTACCCGAAGCTGTGGGAGGCTTCCGGTGTCTCTTACCCGGAACTGCTGGACCGCCTGGTCGGGCTGGCTTTTGAAAAAGATGCAAACACATATAAAAAATAAAAGGGAAAGCAAAGGGGAAAGCGGCGCGGGCCGCACGAAAGCCGCGCGCGGCGGCATTCCGGCGGACCCGAAGGCCGGGACCGGCAAAAACAGGGCGAAACTCCGCAGAGTCCGCGTCCCCGCGGGGTGCACGCCGGACGGCCCGCTCCCCTTTGAGGTGAACCACATGCAGGAAAATTACGTGATCTCCATCCGCGGCCGTCAGAAGGTGGACGACGAAGTCGGCGAGATCGAGCTGACCACGGTGGGTTCCTACGTTCGACGCGGGTCCAGCCGTTACATTGTATATAAGGAATACATGGCGGACCAGTCCCCTTCCACGCGGACCTCGATTCTCAAAATAGACGGCGACTCCCGCCTGACCCTGATGCGGCACGGCGGGGACAACACGCGCCTGATTCTGGAAAACGGCAAGCGCCATCTGTGCCAGTACGACACCGAATACGGCAACATGATGATCGGCGTCT
>DAINSB010000040.1:0-15668 GCA_036741535.1 Caproicibacter sp. | reverse complement strand
GCGGGCCGCGAAAACATCGTGACCTATTCCGTGGATCAGGACGGCGCCGATTTCACCGCGCGGAATATCCGGGTGGTGCAGGACGGACAGGCGGCGTTCGAGATCGTCGGCGTCGGCATCATCGGGCGGGTCCGGCTCCGTACGGGCGACACGGCGGCCGTGTCGCCGGCGCTGGCCGCCGCGACGGCCGCCATCGCCGCGGGAATCCCCTTCGCGGAGGTCTTGGAGGCGCTCAACGGGATAGAAATCGGCCGCCTGTAAAAGATAGGGACAGAAAAAGAGGAAAACGGGAAAAGGTGGAAAGGCAACGATGAATTTAATCTGGACGGTGCTGGCGGCGGCGCTCTCTTTCGGCGTCACGGCCCTGCTTGGCAGGTGGGTCGTCCCTTTTCTGCATCGGATCAATTTCGGGCAGACCATTCGGGAGGTCGGCCCGACCTGGCACAGGAGGAAAAACGGCACGCCCACCATGGGCGGGGTCCTTTTCATCGTCGGCATCACCCTCGCCGTCGCCGTGTGCGTGCCCGGCTATTTCAGGGCGTCGGGCAAAGACCCCTATGAGCTCGCCATCCACATGAAGATCGCGGGCGGGCTGCTCATGGCCTTCGGCTTCGGCCTCATCGGGTTCATCGACGACTACATCAAGGTCGTGAAGAAGCGCAACCTGGGCCTCACGGTCCGGCAGAAGCTGGTGCTTCAGTTCGCCGTCGCGGGCGGATACCTCTACTCGCTGTACCGCTCCGGCTGCGGCAGCAAAATGCTGGTCCCGTTCGCGGGCGCCGTGGACTGGGGCGTGTGGTACTGGGCGGCGGCGCTGCTCGGCATCGTCGGCATGGTGAACGCGGTCAATTTCACCGACGGACTTGACGGCCTGAACGCCTCGGTCACGTTTTTCGTCTCGGCATCCTTCCTCGTGATCGCTGGCGTGATGCGCCTCGTCCCGGTCGGGATCTTCGCGGCCGCGGCCGCCGGGGGCTGCCTGGGGTTCCTCATATGGAACTACAACCCGGCGAAGGTATTCATGGGCGACACGGGCTCGCTTTTCCTCGGCGGCATCGTGTGCGCCCTGGGGTTCGCCCTGAATCTGCCGGTCCTGCTGCTGCTGGTCGGCGTGGTCTATCTCTGCGAGATCCTGTCCGTCGTGCTGCAGGTCGTCTATTTCAAAGCGACGCACGGCAAGCGGCTGTTCAAGATGAGCCCGATCCACCACCACTTCGAGATGTGCGGATGGAGCGAAAAAAAGATCGGCGCGATTTTCAGCCTGGTGACGGCTCTTTGCGGGGCGGCCGCCGTGCTGCTGACGGCCTACGGGCTGTAGGTGCGAAGATCCGACAGATTCGGCGGAGCGGATAGGGTTAAAATGGAAATTATCATCGGTAAGGAGGGGGTCCCTCAATGACGAACGTACCGGCGGCGAAAAACGTCCCCGCCCGCAAAGCGTCCGAACACGGCCGGCAGGAACCGCTCCGCGAAGGGAAGATCCGGAAAAAATTCCGCATGTTTTCCGTCCGCGAGGGCATGGACCTGCCTTTTCTGTTTCTGACGCTCGTTCTGCTTGTCATCGGCCTCGTGATGATGTTCTCCGCGAGCTACGCCTACGCCTATTACCATTTCGGCAACAGCTATTATTTCATCGAGCGGCAGGCCGCGTTCGCCGTGATCGGCGTCATCGCCATGATCGCCCTTTCCTACTTCGATTATCACCATTTCCACAAATTCGCGATTCCGATCCTTCTCTTTTCCTACATGCTTCTGGTGGTGGTCCGTTTCATGCCGGCCTCCGGCGGCGTCCACCGCTGGATCACGGTCGGCCCCCTCGGCCAGTTCCAGCCGTCCGAGATCGCCAAATTCGCGATCGTGCTGATCTTCGCGCACCTGATCTCGCTGAATTTCAACCGGATGAGCACGTTCCGGTACGGCGTGCTGCCGTACCTTCTCATTCTCGGCACCACGGCGGCCCTGCTGCTGTGGGAGCCGCACGTTTCGGCGACCGTCATCATCGTGGCGCTCGGCGCCGTGATGCTGTTCATCGGCGGGGTGCGCCTGCGTTGGTTCGGCGTGGCGTTCGGGGGGATCGGCGCCGTCATGGTCTACCTTGTGGCCTTTAAAAAAGAATTCAGCTACGCCAGCACCCGCGTGATCGGCTGGCTCGATCCCTTTACGAACGCGAGCGAGGAGCTGATCCAGAAGACGTGGCAGACACGCCAGTCGCTGTACGCCATCGGCTCCGGCGGCCTTTTAGGCCTCGGCCTCGGCCAGTCGCGGCAGAAGTTCCTGTACCTGCCGGAGCCGCAGAACGACTTCATCTTTGCCATCGTCTGCGAGGAACTGGGATTCATCGGCGCGCTGATCATCGTGGTGCTGTTCGCCATGCTGGTCTGGCGGGGCGTCAGCATCTCGCTGCGCGCGAAGGACAAATTCGGTATGCTCTTGGGCATCGGGCTTGTGCTGCAGGTGGGGCTGCAGGTGATCCTCAACATCGCCGTCGTGACGAACACCATCCCCAACACCGGCATCAGCCTGCCGTTCTTCAGCTACGGGGGCACCTCGCTCGTCGTTCTTCTCGCCGAGATGGGCATCGTGCTCTCCATCTCGCGAACGTCCTCCATCGAGAAGACGTAGCGGGGTGCCCCCGCGGTCAAATGCCGGGCGTGTCGATTTTTGGAATGCACAGTCATCGTGGTCGCCGTAGGCGGGTAAGGTGCTGTGCACCCCCGGACTACTGGGGAAATATCCCAGATCAGTAAAGATCAGTAATATAAATAGGAGTCTTGGGAAATGAAAGTACTGTTTGCCGGCGGGGGGACCGCCGGGCACATCAATCCGGCGCTGGCGATCGCCGGCTGCCTGCGCGAGCAGGAGCCCGGCATCGAGATCCTCTACGTCGGGGCGAGGGGCGGCATGGAGGAAAGGCTGGTCCCCGCCGCGGGCTTCGAGTTCAGAGGCATCACGGTCTCCGGCTTCCAGAGGAAGCCGAGCTTTAAAAACCTGCGCAGGAACGCGGCCGCGCTCGTCCATGTCTTCACCGCCAGCAAAGAGTCCCGGGCGATCCTGCGCGGCTTTGCGCCGGACATCTGCGTCGGCACGGGCGGCTACGTGGCGGGGCCCGTCATCCGGGAGGCGGCGAAGATGGGCATCCCGACTGTGATCCACGAGCAGAACGCGTACCCGGGCGTGACGAACCGGATGCTCGCGAAGCGGGCGCGGCGCACGATGCTCGCGGTCGCGGACGCCCAGAAATACCTGCCGGACGGCTCGAACTGCGTGCTGACGGGCAACCCCGTCCGGCAGGAGGTCGTCCGCGCCGACCGCGGGCGGGCCCGCAAAAAGCTGGGCCTCGACGGCCGCCCTCTGATCCTCTCCTTCGGCGGGAGCCTCGGCGCGCGGAAGATCAACGAGGCGGTCGCGGACCTGCTGGTGCAAAGCGCGGGGACCGGCAGGTTCCAGCATATCCACGGCTACGGCCAGTGGGGGACGTGGTTCCCCGCCCTGCTGAAGGACAAGGGCCTCGACCTTGCCGCCCACCCGGAGATCTCCGTGAGGGAATACATCAGCGACATGCCGGACTGCCTCGCCGCCGCGGACCTCGTGATCTGCCGCGCCGGCGCCATCACGCTGAGCGAGCTGCAGGCCGTCGGCCGGGCGGCGATCCTGATCCCTTCGCCGAACGTCGCCGAGAACCACCAGTACCACAACGCCATGGCGATGGTCGGCCGCGGGGCGGCCGCGATCCTCGAGGAAAAAGACCTGAGCGGCCCCGCGCTCTGCGCGAAGGTCGAAGAGCTGTTCGCAAAGCCGGAGACCATCGCGGGGCTCGCCGCGAACGCCAGGAAGATGGCGATCACGGATTCCTGCGAGCGGATCTGCAAGATCATCCGGGAAGTGCTCGCCGAGCCGCGCTAGACGGCATGGGAACAGCAACGCCCTCATCCGCATAATATGTTGGCAGATTCTATGGGGGTGTTGCTATGCCGAAACTGTTGATTTGCGGGACAAAAAAACTGGAGGGCGAAATCCAGATCCACGGTGCGAAGAACAGTACGCTGCCATTGATGGCGGCCTCCCTGATCTGCGGCGGGCAATGCGTGCTACATAACTGCCCGTCTCTGTCGGATGTGGACACGACCATCCGGATCCTGCGCCACCTGGGGTGCAGTGTGGAACGCGAAGCCGGAACGGTGACGATCGACCCCACGACGGCCGACCACTTCGACATCCCGGACCACCTGATGCGCGAAATGCGTTCTTCCATCATCTTTCTCGGCGCCATCGTCAGCCGAACCGGCAAGGCTTCGCTGTCGTTCCCCGGCGGATGCGAACTGGGGCCGCGCCCCATTGATCTGCACCTCTCTTCGCTCCGGAAGATGGGGGTCGTCATCGAGGAGGACCACGGGTGCCTCAACTGCACTGCGCCGGAGGGGATGAAAGGCGCCGTGATCACCCTGTCGTTCCCGAGCGTGGGCGCGACGGAGAACATCATCATCGCCGCCGCGAACGCGCGGGGCGAGACGGTCATCCACAACGCGGCCCGCGAACCGGAGATCTGCGACCTTGCGGATTTTCTCAATTCCTGCGGCGCGAAGATCCGCGGGGCGGGCGGCGGCACCGTTTTTATCGAAGGCGTCGAAAAGCTCTCCGGCTGCGAGCACACGGTCATCCCGGACCGCATCGCCGCGGCGACTTACCTCGCGGCGGCGGCGGCCACCGGAAGCACGCTGACCGTGTCGCACATCGTGCCGGACCACCTCGAGCCGGTCGTCCCCGTGCTGGAGGAATCCGGCTGCGAGCTTGCGATCGGCCGGCAGAGCATCCGCATCTCGGCGCCGGAACGCCTGCACCGGGTCAAGAGCGTCAGGACCATGCCGTACCCGGGCTTTCCGACCGACGCGCAGGCCCCCGTGATGGCGATGGTCACGAAGGCGGACGGCACGAGCATGTTCGTGGAAAACATCTTCGAGAGCCGCTACAAGCATGTCGGGGAGCTGCTCCGCCTGGGGGCGAACATCAAGGTCGAAGGGCGCGTCGCGGTCGTCGACGGCGTCGAGCGCCTCTCGGGCGCGTCGGTGGAGGCGACGGACCTGCGCGGCGGCGCGGCGCTCGTGGTGGCGGCGCTTGCGGCGCAGGGGGTGACGGAGATCACCGGCCTGCATCATCTGGACCGCGGCTACGAGAACATCGAAAAGAATCTGGCCATGCTGGGCGCCGACATCAGGCGGGTATGACGGCCGTACGGGAGACGAGCGAATGAACAACGGATACAGCGATCATCGCGGCAGGGAACCGCTGCGGGCATACGACAGGCCGAGCGGCGAATACCGTCCCGTCCCGCGCAGGGGGGCGGCGCCCGCGGACTTTACCGCCGCCCGGAGGAGGGCGGAGCAGCGGCGCCGCCACCGAAGGCACGTGCTGGTGTTCTTCTACCTGTTTCTGTTTGCGCTGGTCTGTTCCACGGCCGTCGCGCTGTCCCTGACCGTGCTGTTCAAGATCTCCGACATCCGCGTCACGGGGACTTCCCGCTACTCGGCGCAGCAGATCGTGCAGGCCAGCGGGGTGAAGACGGGGGACAACCTCTTCCTGACCCGCACCGGGCAGGCCTCGAAACAGATCAGGGCCAGGCTGCCGTATCTTGCGACGGTGGAGGTGACGCGCTCTCTTCCGGCGGCGATCTCCATCCACGTGGAGGAAGACGGCGTATCCGGCGCGATCCCGTTCGGGAAAAAGTACGTCATCCTGGGCGAGCACAGCCGCGTTCTGGAGATTGCGGACAAGCTGCCGCAGAACTGCACGCTCCTCAAGGGCCTGGCGGTCCGGTCGGTCGGGGTCGGCCGGGAGATCGTGTATCAGAATCCGGATACGGCGGGCGTCTTCGGCACCGTGATGGATGCGCTCCGCAAGAGCGGCCTCGGGAAGATCACGTCGGCGGATTTTTCACAGTCCTACCGGATCCTCGTGCTTTACGACGGGCGGATCACCATCGACCTCGGCATGCCGTCGGACCTGGACTACAAGCTGAATTTCGCCAAGTCCATCCTGAAGGACAAGCTGAAAAGCACCGACCGGGGCACGCTGAACATGTCGGTCGTTTCGGATACGGACAGGGCGTATTTCGACCCGGATTACGGCGCTTCCTCCTCACCGGCGTCTTCCGGAAAGTGAAAGCGGAGGCCGGGACCGCCGGGGGAGGCCGCCGTCCCGGAAAAAAGCGATTGAATTTGCAAGCAAAAAGTGTATAATAAATCCTGTAACCATTTTGAAAATTTTCTGGTTTACGGATAAATAAGGGGGATGCGGCAGATGCCTTTTGAAATTGACAATGATTTCGACAATGTCGTTCAGATAAAGGTCATCGGGGTCGGCGGCGGCGGCGGCAACGCGGTCGACCGGATGGTTACGATGGGCGTGCAGGGCGTCGAATTCATCAGCGTAAATACGGACAGGCAGGCGCTTTATCGCTCCAAGGCGACCCAGAAGATCCAGATCGGCGAGAAGGTCACCCACGGCAAGGGGGCGGGCTCCAAGCCGGAGACGGGCCAGAAGGCCGCCGACGAAAGCCGGGAGGCCATCGCCGCGGCGATCCGCGGGAGCGACATGGTGTTCATCACCGCCGGCATGGGCGGCGGCACGGGGACCGGCGCGGCCCCTATCGTGGCGGAGATTGCCCACGACATGGGCGTGCTCACCGTGGGCATCGTCACCAAGCCCTTTGACTTTGAGGGCCGCCGCCGCATGGAGCAGGCGGAAAGCGGCATCACCGCCCTCAAAGAGCATGTGGATTCCCTCGTCGTCATCCCGAACGAGCGGCTCAAGCTCGTCAGCGAGCAGCGCATCACGCTGCTGAACGCCTTCTCCGTCGCAGATGACGTGCTGCGCCAGGGGGTGCAGAGCATCTCGGACCTCATCAAGCTGCCGGGCCTTGTCAACCTCGACTTTGCGGACGTGACCGCCGTCATGAAGGACGCCGGCTACGCGCATATGGGCGTGGGCAGGGCCTCGGGCAAGGATAAGGCGGAGACCGCCGCCAACATGGCCATCTCGAGCCCGCTGCTCGAGACGGCGATCAACGGGGCGAAGGGCGTCATCATCAACATCACTTCCTCCCCGGACATCGGGCTCGACGAGATTGAGACCGCCTCCTCCATGATCGCGGAGCAGGCCCACGAGGACGCGAACATCATCTGGGGCGCGGCGTTCGACGAGAACATGGACGACGAGATGAGCGTCACCGTGATCGCGACCGGTTTCGCGACCAACGGCTCGGAGGCGCCTTTCCCCTCTTCCGAGGAAGAAAAACCGGCCGAGAAGACGGACGCCAAGAAAAAGGCTGCGGATTCTACCGGGGCCGACGACGACGATTTTACGGACATCATGCAGATCTTCAGCCGGAAGACCTGAGCGGCGGCACGCCGAAAAGTCCGGAAAGGACCCGAATTCCCGCTTTCTGGACTTCCACGGCCTGTTCTGCAAAATCACGGCGCAAATTATCCCTCTTGTTCTTGCAATCTCTTCTTTCTGTGCTATAATAGCTCATGGGATAAAATGCGGTTTGTCAAAGGGGGTGGCATTGTGAAACCTGACCCATCGCGAAGTCGCAACAGAAAATTTAATATGAGGAGATGGACACAATGCTATCCTATTACAAATCGGTCGACGAGCGGATGACGCGTCTGTCTGCGTGCGAGCCGGGCTGCTGGATCGACTGTGTTGCTCCCGACGACGGAGAGGTCAACTCCCTGATTACCGGTTTCGGCATTGAACCGGATTTTTTCCGCGCCGCCATGGACGAAGAGGAGTCTTCTCACATCGACCACGAAAACGACAACACGCTCATCGTGATCGACGTTCCGCTCGTGGAGAAAAAGGGGAAGGACATTCTGTATTCCACGATGCCGCTCGGTATCATTCTGACTGAAAAAAACGTCATCACCGTTTCGATAAAAGAGAACTCCGTCGTGGAGGAATTCGCGCAGGGCCTCGTGCGCGGCGTGCAGACGAACCTGAAGACGCGGTTCGTGCTGCTCATCATGCTGCGCGTGGCGACGCGCTACCTGCAGTACCTCAAACAGATCGACAAGATCAGCAACCACGTGGAGACGGAGCTGCGCCGGTCCACCAAGAACGCGGAACTGCTGCAGCTCCTCGACATCGAGAAATCCCTGGTCTATTTTTCCTCGTCGCTCAAGGGCAACGAGATCACGCTGGAGAAGATTATGCGCGGGCGTGTGATCAAGCTGTATGAAGACGACCAGGACCTGCTGGAAGACGTGCTGATCGAGGTCAGGCAGGCCATTGAGATGTCGGGGATCTACCTGAACATCCTCTCCGGCACCATGGATGCTTTCTCTTCCGTCATTTCCAACAACCACAACACCGTGCTGAAACGGCTTGTCTCCGTCACTTTGCTGATCGGCGTCCCCGCGGTCGTGTCCGGATTCTACGGGATGAACGTCGGGAACGTCCCGCTGGCGAATTTCTGGTTCCCGGTCGCGCTTTCCGCCGTTCTGATGGCGGGGGGAGTTTTTGCCCTCAAAAGAAGAAAGATGCTCTGAACTATAATGCCCGGCTGTGCGCGCAGGCTCGGCAGGCTTTGGGGAGCCGCTTCGGCGGTTCCCTGCTTTTATCGTTTTCTAGACCGTTGTCCCACGGTTCTTCCGGTGGGACCTGGAAGGGGTTTTACCTGTGGACAGAATTGTCATCGATACGGAAAATATGGCGCGGACGGCCGAAACGCTCCGCGCAGGAGACAGAGTCCTGCTGAACGGGACGGTTTACACGGCGCGCGACGCGGCGCACAAGCGGATCTTCGGCCTGCTCGACAAAGGCGAAAAGCTGCCGTTTGCGCTTTCCGGCGCGACCGTTTACTACGCCGGCCCGACGCCGACGCCGCCCGGTCGGCCGATCGGCTCCTGCGGGCCGACCACGTCGGCCCGCATGGACCCTTACACGCCGCGCCTTTTGGACCTCGGCCTCAAGTGCATGGTGGGGAAAGGCGGGCGGTCCGGGCCGGTCGTTGAAGCCATCCGCCGGAACCGGGCGGTCTACCTCTGCGCGGTCGGCGGCGCGGGCGCCCTCGCCGCAAAATGCGTCACCTCCATGGAGGTCGTCGCGTTCGACGACCTGGGCTGCGAATCCGTGAAGAGGCTGCGGGTCAGGGATTTCCCGCTGATCGTGGCGATCGACTGCCACGGCGGCAATCTCTTCGAGGCCGCCGTATGACCCGGCTCCTTTTGCGTCTTTTTGCAGGGAAAGACGGGGGCGGCACGGGGGAAAAGGTGCGCGAGCGGTACGGCGGGATGGCCGGGATCGTGGGCATCTGCACCAATTTCCTGCTGTTCTGCATCAAGATTTTCACCGGTACGATTTCGCACAGCATCGCCATCACCGCGGACGCCGTCAACAACCTGACCGACTGCGTTTCGTCGGTCATCACGATCGTCGGGTTCCGGATGTCGGAGAAGCCGGCCGACCGGGAACACCCGTTCGGCCATGCCCGGTTCGAGTATGTGAGCGGCCTGTTCGTCTCCATCCTGGTCTTCATCGTCGGCTTTCAGTTCGCACAGAGTTCCATCGGCAAGATCTTCCGGCCGGACCGGACGGAATTCAGCGTCCTCGCGGTCGTGATGCTGGCCGTCTCAATCCTGATCAAATTCTGGCAGGGCTCGTTTTACAAGTCGGTCGGGAATCTGATCCACTCGGACTCCCTGCTCGCCACGGCCGCCGACAGCCGCAGCGACGTGCTTTCCACAGGCGTCGTGCTGGCGGGCTCCCTCATCACCCGCTTCACCGGCCACAACCTGGACGGCTACCTCGGCGTGGCCGTCGCCGTTCTCATCATGGTGACGGGCTATCAGCTCATCCGCAAGGCGACGGGGACGCTGATCGGCAAAGCGCCTCCGAAAAGCATGGTGGACGACATCTACCACACGATCAGGGGCTACGACGGCATCCTGGGCATCCACGACCTGGTCGTGCACAGCTACGGCCCGGGCCGCTGTTTCGCCTCGGTGCACTGTGAAGTCCCGGCGGAGCAGGACGTTCTGCTGAGCCACGATACGATCGACAACATCGAGCGCGATTTCCTCACGGAAAAGGGAATCCACCTGGTCATCCATATGGATCCCATCGTGACCGACAACCCCAAAACCAACGAGCTCAAAGAGCAGGTGGTCGCGATCGTGCGCGGTCTTTCTTCCGAGATCACGCTCCACGACTTCCGGGTCGTGTGGGGGCCGACCCACGCGAACCTCGTGTTCGACATCTGCGTCCCGTTCGGCTTTTCCATGAGCGACGGGCAGTTGAGCGAGGCCGTGGCGGAGCGCATCCGGCAGATCAACCCCCACTACTACCCGGTGATCACCGTGGACCACGACTATGTGCCGATTTAGAGGTTGGATGTTGGAGGTTGGAGGATTAGAAAGGGCTTTCAGCGAAAATTCACAACCGGCTCTTGAAATTCCGCCCGGAATGGTTTATGATAAGAATTAGCACTTGGAAGCATAGAGTGCTAATTCTTTTAGGTTGCAGACAAACTGGCAGGCCGCGGCTTTGTCGTCGGCCCGCAGAGTGCTAATTATTTTTTTCACAAGGAGAGACGCTTATGGCAGTCAAGCAGTTTAAAACGGAATCCAAACGGATCCTGGATTTGATGATCAACTCCATCTATACGCACAAGGAGATTTTCCTCCGCGAACTGATCTCGAACGCCAGCGACGCCATCGACAAGCTGTATTACAAGGCGCTTTCGGAGGGCAACACCGGCCTGAACCGCGACGATTTCGTCATCCGCATCGTCCCCGACAAGGAGAAAAAGACTCTGACCGTCACGGACAACGGCTGCGGCATGAATCGGGAGGAGCTGGAGAGCAATCTCGGCACCATCGCGAAGAGCGGCTCCCTGAATTTTAAAGAGGGCATGCAGCCGAAAGAGGACATCGAGATCATCGGGCAGTTCGGCGTCGGCTTTTACTCCGCGTTCATGGTGGCGAAGCACGTGACCGTCCGCAGCAAGGCGTTCGGCGGCGAAGAGGCTTTTCAGTGGGAATCCTCCGGCTCGGAGGGATATACGGTCGAGCCCTGCGACAAACAGGACCGCGGCACCGAGATCGTGCTGGAGATGAAGCCGGACACCGACGACGAGAAATACAGCGAATTCCTCGACGCCTATCACCTCAAGAGCCTTGTCAAAAAATATTCCGACTACATCCGCTATCCAATCAAAATGGATGTGGAAAAGAGCCGTCTCAAAGAGGGCAGCAAAGACGAGTACGAGACCTACACCGAAAACGAGACGCTGAACAGCATGGTCCCCCTCTGGCGCAAGAACAAGAACGAGATCACGCAGGAGCAGTACAACGAATTCTATAAGAACAAGTTTTCCGACTACGAGAACCCGGCGAAGACCGTCCACATGTACACGGAGGGCGCGTCCACGTTCCACGCCCTGCTGTATATTCCGTCCCACGCGCCGTTCAACTATTACACGCGCGATTACGAAAAGGGCCTGCAGCTCTATTCCAACGGCGTCCTGATCATGGACAAATGCGCCGACCTGCTGCCGGATTATTTCAGCTTCGTGCGCGGCCTGGTGGATTCGCAGGACCTCTCTCTCAACATTTCGCGCGAGATGCTCCAGCACGACCGCCAGCTCAAGCTGATCGCCGAGCGCATCGAGAAGAAGATCCGCTCGGAGCTCGAGACCATGCTCAAGAACAGCCGGGAGGAGTACGAGAAGTTTTTCAAAAACTTCGGCCTGCAGCTTAAGTACGGGGTCTATCAGGATTACGGCGCGCACAAGGAAGTTCTGCAGGATCTGCTGCTGTTCTATTCCTCCGCAGAAAAGAAGCTGGTCACGCTGAAGGAATACAAAGACCGCATGAAAGAGGACCAGAAGTACATCTACTATGCCTGCGCCGACACCGTGGAGCGCGCGGACCTTCTGCCGCAGACGGACGCGGTGAAGGAGCGCGGGTACGAGATCCTCTACCTGACCGACCCGGTCGACGAGTTCGCCATCCAGATGCTGATGAAGTACGGGGAAAAGGAATTCCGCTCCGTCTCGGCCGACGACCTCGGCCTTGAAACCGAGGAGGAGAAGAAAGCGGCCGCCGCAAAGGTGGAGGAAAACAAGGATATGCTCGCTTTCCTGAAGGATGCCCTCGGCGGCAAGGTCAGCAACGTCATCCTTTCGCAGAAACTCAAGACCCACCCGGTCTGCCTGTCGACGAACGGGGCCATCTCCATGGAGATGGAAAAGGTGCTGAACTCCATGCCGAACGCGCAGAAAGAAAAGGTGAAAGCGCAGCGCGTGCTCGAGATCAACGCCTCGCATCCGATTTTCCAGAAGCTGTGCGACCTCTACCAGAACGACAAGGAGAAGCTGAAAACCTACGCCTCGCTGCTGTATACGCAGGCGCTGCTCATCGAGGGCGTCGCGATCGACGACCCTGTCGAGTACTCCAACGAGGTCTGCAACCTGATGATCGGGGAATGACCGTCGTCCGCAAGACGTTTTTCCGGAGCGGACGATTTTGTCTGTCGGAAAGCGCGCGTCCCCTGCCTGCCGGTCCGGGCGGGGGGCGCCTTTTTTGTCCGAAAAAGTGGAAAAAGGGTGGAAAACGGAATTGGAATATTGTATAATACTTATGTTTATTTTGTCTTGATTTTCTGTCTTCTGAGGAGGAACAGGGAATTTTGGAGGCGCGGACTAAAGATGGATTCTGCAGGGAATAACCGGGACCGCGGATTCGCCCACATGGTGAGGAGAATCTGGAACGGCCCTGAGGAAGCGGAGGAAAACACCCAGATGAAACCGGAAAGAACGGAAAGAGCGATGGACACGGGCGCAGGGCAGCCGAATTACACGCAGCGGGCCGAACCGTACGGGCCGGGCGGCGCGCGTCCCGCCCGGCCGGAATTCTCCGACCGGGAAGAAGGCGGAGACCCCGGCGAAAACGAAAAAAGCGTCACGGTGATTTCGCAGGGCACCGTGGTCGTCGGAGACATCAAGTCGGACAGCGACATCGAGATGCTCGGCACGGTGACGGGCAGCGTCAGCACGAGCGGCAACGTGAAGATCAGCGGCAAGCAGAACGGGGACGTGCAGGGCGCGGGCGTGGCGCTTTCCGCCTGCACGGTGCGCGGCAACCTCAGCGCGTCGGAAGACATCACGGTCGACGGCGACTCCGTCATCGTGGGCAACATCAAATGCGGCAATCTGACCTTCGACGGAAAGCTGAAGGGCAACGTCCATGTGATGGGCAATGTCAGTTGCCAGGGCAATTCCATCATCATCGGCGACATCGTCTCCACCACCATCACGGTGGACAGCGGAGCGAAACTTCAGGGCAAGGTGCAGATTTCCGACGGAACGATCGAGCAGGTCGACCTTCCGGAGGATTTTGCGGCCGAGAAGAGCCCGGAGCCGGAACCGGCCGAGTGATCTGAAACGGCGCGGCGTGGGCGCGGCGACACGCCGCGCTTATTTCTTTGCCGAAGCCGCCTCTTTCCGCTGCAGGGCGAGCAGCAGGTCCACCATTCTCCCGTAGCTCTGCACGCCGTCGCTCTGCCGGTTCGCCTTCAGGTAGCTGTCGTTCACCGAGTCGGACATCTTCGCAACGGGGCCCTCGAACTGTTTCCAGTAAGCGGAATTGCAGGCGAGGTCCTTCCGCACGCCAGCGCCGAGGCCGCTCCAGACCGCGGCATCCGCCTTTTCGTCGGCGGAGAGCAGCGCGTTCGACGCGCAGGTAAAGGCCAGCATGGTGCCGGAATATCGAAAATCGGGGCTGTCGCTTTTTTCACAGGCCAGGTAGCCGATGAAGTTGGCCTCGTCTTCCCGCATGAACCCGCGCAGATGCGAAAGTTCGTGGCACATGGTCACGGGGATGGTATACGCCGGCACGTCGGTGTTCACGTTCGCCTCGAACGTGAACGGGAAAAACATGCCGGTGATGTTGCAGCGCGACATCAGGCGCGAAGAGAGGACCGGCTTCGGGGCGCCGTAGCCCGGCGACAGAAGCGGATACTCCGCGCCGAGCCGGTCGAACGACTGTTTGGCCACCCGCGCCGTCCGGGAAAAATCCTGGGTGCCGAGCTCCATGACGCCCTGCCGGTCCGTTTTCACTTTGCCGCGCTGGGCGTTCGCGTCGGAGGCGAGGCTCTTCGTAAGGCGCATAAGCTCCGCCGTGGAAGAGGGCTTCACGGGCAGACCGCAGGTTTCGGCGAATGTGGTCCGGTAGTAGTTGATCCCGCAGGCTACGGTAAAAATAAAATACAGCACGCCCGCAAAGCAGAGGAGATTGACAAAAAACCTGAGCGCGATTTCCGCGCGCCTGCCTTTTCCGCGCGCCAGCCTTGCGACCAGCCGCGCAACCAGAATGACGAGCGCCGCCGCCAGAAGAAAGACGAGGAGTTCCCCGACGGAAAACGGCGCGAGGCCGGTCACGGCGTTCCCGGCGCGGGAAAGCGCGGCGTAGGGGTGGCGGGCGTACCATTCCGCCGCCGCCTGATGGCGGGACGCGAACAGCGTTGCGAAAAATGCCGCCGGAACCAGCAGCAGGAGCCGCAGGCGCCGCAGTTTCAGAACTTTTTTCATGGAGCCGCCTCTTTTCCGGACGATCCGGGGGATATTATGTCTATTCTACCACATGCGGCTTTTGCGGGGAAGCGCGCCGGCGGGATTTTTCAGCCGATGTGTTGCCGCCCGGCGGCAAAAATGCTATGATAGGGGAAAGAATTCGGAACGGCGAAGGGGCGGATGGGGATTGAGGCTTTATTTGCAGCAGGGCGGCGGACAGGAGAACCTGTTTACCGTGTTGGATTCCTGCGGCTGTCCCCTGTATGAACTGCAGGGCGAGTACTCTTCCCTCGGGTGCCGGTACAAACTCTGCGCAAGCGGCGGAGGCGCTTCGCTGGCACGCGTCACCGGCGTTTTTCTCCCCACCGCGTTCCAGTATTCCGTTTCCGCCGGCGAAAGGCACATGCGGCTCGCCATCAAGCCCAGGGCGGTGCATCGGCCCGTGCAGGTCAAGGGCGTGCCGTGGAGGTTCCGCGGCAGCATCGTCACGCGGTGCTTCGACTTTGTGGAGGACCGCGACGAGCGCGGAAAATCCCGCGTCGTCATGACGCACGGCACCTGCTGGAACGCGCGCGGCGCCTGCTACGCCGTGGAGATTTTTCAGGGCGGGGACGTGCCGCTCGCCCTGTGCGCCGCGGTCGCCGTCGATATGTTTCTCCTCGGCGGGAGCGCCGTGCCGGTCCCGGCGGGCTGAGGGCGCAAAGCGCCTTTTGCGCCTACGGCGACCACGACTGTGGTTTCTGCTGAAAAAGCCCTTTCCCCTCGCATAAGGTTCGCTTTTTTCGGGCTGCCGCCGCTGCGAGACGTTATCGACCGCGTGATGCAGCAGAGGCCGCAATCTCATATTTATTGGAGGAAGTTTGCAAACATGAGCAGGGAACTTGCAAAGACCTACGATCCGCAGGAAGTGGAGGACCGGATTTACCGTTTCTGGCTCGACGGGAATTATTTTCACGCGGAGTGCGATCCGAAAAAAAAGCCCTATACCATCGTGATCCCGCCGCCGAACATCACTGGTAAGCTGCATATGGGACATGCCCTCGACGAGACGCTTCAGGACATCCTGATCCGCTGGCGCAGGATGCAGGGCTACAATGCG
>DAINSB010000039.1:9341-16027 GCA_036741535.1 Caproicibacter sp. | reverse complement strand
GAACGCGGACTCAAATCTCTGAGCATTGACCTTACGGTCCTCATCCAAGATGTGGGCATAGACTTTGGTAATCATATCGAGGTCGGCATGGCCGGTATGGCAGAAACAGATCGGGTTGAAATAACCTGGCAGGCGCGGATGCGGCGCGGAAGCCTTTTTTGAAAACCAGCGAGACGCTGCGGCACGGTGGAGACCTCAGCGGGCGGGGGAGAAAGTCAGCGCTTTACCGCGGAAATCGCAGCCGAAAGGTTGCCTCTGTTTTTCTCAATCAATTTTTCCGCCGTCCGGTCATCGACGCCCGTCAGCTGCCTTAATATCGACAGCCGCACGTTATAGCGGTTCTCCGCCAGCACGGAACAGGCGGTCTCATAGTCCGCACTGGTTGCCTCCATCACGATGCGACGGGCCCTTTCCATCAGCTTTTCGTTGTTGGCTTTCAAATCTATCATCAAGTTTTCGTAAACCTTCCCCAGCCGTATCATGACGCCGGTGGACAGCATATTCAGAATCATTTTCTGCGCTGTGCCGGCCTTCATGCGGGTGGAGCCCGTTACCGCCTCCGGTCCGACGACGGGCGCGATCGAGATTTCGGCCAGCCGGGACATTTCCGAATTCGGATTGCAAGAAATGGACACGGTCAGTGCCCCTAAGGACAGCGCGTATTTCATTCCGCCGATCACATAAGGTGTGCGGCCGCTGGCCGCTATTCCAACCAGAGTGTCTTTGGAATTGAAGTGAACTTTTTTCAGATCCTCAACGCATAGAGTTTCCGAGTCTTCCGCGCCCTCCTGAGTGCGGAAGACCGCCGGGGCTCCCCCCGCTATGATTCCGATCACAAGGTCCGGGTCCACGCCGTAGGTCGGCGGACATTCCGCGGCATCCAGAATGCCGAGCCGGCCGGAGGTCCCGGCGCCGCAGTAGACCATTCGTCCGCCGTTCTGCAGGCGCTCCGAAATCTGATCCACCGCCTTGGCCAGAGGCTCCAGGACTCTGGCAACCGCCCCGGCGACCTTTCTGTCCTCACAATTAATCATCCGCAGCATTTTTATCGTAGGGACTCGGTCGATGTAGGTCGTTTCCGAATTTCTCTGCTCGGTTACCAATTCGTCCAAATTTGAATACATCCGTGTTGCTCCCTTATGGGTTTCTCCGATAGCCGGTCCGTCAGTTTTCTTTCAGCAGCCGAACCATCTTTCTGGAATCCTCCAGCATCTTTTCGACCGCCCCGAACTGATCTCGTACCAGCCCCATGTACAAAAGGTCGGTGATGAACAGCTGGGCTGTCCGCGACTGCATGGCTCCAATGCGGATCTCGTTCTCGGTGCTCGGAATGAACAGGTTGATGTCGGCCAGCGCCGTTAAACGGCTCCTTCCGCAATGCGTCACCGCGATGACCTTCGCGCCCGATTTCCGGGCCGTTTCGGCCGAAAGGTTGACCTCTTTCGTCTCTCCACTGTATGAGATGGCAAGCATCGCGTCCCGGCCGGTGATGTGAATGGAACTTGCCAGTCCAAGATTGTAATCGACGTAATAATTGCATTGCTTGTTGATCCGCACCAGCTTTTTCTGGAGATCTTCCGCCACAAGCCCGGAGGCGCCCACGCCGTAAAGATAGAGGGTCTCGGCTTTTTTCAGAATTGAAACGGCCGATTCCAGCTCGCTGCTTTTGATCAGGCTCATGGTGCCCGCGATCGCCTGCGTGACGCAGGCGGAATATTTTTTGGCCATTTCCATCATGGTGTCGCTGGACTGAATCAGTTCGTTAACCTTGTCCTGCGCGATATTTTCGATATCCTTTGCAAGATCCAGCTTCATGTCGCTGTAACCGGAAAAGCCTATTGTCCTTGCAAACCGAACGACGGTGGCAGGGGATGCGCCGGTGATTTTCGACAACTGGGTAGAAGTGAGCCGGACCGTTTCATCTTTGTTGTTGAGGATATAATCGGCGATCTTTTTCTCGGAAGCGGTAAAGCCGTCGTAAAATTCTTTGATACGGAACAAACAACTCATTTTGCTTCCTCCGGCGAATCAACCTGCGAAAGCAGATAGTCTCCGGCCGTCTTTACATAAAGCCACTGCGCGTTCCGCATATATTGGGGAAGCCGGATCGGAATCCTTTTCGTTTCAAAGCTGAAGACGCCTTCGTACCGGATCTCTTTTAGCATGCGCATCAGAGGTTCCCAATGGATATTCCCGAAAAAAACCGGAAGATGGGAGTCTTCCTTTCCGAAATTGTCGTGAACATGGACAGCCTTCAGCCGAGGACCGATCAATTTTAAGCAGGGCGCCTGGTCTTGATACATCAGATTGGCATGGCCGAAATCCCAGCAAATGCCGGCGCACGGACTCCCGAGAGCATCCACGAGATCGCAGAGCTCCGACACGGTTGCGCAGTAGCTTCTCGGGTACCCCTGCCTCGGGAAATCCGCCATATTTTCGATCGCAATGCCGATCCCGAGCTTTTCTCCCAAGGCAACATAGGGAGCAAAATAGCGGAGATTCTCTTCTTTTGAAACCGCCGGCATATCGCATGCGTTAAAATCCGTCGCCGGATGCCCGACGATCCATTTCGCTCCGAGTACCGCGGCGGCTTCAATCGAACGCCTCGCTAATTTTTCTTTTTTCCTGTCGATCCCCTGCCCCGAAGGAGTGAAATTATAGTAGGGCATATGGCACTGCGCATAGCGGACGCCGAGCTTTTTGGAGTAACCCGCTATCGCTTCGCCCCATTGCCTCCAATCCTCACGCAAAAGCGGGGAACCGGGGGAATCTGCATTGCAGAAAATACAGTCCAGTACGGAAAAGCCAAGTCTGCGGTAGTTTCTTAATTCTTCGTAATAGACGTCCATTCCTTGATCGTGAGGCAGGATAAAGAAATTTACCGTCGTAGACAATTCCATTAGGAAGGACCTCCAATGATATGTAAAAAAATTTTCAATATTTATTATAATCATATTCCATTATAAATCAAGACAAAATGAAATTATTTTTCGTAATATATAGAGAACGTAAACATATTGCCGCTTTATTATTATAGTTAAGTAAAATATATGTAATTCACGCAAAACATGATTGACATGTTTGAAAGCATAAATTATAATAAACGCGAATTTAATAAAAATATTTTTCTTGTTATACGGTGATTAAATGAAAGAAATGAAAAGCTCAACCCTGCCGGGAAGGGAAATTCCTCTTCAGACTTCGCGCCGGCAGAAAATACGGCGCCGGCTTTGGAAAGATAGATATCTTTATTTAATGCTGCTTCCCGTTGCCGCTTACCTGGCGATTTTCAAGTACTGGCCGATGGCTTGGCTGTCGATATCGTTTTACGACTACAAACTTTTGCGCGGATTCGGCGGAAGCCGGTTTGTCGGTCTGCAGCATTACATAAAATTTCTTACCGGCCCGGATTTTTCTCAAATCCTTAAAAACACCTTGATGATCAGCATTCTGCAGCTGATCTTCGTATTTCCCGTTCCAATCCTGTTTGCGTTGCTGCTGAACGAGCTGAAAACGCTTCGTTTCAAAAAACTGGTCCAGACCGTCAGCTATCTTCCTCATTTTATTTCCAACATGGTTCTGGTCAGCATGATCATCACTTTTCTTTCCCCTTCCGTAGGAATTCTCGGGGCGATCGTGAAGGCGGCCGGAGGACAACCTTATTATTTTCTCGGAGACCCCAGCAGCTTCCGGCCGATTTACATCCTGTCCGGTATTTGGCAGACGACCGGTTGGAGCGCGATCATCTATCTCTCCGCCATGACCGGGATCGACCCCGGCCTTTACGAAGCCGCCATTGTGGACGGAGCGGGACGGTTCCGGCAGGCGATCCACATCACCCTGCCGGGCATCCGGAACGCCATCGTGATCCAGCTGATCATGGCGATCGGCAGCATCCTCAGCGTCGGCTTTGAAAAGGTCTATCTGCTTCAGAATTCCCTGAACCTTTCGGTATCCGAAGTCTTTTCCACCTATGTCTATAAACAGGGAATCCTCGGAACCAATTTCGGTTATGCCACGGCAGTCGGCTTGTTTAATTCGATTGTTGCTTTCGTGTTGGTCGTACTTTCCAACAAAATAACAAAAAGGACTCTGCAATCCGGTTTATGGTAAGGGGGAATCCGCTTTGGCGGCGGTACGGCGAAAAAAGCCCGGAGAAAAGATTTTCGATGCGGCTAATCTGTTTTTCATGTTTCTGTTCTTGATCATCATTTTATACCCGATTTTCAACATGGTCTCGATATCCGTGAGCGACGACTATTATGTTCTGTCTAATCGGGTGACTTTTTTCCCCAGAGGATTCGACTTGGACGCCTATTCGCAGATTTTTGCCAACCAATCCTTGATGATGTCCTTCCTGAACACGACATTTGTCGCCGTGGCCGCGTGTCTGCTGGGGCTGGTCCTGGAGTCTTTGGCAGCGTATCCGATTGCCTATTCCGATTTTATCGGTAAAAAGGTCTATACTTCCCTCCTGATTTTTACCATGTGGTTCAGCGGAGGCATGATCCCGACCTTCCTTGTTGTGAAACGGGTGGGGCTTTTGAACAGCCTGTGGGCGTTGGTCGCCGTCAGTATGTTCAGCGCCTACCATGTCATCATTCTTCGGGCCTTTTTCCAAACCATCCCGATTTCGCTCATCGAATCGGCAAAAATGGACGGAGCCAATGATTTTACCATCCTGTTCCGGATCGTATGGCCCCTTTCAAAGCCGGCGCTTGCGCTTGTCGCCTTATGGATCGTCGTGGCGAACTGGAATTCTTTTCTGAACCCGCTGATCTATCTGAACGACATCAACAAATATACGCTGCAGCTGGTCTTGCGCGACATCGTCCTGCTTTCGGGTTCGGATCTGTACGGACTGAGTACCACGGCCTCCGCTGTCAACAGAGGCGACGCCAGCACGTTTGCCGCCATCTCAGAGCAGACCAAAAACGCCGTCATTTTTGTTTCCATGATTCCCATGCTGGTCCTGTATCCGTTCCTCCAGAAATATTTTGTAAAAGGTATTATGCTGGGCGCGGTTAAGGAATAAATCATTCTACCAAAGGGAGTGCAAAAAGATGGATAGAAAACAAATCACCTCAGGAATTCTCACCGCCGTCATCCTGTTTTCGGCAGTCGCAGGATGCTCTTCGACAGATTCTTCCACAAATTCCGCACCTTCCGCCGCAACGTCCTCCGCTGCTTCCGCTTCCTCAAAAAAAGGAGAGGCTCCCGACCTTTCAGGGCTCGAAATCAACTTTCTCGGCGACACGCGTTCCCCTTACGACCCGAAGCAGACGATGATCTGGGACGAGCTTAAAGCGCGCACCGGCGCAAAACTAAATTTCAACTGGGTTGCGAAGTCGAACTATAAAGACAAGGTCAGCACCATTCTGGCTTCCGGCGACCTTCCGGACGTCATCTTTGAAGCTGACATGGCCACCTTATTGGATCAGGGAGCCGTGATTCCGCTGGATGATTTACTGAAAAAATACGGCTCCAACATCACCCGGTATTATACGGATGAAGATTATCTCTATTTAAGGCAGGTCTCGGACGGAAAGATCTACGACATCCCTTATGTCCTCGACTTCAAACCGGTGATGAGCACGCTGGTCCGGCAGGATTGGATAGACAAGCTGGGATTGCAGCAGCCAAAAACTTACGACGAATGGAAAAAGGTCTGGCAGGCGTTCCGGGACAACGACTGTAACGGCGACGGAAAGAAAAACGAGATTCCTATTCTTTGCACCAATACGTCGAATTTGCTGACCTATGCCATGATGTTCGGCATCAAGCAGAGCAACAGCTATTTTGCCATTACGGACGACGGGATCATCAGCATCTTTGAGCACCCGAATTTTAAGCAGTTCCTTGAGGAAATGAGGGAGCTGTACTCCAAGGGCATTCTGGATAAGGAATTCGCCACACGTTCCAACACATATCTGTCCACTCTGGATTCCGGCCTTGCCGGCTTCACCATCTACTGGGCGGAACGCGCGCGCCTTTCCACCAACACGCTTCAAAAGACCAATCCGGACGCCAGGTTCGTCGGAGTGGAGCCGGTGAAAAGCCCGGACGGAAAGCAGCTGATGCCAGCTCGGAGCAAACTGGACACCACGGGCCTTGCATTGACCATTCAGGCGCAAAAATCCGGAAAAGCGGAAAAAATCATGCAGTTTTATAACTACGTTTTCTCCGATGAGGGAAATATCCTGATGAATTACGGGATTGAAGGCAAAACTTTCGATTATGTCAATGGAAAACCCGTGATCAAGCCGAGCATCTCCTCCGGGGGATTTGTAAACGCGAGGAAAGCCGGCTTAATCAATACCCTGACCCCCATCAATTTTCTTGGCGACGCCTATATGCAGCTGTTGCTGCAGGGCAAAGACAAAGACCATCTGGACAAACCTTCCAAATATTTCTACGACGCACTTTATATGAACGAACCCTATTTTTACGATCAGGTCCCCATTTTCTCCACCGACGAGTATTTGAAGAATAAGTCTCTCACGGATAAGCTGGACGAAGCTTTTGCCAATACCGTATCCGGCCATTTGTCGGTGGACGATTTCTACAAACAGTACCAGGCGATCAAGGATTCCGGCTGGCAGTCGGTGATCGATGCCGAAAACGCCGCTTACAAAAAGCTTCTCGGCAAATAATCCGGTTCCCAAGCCAATGTAAATTTCCCGGGC
>DAINSB010000039.1:0-9331 GCA_036741535.1 Caproicibacter sp. | reverse complement strand
GCAACGGATCACAACGATCCGCAAAGGAGATCATGGCCATGTCCAACACCGTAAAGATCGGGATCGACCGCCTGGACCGATGCGGGCGCATTTTCGGGAAAGCGCGTCTGGGGCTGATTACCGGCGGATCCGGGATATCCTCCGGCTTTCAAAGCACCATCAGTATCTTGAAAAAGAACTTCAATCTCCAGGTGCTGCTGGCGCCGGAGCATGGGATCCACGGCGTCTTAAAGCCGGGGGAAGAAGTGGAATCCCGGCAAGATCCCCTGTCCGGCCTGCCGGTTTACAGCCTCTTCCGCGGCACTTGGAATTTGACGGAAAAGTCCGGCGGTTCCGGGTATCTTCCCCCGAAAGAAGCCATGGATCGGCTGGATATGATGGTGTTTGATCTTCAGGATGTGGGTTCGCGTTATTTTACGTACCCGTCCACCCTGTTTTACGCGATGCGTGCCTGTGCCTCCGCAGGAAAGAAGCTGGTGGTGCTCGACCGCCCCAATCCGATAGGCGGGACCCAGCTGGAGGGGAACTGCCATACTCCGGAGCTCTTTTCCTTTATCGGGCTTACCCGCATGCCGATCCGTCACGGCTGGACGATCGGCGAACTGGCGCGATACTATAACGGCCAATATCATCTGGACTGCAATCTGGAAGTCGTGAAGATGACCGGATGGATGCGGGATATGTTCTTCGACGAAACGGGGCTGCCTTTTGTCAAGCCGAGTCCGAACCTGCCTACGACGGATTCCATCGCGGTCTATAACGGAACCTGCCTTCTGGCCGGGACCAACGTTTCGGACGGCCGGGGAACCACCACCCCGTTCACCACCGTCGGAGCCCCGTATATCGACCCCGAAGTTCTTTCCGAGAAAATGAACGCTGTCGGTCTGAAAGGGCTCAAATTTTCACCCGCTCTATTTATGCCGGCTTTTTCAAAGTACGTCGATCAGATCTGCGGGGGCGTTCAGATCCATGTGCTGGAACCGAAGCGCGTCCGTGCCGTCGATCTTGGAATTTATCTGATCCGTTCGATTCAGGAGCTTTATCCAAAGGATTTCGCCTTCACGCCTCCCAAAGCGGGGGACCGCTACCACATCGACCTCGCGTCAGGTAGTGGGGAATTGAGAGACGGTGCCCTGACGGCGGGCCGGCTGGCCCGAAAATGGCGGAAGGAAGCCGAGGCTTTTCGTCCGATCCATGACAAATACATGCTTTATTTTTCCTGATGACCTTGTTGCGCCAGACGAGGGCCTGACCATCGAGGTCGTCCAGTGAGCGGTACTTGATCACACGGTGCGGACCGCCGGCAGATGCGAATCCATTTTCTCATTTTGCGGTCCGGCAGCAAAACTGCCGGGGAAAAATTCCCCGGCAGCGGGCGCGCTCGTTTTCGGTCATCCCTTGATGCCGGAGGCGACCAGGCTGTTCGTCACCTGGTCCTGCGCGAAGGAGTAGATCAGGATGCCTGGGAGGATCGCCATCGTCAGGGCCGCGAACATGTTGGTGTAGTTGTAGGAATAGGTCTCGTTGAACGACGCGAGGGCGACCGGCAGGGTTCGGTTGACGGGCGACGTGGTCAGCAGCATGGCGAAGAAATATTCGTTCCAGTTGCCGAGGAACATCAGGATGCCGGCCGTCGCGAGGCCCGATTTTGCCATGGGCAGATTGATCCAGAGGAAGGTGCGGATGAAGCCGGAGCCTTCCATCCAGGCGGCCTCGCTGAAATCCTTGGGGATCGACATAAACGTGTTTTTCAGGATGAACAGCGACATCGCCATCCCGGCGGCCAGGTAGACCAGGACCAGCGCCGTCTTGGTGTCGTAGAGATTGAAATGGATGATCAGCGAGAAGATGGGCTGCGCCTTGCACTGCGCGGGGACCAGCAGGGTGATCACGAAGAGGGAATAAACGAGGTCCTTCCCCTTGAAATCATATTTCGCGATCACATAGGCCGCCATCGCGTAGATGATGATGGAGATTGCGGTCGAAACCACCGACACCACCAGCGAGTTGACTGTGTAGAGCAGAAAATCCGTCTGCTTAAAGACCGCCTGGTAGGCCTTGAAGCTGAAAGCCGTCGGCAGCGAAAACGGGCTCGAAAGGATCTGCGCGTTCGTTTTGAACGAAGAGACCACCACCCAGACGATCGGAAAGATCGAGATCAAAACGGTGAACAGCAGGACGATGAATACGCCGAGATGGTAAAGCGTCTTTTTCGCGGTGTCCATAGATCAAAGTTCCCCCCTTTAATAAATGCTCTCATTCATACGGAACGCCTTGTTCACGACGACCAGCAGAACGATGCCCAGCAGAAGCATCATCATGCCCGCGGCGTTGGCGTACCCGTACTTGCTGTTGTTGATGGCATTGACCAGGATCAGGGGGATGTTCATGGTGTCGTTGCCCGGGCCGCCGCGGGTCGTCAGCGCGATGGTCTCGTACATCGAGATCCTCGAGGAGATCGCGCAGATCACGGAGGTGCCGATGGAGTTGCGGCAGAGCGGCAGGTTGATCTTCATCGTGATATAGAATTCGCCGGCGCCGTCGATCCGCGCCGCCTCATGGAGGTCGGACGGGATCGCCTTCAGGTCGCCCAGGACCAGGAGCGTGACGACGACCGCGTAGAACAGCCAGGTCAGCGTCACGGCCCAGAACGCGTAGGGCGACTCGAACAGCCAGTTGACCGCGAAGCCCGGGACGAAGGTCCGGATGATCCCATTCAGCAGGCCGTAGCTTCCGTTGAACACGAAGCGGTAGATCATGGCCCACGCGGCCATCGAGATCACGTTGGGGATCATGAAGACGGTCTCGACGAACTTCCACCCGTGGGGCTCCTTGAAGAGGATCAGCGCGATCAGGGTGCCGAAAAAGACGTGGAGGGTCCCGGCGATCGCCGACCACAAAAGCAGGTTGACGAAAGCCGCCTTGAAATCGTTCGCGCCGAAAAGGTTGACGTAATTCGTCAGACCGGTGAAGACCGGCGGGTTGGCGCCGTCCCATTTCGTAAAGCTGGTGTAGACCAGCGTGAGGATCGGCACGAGGTAGAACAGCAGCAAAACGAGGATGCACGGCAGCAGGAAAGCCCAGATCCACAGCAGAGTTTTTTGTCTCGCGGTTAGCGGTTTCATCACAACCCCCTCTTATAGAGACGGTACCGATCGTTTTCACAACCGGTACCGTATGGTCCGACGGCTTGGTTACTGGTTTGCGGCCTGCTTGGAAAGCTCGGTCAGCTTTTCGCAGAAAGCCTTCGGCGTGATTTTATTGTTGATCAGGTCCGGCAGCAGGTTCGGGAAACCGGGCTGCGCCACGGACGGATAAACCACGTCGTCGAAGCCCGGCAGCAGCTTCGTGTCCTTATTGAACGCGCCGGTATAAAGCGTAAGGAGCTTGTTGGATTTGGCCTCGCTCTTGAAGTCCTCGCTGTATTCGAGGTTGGGAGCGAACCCGCCCGCGATGAGGATCTGCTGCTCGACCTCGTGGGGCGAGCTGACGAACTTCAGGAACGCGAGGGCGACTTCTTTCTGGTCGTCGGACGCGCTGTCCGCGATCCAGTAACCGCCGAAGGATTTGTTGTTGGCGACGGCGACGTTGCCCGGGAACAGGTCCACGGCCATATCTTCCCCGTTGAAATCGTTGCTCCATTTATCCTTGGAGGAAACGTCAAAGTCCGCGAACATCCACGGCCCGTTAAAGATGACCGCCGCCTGCTTGCTGAGCAGGGTGTTGTCCGCATCCGCGTACGCGGCCCCGACCGTGTTGGAGGAAGCCGCTTTCTGCAGAAACTTTTGAAGTTCCGCCGTCGCGTTGACGAAGGCGTCGTTGTTGAAATCCGTCAGCTTGTCGTCCGTGTGCTTCAGCAGCAGATCGGCGCCGCCGGGTTGGCCGGCGATCAGGGCGGAATAGAACAGCTGCGTCGTCCAGGCGTTCTCGCCCGTCATGAACGCGATCTTATTGTCGCCGAGGCACGAGAGGAATTCGTCGGCGTTCATGTCGCGGATGGCCTTGGAGGGCTGATACATTTTGGTGTTGTAATAAGACACGGACGGCGACGAAATGATGTTCGGCATGATGGCGACCCTGCCGTCGGCCGTGCAGTAATCAAGGGAATCCTGGATGCAGAGCTTCTTGACGTCCGGGTTTTTATCCAGCCAGTCCTTCAGGTCGTAGCTGAGCTTGTTCTTGATCACGTAATCCCTGAGCCACACGGTGTCGTGCATACCGTCCATCAGGGTCGGCAGCTTGTTGACCTGGGCCAGCTGCTTGATCTTGTCGTCGTAGGAATCCTGGACGATCTCCTGCACGTTGACTTTATACTGGCCTGCGTACTGCTTGTTGAAGCGTTCCACGGAGGGCAGAAAATACTTGGCGCCGACGTTTTGGCCGGTGCGGTAGGTCAGGTAGTCCAATACGATCTCCTCTTTTTTGGCGGAGCCGTTCTGGGACGGCGCTCCGCTCGCCGCGTTGTTGCCGGCGCAGGCCGGCAGCATCAGCAAAGACGAAAGGACGACCGCCAGCACTCCCAAAGAAAATTTCCTATACTTTTTCATCACGTTTTCCTCCTCGCAAAAATTTGGATACGGTTCAGGACGGGATTTCTTTCTCTATGACCCTTTCACCCCCTTTCCCGCGGCAGATCGACGCGGACGGTCCCCCCGGGCTGCGCGAGAGCCTTTTCCCCGCGGACCTCGAGCGGCACGGCGGCGCGTCCCCCGTTTTCCACCTCCACGGCGGCCCGCGTCACGCGCACCGAAAGGCGGACGCCGTGCCAGACCAGCGGGAAACGCAGTTCCTCCCACGCCTGCGGCAGGCGGGGATTGATCTTCAGGCTGGATTCCGCGGCTTCGACCCCGCCGAATCCGATCACGGCGCACTGCCAGATCCCGCCCAGCGCGGCGGCGTGGACGCCGTCGTCGGAGCTTTTCATGCCGGGGCCGAGGTCGATGTCCAGCGACTCCTCGAACAGGCGGTAGGCCGCGTCCTCCAGACCGAGCCGGCAGGCGACGATGCTGTGGATGCATTTGCTCAGCGAGGAATCATGCAGGGTATGCGCCTCGTAGAACAGGAAGTTCTTCCTCGCGGTCTCCGAGCCGAAGAGGTCCGGCCGCAGGAACAGGAGCATCACCAGATCGGCCTGCTTCGAGACCATATAGCGGTTCAGCCGCCCGGCGTTCATGGCGGTCCCGATCTTTGCCGGCGCCTTCGGGTCCTTGTACGGGGAAAGGTCCAGCGGCTCCAGGGAAAGGTAGCCGTCGGTCTGCGGGACGATCCCGTCGCCGCCGGGGGCCGGAAGGTACAGCTTTTCGCAGACCTCGCGGATCTTCGGCTCGGAGGCCGAGAAACCGGTCTTCGCGTCCAGCCGCCGGAACCGCTCCGGGTCCTTCCGGCGCAGGTTCTGCGCCGCCCGCAGCGCCAGCTCCATGTTGAAACGCGCCATATAGTTGGTGTAGGCGTTGTTGTCCACGTGCACCTTGTATTCGTCCGGGCCGATCACGTCGTTGATCTCGTACCGGTCCTTCGGGGCGTCGTACTCGGCGCGGCCGGCCCAGAACACGGCCGTTTCCAGCAGGATCTCGTCCCCGCAACGGTCCATGAAGTCCGCGTCGCCCGACGCAAGCTCGTACTGCCGGACCGCGCAGGCGACGTCCGCCGTCACGTGCTGCTCGATCAGTCCCGTCAGGATCTTCTCGCTTTCCCCCGTCACGATGTCCGCCCCGAGATACGGCGGCGTGACCTCGCCGTCGTCGATCCACGCGCTCTCCCACGGGAACATCGCGCCGCGGTAGCCGTTCTGCTTCGCCTTGAGACGCGCCCCGTAAAGGTTGCGGTAGCGGTACTCGAGGAGGGTGCGCGCCGTGCGCGGATATGTGAGGGTGAAATACGGCAGGATGAAGAGATCCGTATCCCAGAAGGAATGGCCCTTGTACCCCTCCCCGGTCAGCCCTTTCGCCCCGATGCCGACGCGGCTGTCGTCCCCCGCGGTCATGAGGGTCAGGTGGTAAAGCGCGAAGCGGATCCCCAGCTGGTCGTACGGATTTCTCCCGACGACGGTCACCCCGCCCATCCGCCAGCGGCGCGCCCACTCGGCGGCGCTGCGCTCCAGCAGGCGGCCGTAGCCCAGCCCGCAGGCCCGGTCCAGAGCTTCCCGGCCGTCCTTTTTCAGCGTCTCGTCAAGGGGCCCGCTCCGTCCGGCGTAGGCCGGGTCCCGGCTGGTGTGGACGCAGGAGATCTTCTCCAAGCGGAGCGCGCCGCCTTTTTCCAGCGTCAGCGCATACCGTTGGACCAGCGTGCGCCGACCCATCACCGGCAGGGCGGATTCAGCCTGGCGGCTGAGCAGGTGCGCGGCGTGCACGGCGACCGTCACCCCGGACTGGAAGGTGGTCGAAAGCATCTGAAGGTCGCGGCCGTCGTAGACGCGGCACCGCCCGGCGTGGAAATGCTGCGCGCCGTGGTTGCCAACGCCGCCGTCGATGCCGCTTTCCAACTCCAGCCGGACTTCCCGCGAAACAGCGGTGACGCCGATCTGCGCCGCGATCACGTGCCGGTCGGCAAGCGAGACGAAGCGCCGGAACTCGAAGCGCATCCGGCTGCCGTCCGGCGCGGTCCACTCGACCTGCCGGACCGTCTCGCCGTTCTTCAGGTTCAAGGTGCGGCCGTAGCGGTGCAGGGTGCCGCACCCCAGATGGAAGCGATACCCGTTGACCCGGAGGGTCACCGCCGTCACGTCCGGCAGGTTCGGCAGCTCGGTCACCTCGCTCTCGTCGATCCGGTCGAAGGTCCCGGCGGCAAACATGCCCCGGGTCTCGCCCGCGTAGGCCTCCTCCAGCGCGTTGCGCACCCCGAGGTAGCCGTTCCCCTGCGCGAAGATCGTCTCGCATTTGCCGAGGTAGCGGTCGTCGAACCGGTTCTCGCGGATCAGCCAGTTCTCCAGGTCGCCCGTTCCGGCGTCGTAGTCCAGCATTTGTGTCATTTCCGCTCGATCCTGTCCTTTCACTTTTCCAGCCTGCGGACGCTGCCCCTGACGACCAGCCGGTGCGGCAGGACGATCTGCCGGGCCGCCTTCGGGTCGGCCATGATCTCGCTCAGGAGCTTGGCGGCCGCGTACCCCTTGATCTGGGTATTCTGGTCGATCGTCGTGATGCCCGGGTCGGTGTAGCGCGTGATGTTCAGACCGTCGTATCCCACGATCGAAAAATCCTGCGGGACGCGGTACCCCGTCTCCTTGATCGCCTGCATCGCCCCGATGGCCGTGATGTCGCTCATGCACAGGAACGCCGTCGCGCCCGAGGTCTTGTACCGCTGCAGATATTCCTTCGTCAGCCGGTAGGCGCGCGCCTGGCTGAAATCCGTGTAGAGAACCTGCTCCTTCGGGCACGCGATGCCGTGCCGCTCGAACGCGCGGCGCGCCCCCGCCCACCGCTTGACGCTGACCTCCGCCTGGCGGCGGCCGTACAGCACCGCAATGCTGCGGTGGCCGTTGCGGATCAGGTATTCCGTCAGGTCGTCGAACGCGGCCTCGTCGTCGATCATCACGCTGCCCACGTTCGGCCCCTTGAGGGAAACGTCGACGGCGACGCACGGCGCGGTCGATTTTTTCAGGTTCTTGAAATAGGGGTCGACGGTCCGCAGGCCGAACAGGAGGGCCCCGCCCAGGCTGTGCTCGTAGCAGAACTGCGCGTAGGTCTTTTCCTGCTGGGACTTGCGGTCGATCGCGTAGGTGGCGATCTCGAAATTCGCCTCCTGGGCGAACTGGTACGCCCCTTTCATCAGCAGATAAGCGATCTCGTCCGTCTGATGCTCATCGAGAATGCCGGAGATCAGCATGGCGATGTTGGTCTTGTTCTTCAGAGAAAGGCTTTTCGCGTGCAGATTGGGCACATAGCCCATCTCCGCCGCGACGCGCAGAATGGACTGCCGCGTTTTCTCGCTGATATCGCTGTATCCGTTGAAGGCGCGGGACACCGTCCCCACCGTCACGCCGGCTTTCTGCGCCACGTCCTTAATGGTCGCCATTCTTCAACCCCCGGTTCTCTTTTGCCGCGTCCTTTGCAAAAACGTTTTTGTAACAAGCCCATAGTACTCGGCATTTTGGGGATTGTCAATGCTGTTTAAGAATAATTTAAGTATTTTTTAATAATTATATACTGATATTGATATCTATATTATATATATTATATTATTTATATTTTAATCGCGTTCCAGGCATGCGCCTCCGGCGGGAAAAGCCCGCCGGGTTCCGGAAGCGCCGTCCTCGGCATCGTGACGGCGCGCCGCATCTACGAGAGCGCCCTCCAGGCGGGCGCCGGCTCGGTCGTCGGGTTCTGATCCGCGCTTTTCCTCCCGACGAAAAGGACCGGCCCCGCGGCGGGCCGGTCCTTTTCTGTTGTCCCCGATTTCCCCGCATTGAATTTGCCGGCCTGCGCTATCATCACGGAAGAAAGGATTTCCCATCCAGAAGGCAAAGGATGCGGCTTACTTCACACAGACTGCGCGGCAGAACCGGAGGATATTTCCGATCGTTTCCGCGAGATCCTCCCGGCTCCTTTTTTTCATCTCTTCAAAGGGCTTCGCCACGCGGTTGATGCTGAAAACCGCCTGGATCCCGTGCTCCCCGGCCGTCCGGGAGGAAAGCTCGGCGTCGCCCACCACGGCGATCAGCGGAATCTGATATTTCATCGTATGCTCCGCGATCCCGCCGATCACCTTCCCACGCAGGGACTGGAGGTCCAGGCGTCCTTCTCCCGTGAGGACCCAGTCGCAGCCGGGCAGCATCCGGTCGAACCCCACCGTTTCGAGGAACGTCTCGATCCCCTTTTGCAGCTTCGCCCCGCAGAACGCGGCCATCCCCGCGCCCATGCCGCCGGCCGCGCCGCCCCCGGGCAGACGCAGAAGGTCGCGGCGCAGGTCGCGGGCGGCGGCCGCGGCGAGGTTTTTCAGGCCGGCGTCCAGAATCCCCACCATCCGGGGGTCGGCCCCCTTCTGCGGGCCGAAGACGGCGGCCGCTCCGTTTTCGCCGCACAGGGGATTCGTCACGTCGCACAGGGCGACGATCTCGGCCCGCCGGATCCGCGGGTCGAGCCCGCCCGGGTCGATCGCGGCGATCTGGGAAAGCGTCCCGCCGACGGGCAGGAACTCCCGCCCGTCCCGGTCCCGGAAAACGACGCCGAGGGCGGCCGCGAGGCCCGCGCCCCCGTCGTTGGTGGCGCTGCCGCCCATCCCGACCAGCAGGCGACCGCAGCCGCGGTCCAGGGCGGCCCGGATCAGCTGCCCGACCCCGAACGTCGTCGCCCGCCCCACCGCCGGACGGCCGCCGGCCAGCGGAAGGCCCGCCGCC
>DAINSB010000038.1:2438-16029 GCA_036741535.1 Caproicibacter sp. | reverse complement strand
TGCAGGCTCAGCCTGCCCGAAAGTATGGGCCCGCACGGCCTGAGTGCAAGACCCCATTCGCCCCGCCGGGGCGATTTTAAACACGCTCTGATTCCTCGTGGGCCAGCGCGCGCAGCGCCCGCGCTTGGTGAATGATCAGGCTGCGGTAGCCGGTTTTGATCCATCCCCGCGCGGCGAAGCGCGAGAGGATGCGGCTGGCCGTCACGCGCGAAACGCCCGCCAGCGCGGCGAGGTCCTCGTGCGTCGCGCGCACGAGCCCGTCCGCGTCCGCGAGGCTGAGCAGCAGGCGGGCGAGCCGCTCGTCCGCCTGCTGGAAGGTCGCGGCGTCCACCTGCGCCGACAGCATCCGGATGGTCAGGGCCAGGCGCGAAAACAGTTCCATGGCGAACTGCGGCTCCTGCCGGATGCAGGAGAGCAGGACGCGCCGCGTGATCCTGATGATCCCGGAACGGACGAGCGCCCTCGCGGAAGAGACTCGGGGCAGCCCGTCGAAAAAGGCGGCTTCGCCGAAGATGCCGCCGGGCCTGACCACGGAAAGCGTCTTCTCCGAGCCGTTCTCCGAGCTGAGGAAAATCCGCGCCGACCCGCTTTTCAGGTAGAAAAATTCCTCCGCGTGGTTCCCCTGCAGATAGATCATCTCGTCTTTTTCATAGATCCGCGGGGCGCCGGTCCGTTCCAGCACGCCCCATCTGCTCTTTTCAGCCGCCGTGCCCATGACGCGCCCTCCCGCAACTTTTTTAACATTGTAACACAGGTTACTTTCTTTCGGCAAGGTCCGTGCCATAATGGGAGCAACAAAAAAGGAACGGGAGGGGAACGGTATGGGAATGACGATGACGCAGAAGATCCTCGCCGCGCACGCGGGGCTGCCGGAGGTCAGGGCCGGCCAGCTCATCGAGGCGAAGCTGGACCTCGTGCTGGGCAACGACATCACGGCGCCCGTGGCCATCGACGGGTTCGAAAAATGCGGGGCGGATGCGGTGTTCGACCGCGACCGCATCGCGCTGGTGATGGACCACTTCACGCCGAACAAAGACATCAAGTCCGCCGAACAGTGCCGCCGGGTGCGGGATTTCGCCGGAAAGTACGGCGTTGCCAACTTTTTCGACGTGGGGCGCATGGGCATCGAGCACGCACTGCTGCCGGAACAGGGGCTCGTGGGGCCCGGCGACTGCGTCGTGGGCGCGGATTCCCACACCTGCACCTACGGGGCGCTCGGGGCGTTCTCCACGGGGGTCGGTTCGACGGACATGGCCGCCGGCATGATCACCGGCAAGGCGTGGTTCAAGGTGCCGTCGGCCATTCGCGTGGTGCTGACGGGCAAGCCGGGCAAATGGATCTGCGGTAAGGATGTCGTCCTGCACCTGATCGGCCTCATCGGCGTGGACGGCGCGCTGTACCGGTCGCTGGAGTTTTCCGGGCCGGGGCTGGAATTTCTCGGCATGGCGGACCGCCTGACCATTGCGAACATGGCGGTCGAGGCGGGGGCGAAGAACGGGATCTTCCCGGTGGACGGCGTCACGGAGGAATACGAAAAAGGCCGCTTCCGGCGGGAGCCGGTCGTTTACGAAGCGGACGCGGACGCGCCGTACGAGCGCACGGTCGGGATCGACCTTTCCGCGCTGCGGCCGGTCGTCGCGTTCCCGCATCTGCCGTCGAACACGAAGACCATCGACGAGGCGGCCGGGGTCAGGATCGACCAGAGCGTGATCGGCTCCTGTACCAACGGGCGCATCGAGGACCTGCGCGCGGCGGCGTCGATTCTCAGGGGCCGCAAAGTGGCGGAGGGCGTGCGCTGCATCGTCATCCCGGCGACGCAGCGGATCTACCTGCAGGCGGTGCGCGAGGGCCTCGCGGAGGTTTTCGTCGAGGCGGGAGCGGTGTTCAGCACGCCGACCTGCGGGCCGTGCCTCGGCGGACACATGGGCGTGCTGGGCAAAGGCGAAAGAGCCGTTTCGACCACCAACCGCAATTTCGTCGGGCGCATGGGCCACGTGGAGTCGGAGGTCTGCCTCGCTTCGCCGGCCGTGGCCGCGGCGAGCGCCGTGACCGGGGTCCTGACCGATCCGGAAAAGCTGTAAGGGGGAGAGAGACATGAAAGCACGCGGAACCGTCCACAAATACGGGGACAACGTCGACACCGACGTGATCATCCCCGCCCGGTACCTCAACACCTCGTCGCACGCGGAGCTGGCGTCGCACTGCATGGAGGACATCGACAGGGATTTCGTAAAGACCGTGAAGCCCGGCGACCTCATCGTCGCGGACAAAAATTTCGGCTGCGGCTCGTCGCGCGAGCACGCGCCCATCGCCATCAAGGCGAGCGGCGTCTCCTGCGTGATCGCTGCGTCGTTCGCGCGCATCTTTTTCCGCAATTCCATCAACATCGGCCTGCCGATCCTCGAATGTCCCGAGGCCGCGCGGGAGATCCGGAACGGCGACGCCGTTTCGGTCGATTTCGGTTCCGGCGCGATTACGGACGAGACGACCGGAAAAACCTACCGGGCGCAGCCGTATCCGCCGTTTCTGCAGAACATCATCGAAAAGGGCGGCCTCCTGCGCAGTATCCGCGCGGGCAAGCCCCGCCGTCCGGTTTAGGGGAAAGTTCAGGTTTTCTTTGGCGGGAGAGTTTAAGAAACTGCTCCCGCCGATTTTGTTTTTACCTGGATCTTTTGATACGCCCGGGCCGCAGGCAGATCCGGCCGGGCCGGATTGTGCTTGTGGCCGGGTGAGCCGGGCGCCGCATTGCAGGACACAGACAACTCAGCCTGCCGCCGCCTGCCGCAGGGCGCAAAAAGGGCGCCGCGTACGGATTCTTCATCCCTACGCAACGCCCGTAAGAACGCACCGCGGGTCCCTCGAAGATCGCCCCCCTATACAAAAAGGGGGAAAAGAGGTATAATATTCCCGCAATGTGCCGATTTACTTCGGTTGCAGATGGAGGTTCGTCTCCGTTTGCAGGGGGCAGGTGCGCCAACACCGGTTCCTGCATTGCATTTCTTTAATTGTGCTCTGCAACCTAAATTATACCTTTTTCTGGCAGAAAGTCAAGGGAAGCCCAAAATTATTGCAGATCGTCCGCACGCAGGCTTACACGCGGCCGGTCGGGGGCGGACCCGGGGCAAGGCTGAGCCTGCATACAGGTTTACACACAGCCAATCGAGTGCGGACCGAAGGCAGGGAGGAAGATGCCGCATTGCCGAAAGCCAAAGTTGTGGCCCGCCGTAGGCGCGTAAGGCGCTTTGCGCCCAAAGCGCGGGTCGTGGGGAGCTTCAAACTCCCGTAGAGAGGGGTATCTAACCGCTCCCCCCGACACCCCCGTCATCCGCCAAAGTGCGATCAAAGAACCGAAGTGGTTTTCATTGTTACGAAGACATGGAAAAGGAGATTTTGCTTCGTAGAGGGCCGCATAGCAGAAAGTTTTTTGCTCCTTCCTTTTTCCTTAGTGCATCGCGGCGCAGTCAAGCGATGCATAAAGGGGAGCGGTTCTCGCGGTTGAGCGGACGCGCCGCGTAGCGAGTGCGTTCGCTCAACCGCGAATTCCAGCGGAGCGATGTGTTGTCTTAAAGCGCACTTTGCATACTTTCGGGCGCAACCGAAAGTATGGGCCCGGCCGGCCTGAGGCCAAAGCCCCGGTCGCCCCACGGGGGCGATTTTAAAAAGTATGGATCCGCGCGGCCTGAGCGCAGACCAACGTCGGCACTTGGGCCGAATCAGAAAAACAGGCTATGACGGTGCCCCGCCGTAGGCGCGGCGGGGCGAAACAGGCTTTGCCCGTGCACGTGTATAATTTTATAAAAAATTCATACCTTTTTCGCAGGAATCATTTATAATCAGAGGAAGAACAAGGGCCCCTGCGGCGTTTTTCCGGGGCTCATGGAGGATAAAGGGGGATTCAAAATGTCGGCGGGAAAAATACTGGTGGTTGACGACGACCAGAACATCTGCGAACTTCTGCGTCTGTATCTTGAAAAGGAAGGGTACGAGACCGCGATTGCGAACGACGGCAATCAGGCGCTCGAAGTGTTCGATAAAGAGGCCCCGGACCTGATCCTGTTGGACATCATGCTGCCCGGGCGGGACGGCTGGCAGGTCTGCCGCGAGATCCGCAAGAAATCCCAGTGCCCCATCATCATGCTCACGGCGAAGGGCGAGGTGTTCGACAAGGTCCTCGGCCTCGAGCTCGGGGCGGACGACTACGTGGTCAAGCCCTTCGAGGCGAAAGAGGTCGTGGCGCGCATCAAGGCGGTGCTGCGGCGCATCGGCAAGAACGGCGACGAGCCGGTCAAGGAAGTCAAATACGACAAACTCTCCATCAATCTGACCAATTACGAGCTGAAGGTCAACGGCAAGCAGATCGACACGCCCCCCAAGGAGATGGAGCTGATCTATCATCTGGCGAGCAATCCGAACCGCGTGTTCACGCGCGACCAGCTTCTCGACGAGGTTTGGGGGTTCGACTACTACGGCGACAGCCGCACGGTGGACGTGCATGTCAAGCGCCTGCGCGAAAAGCTGGAGGGCGTTTCGGACCAGTGGGCGCTGAAGACGGTGTGGGGCGTCGGATATAAATTTGAAGTGAAAGAGTAGCGGGCCTCCTTCGGGGTGACAATATGCAAAAGACCCTTTTTAAAAAATATCTGCGCATCACAACGGGCATCATCCTCATCAGCTTTCTCATTCTCAGCGCCGTCATGATCCTTTCGGTTTCCGACTATTGGCGGACGGACCGCCGCAACATCCTGCGTAAAAGCGCCGACAGCGTCGCCACCATCGCCGCGAACAGCGTCGTCACCGTGCAGAACGGCCAGTACCGCCTCGACGGCGCCCGCATGCAGGTCTTTGCCAGCTCGTTCGCCCAGAATATCGATTCCGACATCTTCATCACGGATTCTTCGGGGACTCCGCTGCTCATCGCCTACGGCAGCGGGGGGGAAGTGGACGCCAGCCGGCCCATCAGCCGGGGCATCATGGCGAAGGCGCTCCGGGGCCGGTACACCTCGGAGGATACGCTCGACGGCATCTACAGCACGAAGCATTACGTCGTGGGCGTCCCGATCGTGGTCGGCACCGCCGAGGACCACGTCGTCATCGGCGCCGTGTTCGCCGCGTACGATATTTCGTCGCTCAACGTGTTCCGCATGGAGATCGCGCGCAACCTGATCTTTTCGGGGCTGGCGGCTTTTCTCATCGCTTTCTGCATGGTGTGGCTGTTTACCCTGCGCCTTGTCAAGCCCCTGCAGAAGATGGCCGCGGCGGCGAGGGCCTTCGGGGAGGGCGACTTTTCGGTGCGCGTCCCCGTCACCACGAGCGACGAGATCGGCCAGCTCGCCCTCGCGTTCAACAACATGGCGGATTCTCTCGCCTCGAGCGAAAGCGCGAGCCGCAATTTCGTCGCCAATGTTTCCCATGAGCTGAAAACGCCCATGACGACCATCGCGGGCTTCATCGACGGCATCCTGGACGGGACCATCCCCCCGGAAAAGCAGAAGCATTACCTCGGCATCGTCTCGCAGGAGGTGAAGCGCCTCTCGCGCCTCGTGCGCAGTATGCTCGACCTCTCGCGCATCGACAGCGGTTCGCTGCAGATCCGGCCGGCGCGTTTCGACATCACCAACACCGTGCTGGTGGCGCTTCTGTCGTTCGAGCAGAAGATCGAGGCGAAGAAGATCGAGGTGCGGGGCCTTGAGGACGCGGAGAGCATTTTCGTCGACGCCGACCCCGACCTGATCCATCAGGTGGTCTATAATCTGATCGACAATGCGGTGAAATTTACGAACGAGGGCGGGTATATTAAGATCCGTCTGGCGCAGGATGCGGAGCGCACCTCCGTCATGATCGAGAACAGCGGCCAGGGCGTGGCGCCCGACGAGCTGCCGCTGATCTTCGACCGGTTCTACAAGACGGACAAATCCAGAAGCCAGGATAAGAACGGCATGGGCCTCGGGCTTTACCTTGTCAGGTCGATCATCCGCCAGCACGGCGGCGAGATCACCGTCAGCAGCGAGCAGAACCGGTACTGCCGCTTTGAATTCTGGCTGCCGAAGAAGGCGGAGAAACCCCGGGCCGAATTGCGCAGGATGGTGGAGACCACGGCGGACGCGCCCGCGGCGCCCGGGAAAAAGGAAGGATAGATTTTCTATGAGCGATCAGGATTGGAACCATCAGGATAAAGACCCCTGGGACTACGAGGATAAAGCTCCCTCCGAGCGGAAGCCGGACGGGGCCCCGGCGGACGGCGGGACCCCGCGGGAAGGCGATCCGCAGCAGGATCGCCCGCCCGTCGGTCAGGACCCGGACCGGCCGACCGGCACCCCCGGCCAGGAAGCGGGCCCGGACCAGGCTCCACAGGGCCAGACCCCGCAGGAACAGCCGCCGCAGGATCAGGCTCCGCCGTACCAGAATCCCGGCCAGCCGCCGTACGGGGGCTATTCTCCTTACGGGCAGCAGTATGCGAATCCCGGCGGGTACGACAATCCCTACGGCCCGCCGAACGGCCAGCCGCCCTACTGGAACGGATACGGCGGGCCGACGCCCCCGCCGCCGCACAAGATGGGCGCCGGCCTCAAGATCTTTCTCTGGGTGCTCGGCGCCGTCGCGGTGGGGCTGACGGTGGCGCTGATCGTCTTTCCGCAGAACTCACAGGACATTTCCCAGTGGGGGGCGGCTTCTTCCTCCGAGGGACGGGCGGCTTCGCAGGCGCCGCGCGGCGCCTCCTCCGCCGGCAGCCTGATCGCGGGCGTGCAGGGGGACGGGACCAACTCCGGCTTTTCCGGCATCACGATCCAGAAACAACTGAGCGGCACGCCCACCACGGCGACCAGCGTGTATAAAAACGTCATCCAGAGCGTGGTGAGCGTGGAGGCGTCGATCCCCGCCTCGCAGGCCACGGGCGGCGCGAGCGGGACCAGCGAGGGCACGGGCATCGTGGCGACGAAGGACGGCTACGTCCTGACGAACGCCCATGTGGTCAACGACACCCGCAGCGTCAGCGTCAAGGTCGTGCTCCACAGCAACCAGCAGTACCAGGCCAAAGTGGTGGGCTACGACAAGACCTCGGACCTCGCGGTGCTGAAGATCAACGCCAGCGGCCTTTCCCCCGCGGTGTTCGGGAACGTGGACAACATGCAGATCGGCGACCAGGTCATCGCCATCGGCAACCCGGGCGGCCTCAGCTTCGCCGGCTCGCTGACCGGCGGGTATATCTCCGCCCTGAACCGCGCCATCGAGAGCTACAGCGACAACGGCCTGACGTTCATCCAGACGGACGCGGCCATCAACCCCGGCAATTCCGGCGGGCCGCTCGTGAACATGTACGGGCAGGTCATCGGCATCAACTCGAACAAGATCGTCGCCACGGGCTACGAGGGCATGGGCTTCGCCATCCCCGTCAGCCGCGCGCAGAACATCATCAACGAGCTGATCCAGAAGGGCTACGTCTCCGGCCGGACGCGCCTCGGCATCACGGGCATGACGGTGGACGACGCGAAGGCGCAGCTGACCGGGTATCCGCGGGGCGTCGTCATCAGGGCCATCGATTCCGACAGCGACATGGCGCGCGCCGGCGCGAAGGTCGGGGACATCATCACCAAGGCGGACGGCAAGACCGTCTCTTCGCTGGACGACCTCTACGCGGTCCTCAACGCGCACAAGCCCGGCGACGTGATCTCCATGACGGTCTACACGAGTTCCTCCGCGGGCAACGAAACGAGCAAGGCCATCCGCGTCAAGCTGCTGGAAGACAAGGGGCAGACGCAGGGATAGCCGGGCGGTGACGGTTTTGTAACTTGATGTCGCCGGAGAATGTGGTTAAAATGGAGAAGGTCCGTCCCCGGGGAAGCCTCCGGCCGCGGTTTATCCGCGGGGCGGGCCGGTCCGCAAATCAATTCTTTCAATCCTTAGGAGTGTGACAGTATCTCATGAAAAAATTACTGGCAGTAATGCTGGCATCGATGATGTTCCTGGCCGCCGCAGGGTGCAAGGGCAACGCGCCCGGCGGGGTGTCGTCGTCCCCCGCGTCCTCCGGGGCCGAATCGTCTTCCGGCGCGCCCGCGGCGTCCTCGGCGGGGCAGCAGACGGCCTCTTCCGCCGCGCCGAAAGGGGCATTGGCGGTGCCGAAAGCGAACTATCAGATCAAATGGACCTCCTATCTTTTTGCCAAGGGGTCCAAGAACTTCAAGGTGAAATATCCGCAGATCTCCGGCTCCGCGAGCGATGCCGCCGTCAACGCCCTGCTGAAGCAGGCCGCCATGAAGACGGTGAACGCCATCGGCACCGGGAACACGTCTTCCTTCGCAGAGGTCACGACCGTATGCCATGTGACCTATAACAAAGCCGATTTTCTGAGCGCGGAGTTCGAGGAGACGAGCAGGACCTCTAAGACCGCCGCGGAGACCAAGGCCTACCGGACGGTCAACTACGACCTGAAGAATTCCAAAGAGCTTGCCCTGGGCGACCTCGTGCAGCAGAACAGCGCGCTGACCTCCGCCGTGAAAACCGCGGTGCAGAAGCACGTCTCCTCCCAGAAGAAGGCGCAGATCACGGACGCGGTCATCGCCTCCGGCGTCAAGACCTGCAACGTCTGCTACAAGCCGAGCGGCTTCGTGATCGGCCTGCCGGTCCCCGCCTCCGCGGGCGGCTATGCTTTGCTGACGATGAATTATCCGGAAACTTCCGGCTTCCGCACGAACAACGCCGTGTGGAGCTACTTTGTAAAAACCTGAGGCGCAGGCGCACAGCGCCTTTCGCCGCCTACGGCGGGCACAACTGCGGCTTTCGGCGGTATGGCTTCCAACACCTTGCCCCGGGAACGCACACAAGTACCTGCGGGCGAATCGGGAAGCAGATCTTTTGAGGCGGACTGGAGACAGTCCGCCTTTTGTAACGGTTCTTACCGATCTGTAACTGGCGGAACCGGCCGCCAAAGCCTATAATGAAACAGTCGAAGCAAATAGGCAGGGAAGAAGGGATTGCCGGCTATGAAAAAATGGACGGCTTTTTGGGCTTTTTGCATCGGGATGGTTGTGCTGACGGCGCTGGCGGGATGCGGCGCAGCCGGCGCGCAGGAAAGCGAACCGGGTTCTTCGGCGGCCGCCGTTCCCGCCGCGGGGAACTCTTCGCGGGCCCGCGCAAAATTTAATTGAAAAAACCATTGCAATTGCTCTCTTCGGGTGGTATTATAATAAGGCACGACTGCGACAGATATGCGTTGAAGCGGGAGGTTGCGGCGCCCTGCGCCGGTTATTTCCGTGGAGTATGTCCGATTTTAAACCGGGCGACAAATTGATGAGCGTGCAAAGGCGGGGTCTGCCCGTCTGCGCGTGCCCAGACGTTTTTTGATCCTACACCCGGATTTTCGGTTCGCAAGGAAAATCCGGTTTTTCATTTCGCCGGGAAGAAACGCCCGGCACGGTGTTAGGATTCCGAAAACGCCGCCCGCCAACTACAATAAGGAGGCGATCCAAGTGGCAGTCAAGGAAAAAATCAGGATCAGGATCAAGGGGTACGACCACCAGCTGGTAGACCAGTCGGCGGAAAAGATCGTCCAGACCGCGAAGCGCACGGGCGCCAGGGTCTCCGGGCCGGTCCCGCTCCCGACGGAAAAGCAGGTCATCACCATCCTGCGCGCCGTCCACAAGTACAAGGACAGCCGCGAGCAGTTCGAGATGCGCACCCACAAGAGGCTGATCGACATCCTGAGACCGTCGAACAAGACCGTGGAGTCTCTGATGGGCCTGGAACTCCCCGCCGGTGTTGAAGTGGAGATCAAACTCTGACAACTTAGATGCCGGAGGTTGGAAGCCGGAGGTTAGAAGGGAAAAACCTTGCCGCTGCAAAAAAGGCGGGAGCGGGTAAAAACTCTCGCGCCGGGAACAGCGACGTTTCTCCACCGGTCTAAAGGGCGCGGCCTGACGGCGCGGGCACCGCGCCCGGGGTCATGTTGGCAGACGCCAACCAATAACCTGCAAGGAGGTAAATTATGAAAAAAGGAATTATCGGCAAGAAGATCGGCATGACGCAGATTTTCGACGCAAAGGGGAAGGTCATCCCCGTGACGGTCGTGGAAGCCGGGCCCTGCGTTGTGGCGCAGAAGAAAACGGTGGAAAACGACGGCTACGCGAGCGTGCAGATGGGCTTCGGCGACCTGAAGGCGCAGAAGGTCAAAAAGCCGATGAAAGGCCATTTCGACAAGGCCGGTGTGGCGCCCAAAAAGACGCTGCATGAGTTCCGCTTCGACGATCCGGCGGCCTACAAGGTGGGAGACCTCGTGAAGGCGGACGTTTTCGCCGCCGGCGACCGTATCGACGTGACCGCGACGAGCAAAGGCAAGGGCTACGCCGGCGTGATCAAGCGTTGGAACTTCCAGCGCCTCAAGGAATCGCACGGCACCGGGCCCGTGGCGCGCCACGGCGGCTCCAACGGTTCGAACTCGGACCCCTCGCGCGTTTTTCCGGGCATGAAGATGGCCGGCCATCTCGGCGCCGAGCAGGTGACCGTACAGAACCTGACCGTCGCGAAAGTGGACGCCGAAAACAACCTGATCGCCATCCGCGGCGCCGTGCCCGGCCCGAACGGCGGCATCGTGGTCATCCGTGACAGCGTCAAGGCTGTCAGGGCGTGAGGGAAGGAGGAGCAGAAAGAATGCCTACAGTAGCAGTAGTTGACAGAACGGGCAAGGAAGTCGGGAAGATCGAGCTTTCCGACGCCGTATTCGGTGTCACGCCGAACAGGGCGGTCATGCACAGCGTCGTTTTGGCGCATCTGGCCGCGTTGCGCCAGGGAACGCAGTCCGCCAAGACCCGCGCGGAGGTTTCCGGCGGCGGCAGAAAACCGTGGAGACAGAAGGGCACCGGCCACGCGAGGCAGGGTTCCATCCGCGCCCCCCAGTGGAGGCACGGCGGAGTGGTGTTCGCTCCGAAGCCGCGCGACTACACCGTCGCCCTGAACAAGAAGGAGCGCCGGCTGGCGCTCAAATCGGCGCTTTCCAGCAAAGTGCAGGACAGCGCGCTCGTCGTGCTCGACAGCCTCGCGCTCGACGATTACCGCACCAAGGACATCGCCGCCGTGCTGAAGGCGGTCGGTTCCGAAAAGAAAGCCCTCATCGTGCTGGCGGGCCCGGACGAAAAGGTGGTCGCCTCCGCGGCGAACCTTCCGGGCGTGCGGACGGCGCAGGTCGGGTCGCTCAACGTCTACGACATCCTCGACGCGGACAAATTCATCGTCGTCAGGGACGCCGTGAAGAAGATCGAGGAGGTGTACGCCTAATGGCAGCACAGGACATCATCCTCCGCCCCGTGATCTCGGAAAAGACCATGGGCGGCATCGGAGAAAAGAGATACACCTTCTGCGTGGCCGATCGGGCCACAAAGATCGACATCGCGAACGCCGTGGAAGAGCTGTTCGGCGTGAAGGTCGCAAAGGTCACGACGCTGCATGTCCGCGGCCATCTTCGCCGGCAGGGCAAGACCCAGGGCTATACCAGCGCCTGGAAAAAGGCGGTCGTCACCTTGAAGCCCGACAGCAAGACGATCGAATTTTTCGACAGCATGATGTAAGCGGCGTGTCGCCGCTCCCGATCCCCGCCGTTTACCCCGGCGGAAACTGACAGGCCCGCTTTGGCGGGAGGTCTAAGGAACTGCTTCCGCGCGGGCTGTGCCCGCTCCCGATTTTGGCACATAGCCGGTTGAGAGCGTTCCCGAGGCAAGGGGCGAGAAGCCGTACTGCTGAAAGCCACAGTTGTGACTCGCCGTAGGCGCAAAAGACGCCATGCGCCCGCGGTTCGACCGCGGGTCACCCCGCGCAGGCAAGAATGGGGGAACGGCAATCCCCCGCAAAGCCGTCGTTAGGAGAGTGAAAGAATGCCAACGATAAATTTTAAACCGACGACCGCTTCCCGGCGGGGCATGTCCGTGATGGACAACGGCCAGCTCACGAAGAGGGAACCGGAGAAAAGCCTTCTCGATACCAAGAAGAAAAAGTCCGGCCGCAACAGCTACGGCAGGATCACCGTCCGCCACCGCGGCGGCGGGAACCGCAAGAAGTACCGCATCATCGATTTCAAGCGCCGCAGGTTCGACACGCCCGGCAAGGTGCTGAGCGTCGAGTACGACCCGAACCGCAGCGCGTTCATCGCCCTCGTGGAATACGGGGAGGGCGACCGGAGCTATATCATCGCGCCGGACGGCCTCAAGGCCGGCGACACCGTCGTCTCGGGCGCTTCGGCGGACATCCGCCCCGGCAACGCCCTTCCGCTCGAGAACATCCCGGTCGGCACGTTCATCCACAACGTGGAGCTTTACCCCGGCAAGGGGGCCCAGCTCGCCCGCGCCGCCGGCATCATGGCGCAGCTCATGGCCAAAGAGAACGGCCTCGCGCTTCTGCGCCTGCCGTCGGGCGAACTGCGCAACGTGCCCATCGGCTGCATGGCGACCATCGGCCAGGTCAGCAACATCGACCACGAGAACATGAAGATCGGCAAGGCCGGCCGCAAACGCCACATGGGCTGGCGCCCGACCGTGCGCGGTTCCGTCATGAACCCGAACGACCACCCGCACGGCGGCGGCGAAGGCAAGGCCCCGATCGGCCGGCCCGGACCGGTCACGCCGTGGGGCAAACCGACCCTCGGCTACAAGACGCGTTCGCACCACAACCGCTCCGACCAGTTCATCGTCAAGCGCAGGAACGGCAAATAAGGCTTGCGGAAAGGAGCTTCAGTATGTCAAGAAGTGTCAAGAAAGGTCCTTATGTGCAGCCGGTGCTGCTCAAGAGGATTCAGGATATGAACGCCGCCGGCGAGAAGAAGATCGTCAAGACCTGGAGCAGGTCCTCCACGATTTTCCCGGACTTTGTCGGCCACACGATCGCAGTCCACGACGGGCGCAAGCACGTGCCCGTCTATATCACGGAAGACATGGTGGGCCACCGCCTCGGCGAATTCGCCCCCACGCGGACCTTCCGCGGACATTCCGGTTCCAAGACGACTGCGCCCGCCGCTCCCGCGCCAGCAGCGGCCGGCGGGACGAAGTAACGGCTGAAAGGAGTTGCACAGCATGGAAGACAGCATGGAGGCAAGGGCCGTTCTGCATCACGCCCGCATTTCGCCCCGCAAGGTCGAAATCGTGCTTGACCTGATCCGCAGCAAACCCGCCGGCACCGCGATGGCAATCCTGCAGCACATCCCGAAGGCCGCGAGCGAACCGGTGGGGAAGCTGCTGAAATCGGCGGTCGCCAATGCGGAGAACACCAAGAGCATGGATCCTTCACGGCTTTACGTGGCGAAATGTTTCGTCAGCCCAGGGCCGACCCTCAAGCGCATCCGTCCGAGGGCACAGGGCCGCGCGTTCCGCATCCTGAAGAGAACGTCGCACATCACCCTGGTGCTCAAAGAACAGGAATAAGCAGAAGAGGAGGTAAAAGTATGGGCCAGAAAGTCAATCCGCACGGATTCCGTGTGGGCATCATCAAAGACTGGGATTCCCGCTGGTTCGCAAAGGATGCGGACTTCGGCGACACGCTCGTCGAAGACTACAACCTGCGCAAGATGCTCTTAAAGCAGCTCGCGCAGGCCGGCGTGCGCTGCTTTAAGAGCATC
>DAINSB010000038.1:0-2428 GCA_036741535.1 Caproicibacter sp. | reverse complement strand
GCGCGACGCCTCGAAAGTGCGCATCCACATCCACTGCGCGAAGCCGGGCATCGTCATCGGCAAGGGCGGCAGCGAAATCGAGAAGCTCCGCCTGCAGTGTGAAAAATTCCTCGGGAAGCCCGTCACCATCAACATCGTCGAGGTCAAGACCCCCGACCTGAACGCGCAGCTCGTCGCCGAGAACATCGCGCAGCAGCTCGAGAAGAGAATCTCCTTCCGCCGCGCCATGAAACAGTGCATCGGCCGCGCCATGAGGATGGGCGCGAAGGGGATCAAGACACAGGTTTCCGGCCGCCTGGGCGGCGCGGAGATCGCAAGGCGAGAACAGTACCACGACGGGACCATCCCGCTGCAGACCATCCGCGCCGACATCGACTACGGCTTCGCCGAAGCCGCGACCACCTACGGCCGCATCGGCGTGAAGGTCTGGATCTACCGGGGCGAAGTGCTGCACGACAGCCACAAGCCCGCGGGCAGACCCGGCGACGTAAGAAATGAGCAAAGGCCGGAAGCGCACAGGTCCTTTCGGGAAGGGGGCGGCAGGTAATGCTGATGCCAAAACGCGTGAAATACCGCAAAGTGCAGCGCGGCCGCATGAAGGGGAAATGCACCCGCGGCAACCGCGTCGATTACGGCGAGTTCGGGCTTCAGGCGCTGGAACCGGCATGGATCACCGCCAACCAGATCGAGGCGGCCCGTGTCGCCATGACGCGCTACACGAAGAGGTTCGGCCAGGTCTGGATCAAGATTTTCCCGGATAAGCCGGTCACGAAGAAGCCGGCCGAAGTGCGCATGGGTTCCGGCAAAGGCGCGCCCGAGTTCTGGGTCGCCGTCGTCAGGCCCGGTCGCGTGATGTTCGAGATGGGCGGCATCCCGGCGGATACCGCGAAAGAGGCGCTGCGCCTCGCGTCCAACAAACTGCCGATCAGATGTAAGATCGTGACCAAGGAAGAAACGGGTGGTGAGCAGTCATGAAGGCTTCGGAAGTCAGGCAGATGACAGAGGAAGAACTGGAGAGCAAACTGAAGGATCTCAAGGCGGAACTGTTCAACCTCCGCTTTCAGCATACCATCAACCAGCTTGACAACCCCATGCGGATTCAGGCTGTGAAAAAGGATATTGCCCGCATCAAGACGATTTTGCGCGAAAACGAGCTGAAAGACAGCGCCGAAGCGTAAGGGAAGGGAGGATGGACCGTGAGCGACAGAAACACGAGAAAGACGGAAGTCGGCAAAGTCGTCAGCAACAAGATGGACAAAACCATCGTCGTTGCCGTGGAAGACAGCGTCAAGCACCCGATTTACAAGAAAATCGTAAAACGCACCGTGAGACTGAAAGCGCATGACGAAAACAACGAATGTTCCATCGGCGACCGCGTGCGTGTGATGGAGACCCGTCCCCTGAGCCGTGATAAGAGATGGCGTCTTGTCAAAATAGTCGAAAAGGCAAAGTAGCAGGCTGAGCCTGCATGCACGCCGCGCCGTTCAGAGTGATTCAATTTTCAGCCCCGACCGGCGCGAGGGTTTAAGACATCTCCCGTGTTTCTATGTGCCGGGAGTTCCCCAAAACTGTCCGGGCCGGAAAGCGTTGCAGTACACTGTTGCCTATACGCCCGGCATTGGCTGCGGCGACACGCCGCCGGGGTTTGGGGCGGAGCCCCATGGTCTTGCCCTCTCTAAATATCCAACATCTAACATCCAGAAGGGAGTGACGCACCGTGATTCAACAGCAGACTTACCTTAACGTTGCCGACAACACCGGCGCGAAGCAGCTCATGTGCATCCGCGTCCTGGGCGGCACGGGCAGAAGGTATGCCAATATCGGCGACGTGATCGTCGCTTCGGTGAAAAAAGCGGCTCCGGGCGGCACCGTCAAAAAGGGCGACGTGGTCAAGGCGGTCGTCGTGCGCACCGTTTCGGGCGTGAGGCGCGACGACGGGACTTACATCCGGTTCGACGAGAACGCGGCCGTGCTCATCGGCGACGACAAGAACCCGAGGGGGACGCGTATCTTCGGCCCCGTGGCCAGGGAGCTGCGCGACAGGGAATATATCAAGATCCTGAGCCTTGCCCCGGAAGTGCTGTGAGGAGGTGCTCTGTTATGATTAAAAAGATTCATGTGAAAACAGGAGACACCGTCGTCGTCCTGAACGGAAAGGACCGCGGCAAGAAGGGCAAGGTCCTCGAGGTCAGCCCCAAAGAGGGCAAGGTCATCGTCGAGGGCATCAACATGGTGACGAAGCATGTGAAGCCCCGCAAGGCTGGCCAGGAGGGCGGCATCGTGAAGGCCGAGGGCGCCATGTACGCCTGCAAGGTCCAGCTCGTCTGCCCCCGCTGCGGCAAGCCCACGCGCGTCGGCCACAAGGCCTATGGGGACGGCACGAAAGAGCGCATCTGCAAAAAATGCGGCGAAGCGCTGTAAGGAGGAG
>DAINSB010000037.1:0-16136 GCA_036741535.1 Caproicibacter sp. | reverse complement strand
GAGATCAGCCGGTGCGTGCCGACGACCATGTCGATCTCGCCGCGCCTCAGCTTTTTGAGGATCTCCTCCTGTTCCTTCGGGGTGCGGAAGCGCGAGAGCAGCTCCACCCGCACGGGGAAGCCCTCCATCCGGCGGGTGATGGTCTGGTAGTGCTGCCACGCGAGGATGGTCGTCGGCACCAGCATGGCGCACTGCTTCGAGTCCGTCACGCACTTGAACGCGGCGCGCAGCGCGACCTCCGTCTTGCCGAAGCCCACGTCTCCGCACAGCAGGCGGTCCATCGGCACGCTCCGCTCCATGTCGCTCTTGATCTCTTCGATGCAGCGGAGCTGGTCGTCCGTCTCCTCGAACTCGAAGTGTGCCTCGAAATCGTGCTGCCACTCGGTGTCCGGCGGGAAGGCGTGGCCCTTCGCCCTCATGCGCGAGGCGTACAGGGTGATGAGGTCCTTTGCGATGTCTTTGACGGCGCGGCGCACCCTGGCTTTCGCCTTCTGCCAGTCGGTGCCCCCGAGGCGGCTCAGCCTCACCCCCGCGTCCTCGCGCGGGCCGATGTATTTCGAGACCATGTCGAGCTGCGTGACCGGCACGTAGAGCGTGTCGCCCCGCGCGTACTGCAGCTTGATGTAGTCCTTCACCACGCCGTGCATGTCGATCTTGTGGATGCCGCCGAACACCCCGATGCCGTGCGTCGCGTGCACGACGTAGTCGCCCGGCGAAAGGTCCGAGATGTCGGTGATCGCCTGTCCCTTCTTTATGCGCTTGGGTCTTTTCGCCTTGACGGGCATCACCCGGCCGCAGGTGATAAGACCGAAAAACGCGGACGGGTATTCGATTCCGCCGGAGAGCGCGCCGGAGGTCACCACGATCTCGCCGCGCTCGATCTTGCGGGGATTTTCCACGTACACCGCGGGAAGGCCCATGCCGCGCAGGTCGTCCGCGACGGTTTTCGCGGCGCGCGCGGCGCCGGCCAGCACGGCGCACGCCCACTTGTTCTCCAGCATCGTGCGCAGGTCCTCCGAGAGGAGCTGCAGGCTGCCGCCCCACGCGGAAAGCTGCCGCGCCGTCATGTTCAGCACCAGGCGCACCGGCGTCTCGTAGCCGCCGTGCACAAAGGAGTCGAGATACACCGCGCCGGCCCGCCCGTACCGTCCGACGGCGAAGGCCCAGTCCCGGGAATACGCGTCGAGCCCCCTACAGAGCGTCCCGTCCGCGAGGCTGTCCTTCAGGTCCTCCGACCACTGCCACTGGGCGGTGCGCATCCGCTCGCGCTGCGCCGCCGGCTCGCACACGAAAAGCTGCGCCGAGGAGTCGAGATAGTCGAACAGGCAGGCCGTCTCCCCGCCGTACAGCATCGGCAGGAATTTGTCCTCGTCGCCGAGCGGCAGGCCGTCCCTGAGCTTCCGGGCCTCGCGCCCGAGGACCTTCCTCGCGGCGGAGGCCGCCTTGCCGCGCAGCCCCGCCGCGAGCGATTCGATCTTCTCCGCAAGGCCCTCGGGGTCGCCGACGATCGCCTCCGCCGCCGGGAAGACCGCGACGCTCTCCGCGCGGTCCGTCCTGCGCTGCGTCGCCGGATCGAAAAACGACAGCGTGTCGATCTCGTCGCCGAAGAACTCGGCTCGCACCGGCTGGCCGGAGCCCGGCGTGAAAAAGTCGAGGATGCCGCCCCGGCGTGAAAACTGCCCCGGCCCCTCGACCTGCGCCGTCGCCTCGTACCCGCAGGCGGAAAGCACCTGCATCACGCGCTCCATCGTCACCCGCATGCCCGGTTTCAGCGTGACGGTGCGGCGCTTCATTTCGTCGGACGGGATCGTGTATTGCAGCGCCGCGTCGATGCAGCAGACCACGGCGCATGCTTCGCCGGAAAGCAGCGCCGTCAGCGCGCGGATGCGCTGGTGCTCGTATTCGTGCGACGTGCCCTCCGTCTCGTGCAGCGAAAAGTCGCGCATCGGGTAAAAAAAAACGCTCATTCCCATCGCCGCAAGATCGGAACAGAGCCGGTTCGCCTCCGGTTCGTCTCCCGCGACGACAAAAGCCCTGCGCCCGAGCCGGGAGCAGAGCGAATAGATGATGTTCGCCTTGTGAATTTCGGTCACACCAGTGACCGCGGCCGGCAGCTGATTTCGCCTCGCCGCAGATTCCAGCGCGGCGAATTCCTGCGTCCGGCCGATTGCCTCTGTCAGAAACTCCATTCGCATCTCCCGCGGGCCGTGCCCGCTTCCAACCTCAACCCTCTAATTGTAGCGGTTCATCGCCTCGGCGGCCTTTCCCTGCACCATCAGGGAAACGGCGTCGCAGGCATGCTCCACGGCCTCGCGGAACTTTCTGCCCTCCTCCTCCGAAAAGCGGGAGAGCACCCAGTCCGCAAGGTCCCACCGGGGATCGGGCCGGTCGCCCGTACCCAGGCGGATGCGCGGGAACGTGTCCGCCCCCGCGAGGTAAATGATGTTTTTCATGCCGTTCTGCCCGCCGTCGCTGCCCCGCAGGCGGATGCGCAGCCTTCCCGGGGGGAACGAGATGTCGTCGTACAGGACGATGACGCGCTCCGGCGGCAGCTTGTAGAAGCGCATGGCCTCGGTCACGCTCTGCCCGCTCAGGTTCATGTAGGTGGAGGGCTTCAGGAGCAGGACTTTTTTGCCGCCGACGACCGCCGTTCCGCACAGGCCCCTGAACCGGACGCGGTCCACCTTCGCGCCGGCCTTTTCCGCGAGCGAATCCAGCGCCATGAACCCGGCGTTGTGGCGCGTGCCCTCGTATTTCTCCCCCGGGTTCCCGAGGCCGACGACGAGAAATTCGACGGGCCCCGCCGGTTCCGGTTTTTTTGCAAAAAGATGTCGAAACATAAAATTGTTCGGCCCTTGCCCTTTCTAACCTCTAACTATCTAAACAGCGGCGAGACCGGTTTGTCCTCGTAGATCCTTTCGATCGCCGCCGCGAACATCGGCGCGACGGAGATCACCGTCATGTTCGGCAGGCGTTTTTCGGGCGGCAGCGGGATGGTGTCCAGCAGGATGATCTCTTTGATGGGGCTCTCGGAGAGCCGCTCGAGCGCGGGGCCGGAAAGCACCGCGTGCGTGGCGCAGGCGGTGATCTGCAGGGCGCCGTTCTGCATAATGGCGGCCGCTGCGTTGCAGAGCGTGCCCCCGGTGTCGATCATGTCGTCGACCAGGATGACCTTCTTTTCCTTCACTTTGCCGATGATGTTCATCACTTCGCTGACGTTGGCTTTCTGGCGGCGTTTGTCCACAATGGCGAGGGGCACGCCGATCCGCTCGGCGAAGCTGCGCGCCCTCGTCACGGAACCCAGGTCCGGCGACACCACCACATACTCCGCCTCGTGGCCCGCGATGCGCTCTTTGATGTGCGAAGCGAGCAGCGGCACGCCGAGCAGATGGTCGCAGGGGATGTTGAAGAACCCCTGGATCTGCGGCGCGTGCAGGTCCATGGTCAGCACCCGGTTGGCGCCGGCCGTGGTCAGCAGGTCGGCCACGAGCTTGGCCGTGATGGGGTCGTGCGCCTTGGCCTTGCGGTCCTGCCGCGCGTAGCCGAAGTAGGGCATCACGGCGGTGATGCGGGCCGCCGAGGCGCGCTTCATGGCGTCCATCATGATGAGCAGCTCCATCAGATTGTGGTTGACCGGCGCGCAGGTGGACTGCACGATGAAGCAGTCGGAACCCCGCACGGAATCGTAGATGGAAACGGAGATCTCGCCGTCGCTGAACGTGCCCACTTCGCTCTTTCCCATCGGCAGGCTCAGGCACTGTGCAATCTGTTCCGCCGCCTGGCGGCTGGCGCTGGCGGCAAAAATTTTAATGTCCTTCCCGTGAAAGCTCATTTCCTCATATCCCCCTAAATTTTTACGGCATCGGGCCCGTCGGGCCCCGGTTCCTTCCTCAGAACGGCAAACGGGCCGGCTTTTGTTCCCGGAGCCAGAGAACAATGGCTCGCGCGCACGGAGTCGAGCGTGCACCCGGCCCCCACGGTGCATTCTTCCAGCACGGTGCCGGGGCCGACGACGCAGCCGTCGCCGATTTCGCACCGACCCGCGAGGATCGTCCCCGGCAGGACCGTGCAGTCCCTGCCGATGCGCACGTCCGGGCCGATGAGCACCCCATCGGCGCATGGAATATCGACGCCGCCGCGCATGTGGGCGGAGAGGATCCTGTCCCGCGCGATGGTGTTGAGTTCGTGCAGCTGAAAGCAGTCGTTCGCGCCCCGCACGGCGTTCGCGCTCTGCGCCGGGCTGGCGCCCGCCCGCTTTCCTTCGGCGATCAGCAGCTCCACGGCGTCGGTCAGGTAATACTCGCCCTGCGCGTTGCCGTTCCGGATCTTCGGCAAAATGTCGAGCAGGTCGTCCGTCTTAAACCAGTAGGCCCCGGAATTGACTTCCTCGACGGCCAGCACCTGCGGCGACGCGTCCTTCTGCTCGACGATGGCGAGCAGGGACCCCCCGTCTTCGTCCCGCACGACGCGCCCGTACCCGGTCGGATCGTCCAGCACAGCGGAGATCACGGTGACGGAATTTCCGCTCGAAACATGTTCCTCCAAAGCACTCAGAATGGCGGCTTCGTCGATGAACGGGGCGTCCCCGTTCAGAATCAGCACGTTCCCCCCCTTTGCGTGCGCGCACAAAAAATCGGCCGCCATCATCACGGCGTGCCCGGTGCCCCTGCGCTCCGGCTGCAGCACCGGAACCGCTCTGTCGTCATGCTGCCGCAGATAGTCCTCCACCCGCTCGTGCAGATAGCCGGTGACCACGCAGACATCCGCCAGGCCGGCGGCGTGCGCGGCGTCCAGCACCCACTGAAGCATCGGTTTGAACAAAACCGGCGAAAGTGCTTTCGGCCGGTCCCACTTCATCCGTTTCCCATCGCCGGCGGCGAGGATCACGGCACAGTTCTGCTGCGGCATAAACGACCTCCAACTCAACTCTTCCCGGCGGGTCGGACCCTGCGCGCAGGCCCCGCCGCGGCACACGACAAAAAGCCGGTTTCCTCCGGCGAGGGAGCCGCAGGCGGCTTCGCGCGGGCATGGCCCGCCCGCGGAAAACAGCCCGGGCGACCGCTCCTCGAAAAAAATCCAGCCCGGCCATGTGCCCGGCCGAAACCGGCCCTGCCGGGGAACGGTTTCTTCCGTCCTTATTATCTCATATAAATTCCTTTTTTCAAGTGATAATTTTTAACGAATCCGCGGAAACCGGCTTTTTCTTCAAAGGCCGGCGGAGAAGGATACAATTTTTTTGCCTGAGAGCATAAAACTTTTATAAAATCATATAGATTTTACCTTCATCATTTGTTATAATATCCCTTGAGCGCAAATTTTATCAAAAGCCTTTGAGCGCCAATTTTATCAAAGATGGCAGTATTGCTCACCAAAAATTTATTCACTATCAGGAGGTATTTTTATGAGCCATAGGTACCTGTACTACTTCACCGAAGGCAGTAAAGCCTTTCAAGGCGATATGGGCACGATGAAGAACATCCTGGGCGGCAAGGGCGCGGGCCTTGCGGAAATGACCGCGGCCGGAATGCCGGTTCCGCAGGGCTTCACCATCACGACCGAGGCCTGCACCCAGTACTACACGGACGGCCGTCAGATCAACGAAGAGATCCGGAACGATATTTTCGAGCATATGAAGGGCCTGGAAAAGATCACCGGCAAGACTTTCGGCGACATCGGCAACCCGCTGCTGGTCTCCGTCCGCTCCGGCGCCCGTCAGTCCATGCCCGGCATGATGGATACGATCCTGAACCTCGGCCTGAACGACGAGTCCGTCGAGGGCCTGGCAAAAAAGACCGGCAACCCGCGTTTCGCTTACGACAGCTACCGTCGCTTCGTTCAGATGTTCTCGGATGTCGTCATGGGGGTCTCCAAGAGTCTGTTCGAAGACGAGATCGATAAGATGAAGGCCGAAAAGGGCGTCAAAAACGACATCGACCTGACGGCCGGCGACCTCAAGAAACTGGTCGCCGTTTTCAAGAAGATCTACGAAGACAACGAGCACGCGCCGTTCCCGCAGGACCCGAAGGAACAGCTCATCGAGGCGGTCAAGGCCGTGTTCCGTTCGTGGGACAATCCCCGCGCGAACGTCTACCGCAAACTGAACGAGATCCCCTACGAGTGGGGCACCGCCGTCAACGTGCAGCAGATGGCCTTCGGCAACTCCGGCGACCGCTCCGGCACGGGCGTCGCGTTCACCCGCAACCCCGCGACGGGCGAAAAGAAGCTGTTCGGCGAATACCTGATCAACGCACAGGGCGAGGATGTCGTGGCCGGCATCCGCACGCCGTCCCCGATCAGCCACCTGAAGGACCAGATGCCCAAGGTGTACGACGAGTTCTCGAAGATCGCCACGCGCCTTGAAAATCATTTCAAGGACATGCAGGATATGGAGTTCACCATTGAAGACGGCCACCTCTACATGCTGCAGACGCGCAACGGCAAGCGCACCGCGAACGCCGCCCTGAAGGTCGCGTGCGACCTTGTGGACGAGGGCATGATCACGGAGGAAGAGGCCGTCCTGCGCGTGGAGCCGAAGCAGCTCGACGCCCTGCTGCATCCGCAGTTCGACGACGAAGCCATCAAGAAGGCAAAGGCCATCGGCCACGGGCTCGCGGCTTCGCCGGGGGCCGCCTGCGGCAGGGTCGTCTTCTCCGCCGGCGACGCGAAGGAATGGGCCAAGAGGGGCGAAAAGGTCGTCCTCGTCCGCCTCGAGACCTCGCCGGAGGACATCGAGGGCATGGCCGTGGCGCAGGGCATCCTGACCGTGCGCGGCGGCATGACCTCCCACGCGGCCGTCGTCGCCCGCGGCATGGGCACCTGCTGCGTCGCCGGCTGCGGCGAGATCGTGGTCGATTACGACAAGAAGCAGTTCACCCTCGGCGGCAAGACGATCAAAGAGGGCGACTACATCTCCATCGACGGCTCGACCGGCAACGTCTACGACGCCGCCATCCCGACCGTTCCGGCCACCATTTCCGGCAACTTCGGCCGCTTCATGGGCTGGGCCGACCGCGCCCGCCGGTTGCAGGTCTACACCAACGCCGACACCCCGAAAGACGCGAAACAGGCCCGCGAGTTCGGCGCGGAAGGCATCGGCCTGACCCGCACCGAGCACATGTTCTTCGAGGGCACCCGCATCAAGGCCATGCGCGAGATGATCGTCGCCGAGACGGTCGAGGAACGCAAAAAGGCCCTCGCGAAGATCATGCCGTACCAGCAGGGCGACTTCGAGGGCATCTATACCGCCATGGAGGGCCGCCCGGTCATCATCCGCTTCCTCGACCCGCCGCTGCATGAGTTCCTTCCGACGAAGGAATCCGACATCCGCGAGATCGCGGGGGAGCTCAACATCACCGTCGAGCACCTGAAGGATGTCATCAGCGGCCTGCACGAGTTCAACCCGATGATGGGCCACCGCGGCTGCCGTCTGTGCGTCACCTATCCTGAGATCGCCGAAATGCAGACGACGGCCGTCATCAACGCCGCCATCAACGTCAACAAGGCGCATCCGGGATACAACATCGAGCCGCGCATCATGATCCCGCTGGTGGGCGAGCTCAAAGAGCTGAAATATGTGAAGAGCACCATTGTTGCCACAGCCGATAAGCTGATTGCCGACGCGGGCGTGAAGATGAAGTACCAGATCGGCATCATGATCGAGCTTCCGCGCGCGGCCCTGACTGCGGGCGACCTTGCGAAGGAAGCCGAGTTCTTCAGCTTCGGCACGAACGACCTGACGCAGATGACCTTCGGCTTCAGCCGCGACGACGCCGGGAAGTTCCTCGACTCGTACTATGAGAAGAAGATCTACGAATCCGATCCGTTCGCGCACCTCGACCAGGTCGGCGTGGGCAAGCTGATTCAGATGGCCGTAAAGGACGGACGCGCCACCAGGCCGGACATCCACCTCGGCATCTGCGGCGAACACGGCGGCGACCCGTCTTCCGTCGAGTTCTGCCATTTCGCGGGCCTCGACTACGTTTCCTGCTCGCCGTTCCGCGTGCCGATTGCGCGCCTCGCGGCTGCCCAGGCAGCCATCAAAGAAAAAAGGGCCAAAGCCGCAAGATAATCTCTTCCCCGGCTGAGTTCCCGTTCCCCCGCTGAAACACGCGGGGGAATCTTTTTGAAGGGGGCTTTTCCCGTGACAAAAAAGCAGTCGAAAATCTGGATCTGCATCCTGCAGGCCGTCTGCCTGGGGCTTCTGTTCCTTCCGATGGGCCGGGCGCAGCAGGACGGAAACTATCTGAACGCTTTCGACCTGGCGCGCCGCTACGACGCGCTCGGCTTTTCCCCCGACGCGCAGGCCTACGCCTTTCTGTCCCTGCTGCTTCCGGTGCTGACCGTCGGGTTCCTGTTCACGCTGCGCGAGCGGAAAAACTTCGGCACCGGCGCCGTGCTGTGCGCCTTCGACGCCGTGGCGGGCGCCTGTTTTTTCAGCGCGGTGAAGACCGCCCTCCTGGGTTCCGTCACTCTGACGGGGCTCCATTACCTGATGGTATTCCTGCTGCTGATCAGCGTTCTGTTCGAGATTTACGCCTACCTGATCTGCCAGCCGCCCGCCAGGCAAAAGAAAGGCTGAGGGCGCAAAGCGCCTTACGCGCCAAAAGCGCATCCCTCGGGCGTGCCGCTCAGGCTGCCGGAGGCAGGTCTTCCGGCCTGGGGGGTGTGTGCAGGCGTTTCAGAAACACGATGCAGCAGGCCAGAATGCACAGGCTCCCCAGAAGCCCGAGCGAGGCGTAAAGGTAGTACCCGCCCGGCACCATGGCGGCCGACAGATTTTTTATATCCTGCACCTGCTGCGATGACGCGAACAGGCTGTAAAGCCCCGACACGACCGAAAGCCCGGAGATCACGATCCACACGACGGCGAACGCGCTGCCGCGCCTGGGCTTGCCAGCCCCCACCAGAAGCAGGACCAGGAAAACCCCCGGATCGACGAGGAGGCCGCCGATGGAGGTCGCATAAACGGTCATCGGATGGTAGGTGGCGCCCAGTTTGGCGTACACGGACGCGGTGTATGCCTGCGTGGGTCCCGACTGCAGGATGGCCGCGATCACCATGAGGGCCGCTCCGGCGATGCCGAGATACAGCGGCATGCCGTCGGTTTTTCTGCGTACTTTCTTCTCCATAAAGATGTTCGCCCTTTCGTCTCAGATTTCCCCGGGACCGGCTTCCCCCGGGCGTTCCGCACAGCCGGACAATTTTCCCGATCTGAAATGATTGTATCAGCCGCCCTTTCTTTTGTCAACGGCGCGGTGCCCGCGCGGTCAGGCCGCGCCATTTTGCTGCGTGAAAATTCCGGGTTGCGACTGGCGCGAGTGTTTTGGGAACCGCTCCCGCGGACGAGAATGCGTCTCCGGGAGTGTCCCCCGACTCTCGCGCCGGAACCGGCTTGTTTTTTCCATAGCTCTAACCGGCGCGGCCTGGCAGTGGCGACACGCCATACTTGAAATCCGGGCAGCGGGATGGTAAACTGGTATCATCTTAACGATTCGGAGTGTTGGCGTGGGTACGATCAGAAAATTGTGGCGCTTTTTTACGACGCCCGAGATGCTCTCCTATCTCGTTTTCGGCATCCTGACGACGCTGATCAACATCGGCGTTTTTCAGCTCTGCAACGGCGTGCTGCGCTGGAGCTGGCAGGCCGCGAACATCGTGGCGTGGATCCTCGCGGTGCTGTTCGCTTTTCTGACGAACAAGCTGTACGTCTTCAAAAGCAAAAGTTTCCGGGCCGGGGTCTTCTGGCGCGAGCTGGCCGAGTTCACCGGCGCGCGCCTGCTGTCGCTCGGCGTGGACTACGCGTGCCTCTGGCTCCTGATCGAGGTCTGCGGCTGGAACAAACTTCTCTCCAAAGTCGCGGACAACGTCGTCGTCGTCGTCATCAACTACGTTTTCAGCAAACTGATCATTTTCAGAAAAAAATAAATGCGGGCCGCGGCCGGCGGCTCCGCAACGGAGGAAATGGAACATGCAAGCTACCGAAAAGACAATGGACCAGATCGTCGCCCTGTGCAAGAACCGCGGATTCATCTACGCCGGCTCCGAAATCTACGGCGGGCTTTCCAACGCATGGGATTACGGTCCGCTCGGCGTTCTGTTCAAAAACAACGTGAAGCGCGCCTGGTGGAAAAAGTTCGTCCAGGAGAGCCCCTACAACGTGGGGCTCGACTCGGCCATCCTGATGAACCCGCAGGTGTGGGTCGCCTCCGGCCATGTGGGCGGATTTTCCGACCCGCTGATGGACTGCCGCGACTGCAAGACCCGCCACCGCGCGGACAAGCTGATCGAGGCCTTCACCGGGGAGCCCGCCGACGGCTGGAGCAACGAGAAGATGATGGCGTTCATCCGGGACAACCACATCAAATGCCCGAACTGCGGCGGCGAGAACTTCACGGACATCCGCCAGTTCAACCTGATGTTCAAGACCTATCAGGGCGTGACGGAGGATTCCAAGAGCGAGATCTATCTCCGCCCGGAGACGGCGCAGGGCATTTTCGTCAACTTTGCGAACGTGCAGCGCACCACGCGGAAAAAGATCCCGTTCGGCAACTTTCTGTTCCGCCTGCGCGAATTCGAGCAGATGGAGCTCGAGTTCTTCTGCAAGCCCGGCACCGATCTCGACTGGTTCCGTTACTGGAAGGACTTTTGCAAAAAGTTCCTGCTCGACCTCGGCATGACGGAGGAGAACATGCGCCTGCGCGACCATGGGAAAGAGGAACTGTCGTTTTACTCCAAGGCCACGACGGACATCGAATACCGGTTCCCGTTCGGCTGGGGCGAGCTCTGGGGCGTGGCCGACCGCACCGACTACGACCTCTCGCGCCACCAGGAGCACTCCGGCAAGAGCCTCGAGTATTTCGACCCCGAAGCCAACGAACGCTACATCCCCTACGTCATCGAGCCGTCGCTCGGCGCGGACCGCGTCGCGCTCGCGTTCCTTGTGGACGCCTACGACGAGGAAAAGCTCGACGAAAAGGACACCCGCACGGTGCTGCACCTGCATCCGGCCCTCGCGCCGTTCCAGTGCGCGGTGCTGCCGCTGAGCAAAAAACTGGGCGAGCAGGCGCAGGCGATCCACCAAGAGCTCTCCAAACATTTCACGGCGGACTACGACGACACCGGCTCCATCGGCAAGCGTTACCGCCGCCAGGACGAGATCGGCACGCCGTTCTGCGTGACCTACGACTTCCAGAGCGGCGAGGACGGCTGCGTGACCGTGCGCGACCGCGACTCCATGAAGCAGGACCGCATCGCCGTCGGCGAGCTGGAACGCTATATCGATGAAAAAGTCCGGTTTTAGCGGGCGAAAGGAGCGCGTTATGCGAAGAAGCGACAGAGAGATCACGGAACCCGAAAAGCAGCTCGAAATCCTGCGGCGCTGCAACGTGCTGCACCTCGGCCTCTGCGACGGCGGCAGGCCCTACGTCGTGCCGCTGAGCTTCGGCATCCGCCCCGGCGCGGGCGGGACCGCGCTGTACTTCCACTGCGCCTCTTCCGGCAGAAAGCTCGACATCATCCGCATAAATCCGCAGGTCTGCTTTGCGGCCGACCGCCTGCTCAAGATCGCGGAGGCGGAAAAAGCCTGCAGCTGGACGGCGGAATATGAAAGCGCAATGGGAGAAGGCCGGGCCGTGATCGTCGTGGACCCCGCCGAAAAATCCGAAGGGCTGCTGCGCGTCATGCGCCACTACGGCTATGAGGGCGCGCCGGAATTCGACCCCGCCGTCTTCGCGCACACCGCCGTCGTGCGGATCGACGTGGAGTCCCTCACCGCCAAGAGCAACAGCGGGAGCAAACCGTAAAATTTCATTTTTCATTGCCTAAACAACGGCCGTTTTGTGCCGATACCTGTAGTAGAAGGCATTGTTTTCAGAAGGAGGGATCGCCATGGGATTGACGGCACTCAGTCTTGCCCAGCAGCTCTACTCTTCTTACCTGCTGAGCCAAAGCGGCAGCTACACCGATATGCCCGATACATCCGGGATTTCCGAAAAATACTACGGCATCACGGACGTGAGCGCGGCGAACCAGGCCCTCGAGAAGAGCGGCAGCGCAGATTTCGCGTACCTGCCGCGCGTGGACGGCTTTGCGCAGCAGGTATTCCAGACCAGCCAGCTCCAGAACGTCGACGTGAACGCCTACGACGTGCTGAAAAGCACGCTCGGCAGCAGCAGCGCCGCCGACATCCTGTCCGGCAGTGCCGATTCTTCGGTTTTCCTCAAAACCGTCAACGCCGGTACGGACGCCACGCTCGCCTATGCGGAAAAGCAGATCAGCGCGCCCTCGTCCACCGGCCCGGTCAACAGCTACCAGAGCTACCTGAACAGCACCACCGTCGGCAACATCCTCGACACCTACGCCTAGCAGGCACAGCCTGCACGAACGGCCGGGCATATCGCCCGGTGAAAATCGAAGGCTTTCTTTTGCCCGGACAGTCGGGGGCAACTCCCGGCAGGTGCGCCGCCCCGGGCGGCGACCCCTCTGACGGGCGAAAACGAAACAAGGCAGGCGACGGCCGGTGGGCGGGCGTCGTTTTCCTCTCAACCTGGCCGCCGCCTGCCGCAGGACACAAAAATGGCGCCGCATACGGATTCTTCATCCATACGCAACGCCCGTAAAAACGCACCGCGAAACCTCTCATAATCCCCCTATACAAAAAGGCGAAAAAGAGGTATAATATTTCCGCAATGTGCCGATTACTCGGTTGCAGACGGAGCTGGCTCTCCGTTTGCAGGGGGCAGGTGCTTCAACGCCTGTTCCTGCATTGCATTTCTTATTTTATTGTATCCTGCAAGTCAAATTATACCTTTTTCTGGCAGAAAGTCAAGACAAAAAGAGACTTTACCTATCATGGGCGAAGCCCTCGTCCCCGGTTTTTGGCGCGGACACCGTCCGTTCCGCCTGCGCCTGCAAAACCGCGCAGCCAATTGGGGGCACGGTCAGCCGGTTCCGCGCGTCCGGCGCGGGGCCGAAAAGCGCCTGCGCGCCCTGCCATTCCGCCGTGAGCGTCAGCGTCTTCGGCTCTTCGCCGCGGTTGAATGCGCAGAGCAGCGCGCCGCTCTCATTTTTCCGCACGTAGGCCATGAGGTCGCCGTCCGCCGCCACCGGGAAGAAATCTCCCTCCGCGAGGCACGCGCACTGCGCGCGCAGCCGGCCGAGGCGGCGGTACCATTCCACGAGGCCCGCGTCCTCGTGTCCCCACGGGTAGCAGGTGCGGTTGAACGGGTCCCGGTACCCCTCCACGCCCGCCTCGTCGCCGTAATAGACGCACGGCACCCCGGGCAGGGTGAACTGCATCAGCGAAGCCAGGCGCATCCGCGAAAGGCCCCGGGCGCGCTGCTCGGGCGTCAGGCGGGCCGCGCTTTGCCAGCGTCGGCCGCGCCCGTTCGCCGGCTCCCCCGCGAGGGCGGTGATCGCGCGCTCCGTGTCGTGCGTGCCGATGTTGTTCATCAGGATATGGACGACCTGCGGCGGATAATTCTCGAGGATGGCGAGGATCTGCTCCATCATGGCCGCGGCGTCCGTGCCCGTCAAAAAGCCGAGCACCGCACCGCGGAACGGGTAGTTCATCACGCTGTCGAGCTGACCGCCCAGAAGATAACGCCGTCGCTGTCCGTAGGCGACCTTGTTGGAGGCGTCTTCCCATACCTCGCCCACGACGACGGCGTCGCTCTTTTCGGCCTTGGCCGCCCTGCGGATTCCCTCGAGGAAGCGGTCCGGCAGCTCGTCGGCGACATCCAGCCGCCAACCGGAGGCGCCGAGCGAAAGCCATTTGCGGATCACCCCATCTGGTCCGTTGATATAGGCGCTGAAACTTTCGTCGCACTCGTTCACGTCCGGAAGGGTCTTGAACCCCCACCAGCACACGTAATCGTCCGGCCAGTTCTTGAACTGATACCACGGATAATACGGGGAGTCCTTCGACTGGTACGCTCCCGGCCCGGGGTAGCGTCCCTCCCGGTTGAAATAGACGCTGTCGCTCCCCGTGTGGTTGAACACGCCGTCGAGCAGCACGCGGATGCCGCACGCCGCCGCCGCGGCGCACAGCTCTTTAAAATCCCCCTCGGTGCCGAGCAGCGGGTCGATCTTCGTGTAATCCGCCGTGTCGTACCGGTGGTTGGAGTGCGCCTCGAAGATCGGGTTCAGGTACAGGCACGTCACGCCGAGCGATTTCAGGTACGGCAGCTTCCGCCGGATGCCCGCAAGATCGCCGCCGAAATAGTCGCTGTTCGTGATTTTCCCCTGCGCGTTCGGCTGCCAGTCGGGCTCCTCGCCCCACCCTCCGTGCAGCTGCCGGTCGGCGGGCACGCCTTTCTTCGCTTCGCCGGAAGAGAAAAACCGGTCGGGGAAGATCTGGTAGATCACCCCGCCCCGCAGCCACTGAGGTACGGAAAACGCGGGGTCGTACACTGTGAGCTGCCAGAGCGCCTGCGCGGCCGGCGACCGGAGCCCGGTTGGCACCCGGAGCCCGGTTGGCGGCCCCTCCCGCCTCAGCGCGCCCTCGCCGCCCCAGTCCCGCACAATGGCGAGCGTGCCGCGCCAGGTGTCGATGGAAAAGGAGTAGAAATAAAGCCCCGGCGCAGGGGGCGTAAAATGGCATTCCCAGAACTCGTACTGGTCGCCGTTCATCCCGCACCAGAACATGCCGGACACCAACCGGGCTCCGGCCGCCTGCTCCGCGCCCGTGGCGTCCGCCGTCACGACGAGGCGCGCCGCGGAGCAGTGCAGGTCGCGCGGGAGCGTGATCTTGAAATGGACCGGGGTCCCCGCGGCCACCGCGCCCACCGGCGAGCGGAAAGCCGGGTTCCGAGAATTAAACATGGCGCGGAGACCGCGGCTTTCTGGGTTCCGGCTCCGGCACCGGCTCCGCGTGCCAGATGTTCCGCGCGTACTCCCGTACGGCGCGGTCCGCCGCGAAGCGTCCGGCCTGCGCCACGTTCACCAGGCACATCCGCTGCCACGCGATGGGGTCGGAGTACAGCCGCGCCGATTTTTCCCGCGCCTTCGCGTAGGAGGCGAAATCCGCCAGCACCAGATACGGGTCGCTGTTCTTGAGCGAATCCGCAATGTCGCGGAAGCTGACGCCGCAGAAACCCGCGTCCACCGCCTCCAGCGCCTTTTTGATGACCGGGTTGTTGTCGGCGAAGACGCGCGGGTTGTAGCCGGATTTTTTCAGTTCCCCGACCTGCCGGGCCGTCATGCCGAACAGGATGATGTTGTCGTCGCCGACCGCCTCGCGGATCTCGACGTTCGCCCCGTCGAGCGTGCCGAGCGTGACCGCGCCGTTGATCATCAGCTTCATGTTGCTCGTGCCGGAGGCCTCCGTGCCCGCGAGGGAGATCTGCTCGCTGATGTCGGCCGCCGGCATCAGCAGCTCCGCCAGCGTGACCCGGTAGTCTTCCAGAAAGACAACACGCATCTTTTTATTGACGCGTTCGTCGGCGTCGATGGTCTTCGCAAGATCGACGATGAACCGGATGATCTGCTTCGCCGCGTAATAACCGGGCGCGGCCTTCGCGCCGAAGATGTAGGTGCGCGGGGCAAAGTCGAGGTCCGGGTTCTCGCACAGGCGCTGGTAGTCCGAAAGGATCTGCAGCGCGTTCATGTGCTGCCGTTTGTACTCGTGCAGGCGCTTGACCTGTACGTCGAAGATGGAGTCCGGGTCGACTTCGACGCCGTTCTCGCGCTTGATATACTCCGCGAGGCGCAGCTTGTTGTTCCGCTTGATCCCGGCCATTTTTTTCAGGACCTGCGGGTCGTCCCTGTACTCCATCAGACCGGAAAGGAGCGACGCGTCCGTCACGAAGCCGTCGCCGATCAGCTCCGTGATCAGGGCGGCGAGGCCGGGGTTCGCCTGGCACAGCCAGCGGCGGTGCGCGATGCCGTTCGTCACGTTGGTGAATTTTTCGGGCATCTCCGTATAGAAGTCGTGGAACACGCTGCTTTTGAGGATTTCGCTGTGCAGCTTCGAGACGCCGTTCACGCTGTGGCAGGAGACGACCGCGAGGTTTGCCATTTTGACGTATCCGTCGTTCCACGGCGCCATGCGCCCGACCTTGTACCCGTCGACGTTCCGCGCGTGCATGCCGGCGCAGAAGCGGCGGTTGATCTCCTCGACGATCTGGTAGATGCGCGGC